>DWYY01000035.1 GCA_019118445.1 Candidatus Eisenbergiella merdipullorum | reverse complement strand
GAGAAGTACGGCGAGGATCTGGTGGAGAAGGCGAGAAACCAGAAGCTGGATCCGGTGATCGGCAGGGACGCGGAGATCCGGAACGTGATCCGCATTCTGTCCAGAAAGACGAAGAACAACCCGGTTCTGATCGGTGAACCCGGCGTTGGTAAAACCGCCGTGGTGGAAGGCCTGGCACAGAGGATTGTGCGGGGCGATGTGCCTCAGGGCCTTAAGGATAAGAAAATTTTCTCCTTGGATATGGGCGCGCTTGTGGCGGGTGCCAAGTACCGGGGTGAGTTTGAGGAACGTCTGAAGGCTGTGCTGGAGGATGTGAAGAACAGCGACGGGCAGATCATTCTGTTCATCGATGAGCTGCACACTATTGTCGGCGCAGGCAAGACGGAGGGCAGCATGGACGCCGGAAACATGCTCAAGCCCATGCTGGCGAGAGGCGAGCTTCACTGCATCGGCGCCACCACCCTGGATGAATACCGGCAGTACATTGAGAAGGATGCGGCTCTTGAGAGACGTTTCCAGCCGGTACAGGTGGATGAACCCACGGTGGAAGATACCATTTCCATCCTGCGCGGCCTGAAGGAGCGGTATGAGGTATATCATGGCGTGAAGATCATGGATAATGCTCTGGTGAGCGCAGCAGTGCTTTCCAACCGTTATATTTCCGACCGTTTCCTGCCGGACAAGGCTATCGACCTGGTGGATGAGGCCTGTGCCCTGATCAAGACCGAGATGGATTCCATGCCGACGGAACTGGATGAGCTGCAGAGAAAGATCATGCAGCTGGAAATCGAGGAAGCGGCGCTGAAGAAGGAAGAGGACCGGCTGAGCCAGGAAAGGCTTGCCGACCTGCAGAAGGAGCTGGCGGAGCTGAAGGAGAAGTTCCAGAACCGCAAGGCCCAGTGGGATAATGAGAAGGCGAGCGTGGATAAGCTTTCCAAACTGAGGGAGCAGATCGACGCGGTGAACAGCCAGATTGAGATCGCCCAGCGGGAAGGGGATCTGGAAAAAGCGGCAGAGCTGAGTTATGGACAGCTTCCCGGTCTGAAGAAGCAGCTTGAAGTGGAAGAGGAAAAGGTGAAGAATGAAGACCTTTCTCTGGTGCATGAGAGCGTGACCGAGGATGAGATCGCAAGAATCATCTCCCGCTGGACAGGAATCCCTGTTGCCAAGCTGACTGAAAGCGAACGCAGCAAGACCCTGCATCTGGACGAAGAGCTTCATAAGAGAGTGATCGGACAGGATGAGGGTGTGGAAAAAGTGACGGAGGCCATTATCCGGTCAAAGGCCGGAATCAAGGATCCCACCAAACCCATCGGCTCCTTCATGTTCCTCGGCCCCACGGGCGTGGGCAAGACGGAGCTTGCGAAGGCGCTTGCGGAGGCTCTGTTCGATGATGAAAAGAACATGGTCCGCATCGATATGAGCGAGTACATGGAGAAATATTCCGTTTCCAGGCTGATCGGAGCGCCGCCCGGATATGTGGGCTATGAGGAAGGCGGACAGCTCACCGAAGCGGTGAGAAGGAAGCCCTACTCGGTGGTGCTGTTTGATGAGATTGAGAAGGCCCATCCCGATGTGTTCAACGTGCTTCTTCAGGTGCTGGACGACGGGCGGATCACCGATTCACAGGGCAGGACGGTGGACTTTAAGAACACGATCCTGATCATGACCTCGAACATCGGCGCGAATTATCTGCTGGAAGGCATCGGAAGCGACGGGACGATCACGGAGGATGCGGAAAACGCGGTTATGGCAGAGCTGAGAAGCCGGTTCCGTCCGGAGTTTCTGAACCGGCTGGATGAGATCATCATGTTCCATCCGCTGACGAAGGAAAATATCGGAGGCATCATCCAGCTCATTATTGATGACCTGAACAGGCGGCTGGCAGACAGGGATCTGCATCTGGAGCTGACTCCGGAGGCCAGAGAGTTTGTGGTGGACAATGCTTATGATCCGGCATACGGCGCGAGACCGCTGAAACGGTATATGCAGAAGAATGTAGAGACACTTGCCGCGAAACTGATTCTGCAGGATGCGGTGGATGAGGGCGATACCATCCTGATCGATGTGAAGGATGGCAGACTGACCGCCGAAAAGAAGGTATGATACGGAGGGCGCTGCCGCAGGAGCTGCCCGCGATATTAAGGCTTTATGCCGAGGCCCGCAGCTTTATGGCAAAGCAGGGGAACCCGACCCAGTGGGGAAAAAGTTCCCCTGCGCAGAGCGTGCTGGAGGAGGATATCCGGAAGAAGCGGCTGTATGTGTGTGTGCGAAACGGAAGGCTTTGCGGCGTATTCGCGTTTCCCATCGGAAAGGATCCCACCTATCAGAAGCTGGAAGACGGAAGCTGGATTTCGGATTCCCGTTACGGAACGATCCACCGGCTGGCGGGAGAGAGGACGGAAAAGGGAATCTTTGAGGAATGTCTTTCCTGGTGCAGATGCCGGATCAGCCATATCCGGATCGATACCCATGAAGACAACAGGATCATGCGGCACCTCATTGAAAAGAATGGATTTTCGCGCCGCGGCATCATTCATGTGGCGGACGGAAGTCCCAGAATCGCCTATGAATGGGAAGCGGGAGGCGGAGAAAAGGACGCTCCCGCATGAAAAATAGAAAAAAGAAAAGACCAGAAGATAAAAAGACCGCCGGAACGAATTTTTCTTCCGGCGGTCTTTTTATCTTTGTTGAGAACGGCTGTTACTGTGCGTCCGTTTTCCCGTCATTCTTTTTTCCGGTATTCGCTCCGATCCATCCCATCAGGGCAACGATCAGGCTGATGATGATGATAACCACAAAGATACCGACCATTCCCTGAAGCATGATGGAAAGCGCGATCATAAAAACATCCATATTTGGCATAGCTTTTCTCCTTTCAACTGCGAGCGGTCATACAGGTCAAATGCGCTTCCGGCGGCTTACAGATATGAAGTAACCAGACTGATGACCAGTCCGCCGGCGATAACAGAAGCGATCTGGCCGGATACGTTGACGCCCGTCGCCTGCATGATCAGGATATTTCCGGGATCCTCCTTCAGCGCCAGCCTCTGAACCACACGTGCTGACATGGGGAAGGCGGAGATGCCGGAGGCGCCGATCATGGGATTCAGCTGGGGCTTGTGCATGACCTTCAGGATCAGATTGATGATCTTGGCGAACAGGACACCGCCGATGGTATCGAATACGAAAGCCAGGAGGCCGATCACCATGATCAGGATGGTGTCAAGGCGTACAAATGCATCTGCGCGCATGCTGAAGGAAATGGTGATTCCCAGAAGCAGCGTGATCAGGTTCGCAAGGCTGGTCTGCGCGGTATCGGAAAGATTGTCCAGAACGCCGCATTCCCTGAGGAGGTTGCCGAACATCAGGAAGCCTACCAGAGATACGGAGGAGGGGGCGATCAGGCCGACAATAAAGGTTACGATGATGGGGAACAGGATCCTTGTGGTCTTGGAAACCGGCCTTGCGGGCTTGGCAGCCATGCGGATTCTGCGTTCCTTTTTCGTGGTTACGAGCTTGATGGCGAAGGGCTGTACGATGGGCACCAGCGCCATGTAGGAATAAGCCGCGACCGCGATCGGTCCCACGTAGTTGGAGCCCAGCACCTGGGAAACCAGGATGGAGGTGGGGCCGTCAGCCGCGCCGATGATGCCGATGGAGGCAGCGTCCTTCAGATCAAAGCCCAGAAGAGCGGCGGCACAGATCGCAAAGAAAATGCCGAACTGGGCGGCGGCGCCGAACAGGAACATAACCGGCTGGGAAAGCAGAGGACCGAAATCAATCATGGCTCCAATGCCGATGAACAAAAGGATCGGCATTGCCTCTGAAGCTTCGATTCCCACGTTGAACAGCCATTCAACAACGCCGTTTACTTCGCCGATACCGGCCATGGTCTGGTTGATCACGCCCGACATGGGAAGGTTCACCAGAATGGCGCCGAAGCCCATGGGCAGAAGCAGAGAAGGCTCGTATTCCTTCCTGATGGCAAGATAGATGAGCAGAGCGCCTACCAGGTACATGACGACCTGCTGCGGGGTGATGGATAGTAATCCTTCGTAGATGAAACTGAAATCCATACTTCTCTTTTTCCTTTCCTGTGTAGAATTTGTCGGGGCGTAAATCCGTACCGCACACTTCTCCCCCCGGATTAAAAAAAAGACCCTCGGCGGCTGCCGAAAGTCTCGTTCTTTCCTTACGGAAAGTGTACAACCATGACCGCTTAATGAAGATGCCGAATGATCAAAGTAAGCCGGTCAGGGAATGTTGATTGCACATGATACTACTCCCTTTCAACTGATATCAGGATATCATCCAGTGGGAAAGAATGTCAAGTGTTTCCGGCTGTTTTCATAAAACCTTTTACACCCTTGCGGACAATGGGAAAAAACTCTATAATGAAGCGGAAAACAAATGACCTGAAAAAGGAGGAGAGGCAGATGATACCACAGGATCCGGTCATGCTTTTGAGTTTCCTGAATCTGAAGTTGAGAGATTTTTACGAAAGTCTGGATGCGCTCTGTGAGGATCTTGACCTGAATAAGGAGGAGATCCTGAACAAAATGAAACAGATCGATCATACCTATGATAAGGAGAAGAACCGTTTTGTCTGAATATTTCGTTACCATCTGCAAAGACGGAGGAAAGGAAGAGAAGATCCCGGCCACTGCTGGGGCTTCCTTCTTGTGGCTTCTGAATGGAAACGGATATCCTCTGATCTGCTGTAACGGGAAAGGCGGCTGCGGGCGCTGTCGGATCCGTTTTCTGGGAAACGCCCCCCTTCCCACACCTGCGGATAGGAACGCGCTTACGGCGCAGGAACTTAGAGAGGGAGTCCGTCTCGCCTGCATGCACCGTGTGAAAAAAGAATGCCGGATCCGAGTGGAATTTGTTCCTCCTGGACAAGTGGAAGTGGTAACCGATTATGCCGGAGCGGAAGCTGCAGGCAAGGTCTGTGAACCCTATGTCCTTGCGGTCGATCTGGGAACCACCACCATTGCGGCGAACGCTGTTTCCCTCCCTTCCATGCAGGGGGCAGGCAGCGGACTCCAGCTGCTCGCACAGGCGGGCCGCATGAATCCGCAGAGAGCATGGGGGAGCGATGTGATCTCCCGGATACAGGCCGCAGCGCGGGGAGAGGAGAAAGCCATGCAAGAGGAGGCGCAAAGCGCCGTGGCCGCGCTGATAACGGAAATCGTGGGACAGACCGGGCGGCTTCCGGAAAGTGTTTGTTTGGCGGGCAATACGGTGATGGAGCATCTCTTTTTGGGATTGGATGTGAGCGGCCTGGGACAGTATCCCTTCCGCCCGGTCAGCCTGAAGGAACAGAGGACAAGGCTTTCCCTGCATCTTTTTGGGCCCTCTTCTTCGCAGGACTGTGAGGTCTGCCTGCTCCCCGGCATCTCTGCCTTTGTGGGGGCAGATGTACTGGCAGGGCTTCTGGCATGCGGATTCGGAAACGCCTCTGACAAAAGGTACCGCCTGTTCATTGACCTGGGGACCAACGGGGAGATGGCGATCGGAAACGGAGAGCGGCTGATCTGCACGGCGACGGCGGCGGGCCCTGCGTTTGAAGGGGGAGCGAGCGCAAATGTGCCGGGAACGGACATGATCGCCCTGCTTGCCAGGCTCCTTAGGGAAAAGAAGATCGACCGGACCGGCCTTCTTTGTGAGGAACTGTTCGACGAGGGCTGGCGGGAAGGAAAGCTGCGCGTTACTCAGCAGGATATCCGCTCTCTTCAGATGGCAAAAGCCGCGGTGCGTGTGGGAGTGGAGCTTCTAATGCAGAAGCTCGGAGCTTCGGATGCTTCCGTGGAAGAAGTATATCTGGCGGGAGGCTTCGGCCGCTTTCTTGACGTGGAAAGTGCGGTAGCGATCGGACTGATCCCGGAGGGCCTTGCGGGAAAGGTGAAAGCGGTGGGAAACACCTCGCTCCTCGGCGCGGCGCTTTATGGTGGAAAGCCGGAAATACCGGCACTTGCGGCGGCGCTCGCAGAGCAGGCTGAGGTGATGAACCTGGCCGAAGAACCGGGCTTTTATGAAAAATATATGGCAAACCTGGAGTTCTGAAGTGGAGGAAAACAAAATGAAACTGGTGATTTTGGAGCCATTAGGCGTGGAAAAGGAAAAGCTTCTTGCCCTTGCGGAGGAAAAGCTGAAAGACAGGGTGGAAATGGTGTATTATGATACGCGCGTGACGGATGCGGATGCGCTCGCGGAGCGGGCAGGGGATGCGGATATCGTGATCCTCTCTAATCTGCCTTTTCGGAAAGAGGTCATGGAGCGCTGCCTGAACCTGAAAATGATCTCCGTGGCGTTTACGGGTGTGGATCATGTGGATATGGATTACTGCAGAGAAATGGGGGTCCTGGTGAGCAACTGCGCCGGATATTCCAACACGGCAGTTTCCGAGCTGGTTTTCGGCCTTGCGCTGAGCCTTTACCGCCATATCATCGAATGTGACCGCGCGGTACGCTCCGGAAAGGATAAAACCGGCCTGACCGGGCTGGAGCTTGCGGGAAAAACCTTAGGTATCATCGGCATGGGGGCTATCGGAACGAGAACCGCGCGGCTGGCTCAGGCCTTTGGCTGCAGGGTGCTGGGTTTTAACAGAAGTCCCAGACAGATTGATGGCGTGCGCATGACGGACCTGGAAACCCTGCTTAGGGAAAGCGACATTGTTTCGCTGCATGTGCCCCTCACGGAGCAGACCAGGGGATTGATCGGGGAAAAGGAGCTTAACCTGATGAAGCCGGACGCGGTGCTCATCAACACGGCGAGAGGCCCGGTGGTGGACAGCGCTGCCTTAGCGGAGGCTCTGAAGGAAGGACGTCTTGCCGGTGCGGCTGTGGATGTATATGAAACGGAGCCGCCCCTTCCGCAGGATCATCCATTGCTTACTGCGCCCCATGTGGTGGCGACCCCGCATGTGGCTTTCGCCACAAAGGAAGCCTTATACCAGCGGGCGGTCATCGCGTTTGACAATGTGACGGGATATCTGGACGGAAAGCCGCAGAATGTGATGTAACGAAAGGAATATAACGTTCAGGCATGGCATAAAGTATTCAGAAAGAGGACTGTGAGGCGGCGCCGATGCGAAAGAAGACTGTGGGGAAGAGGGCAGTGATCTTGTTTCTTGCTGCATCGGTGCTGCTTTTTATATATCTGAGCACAGATCCCCGGCAAGCGGCGCGTGCTTCCGCAATTCTGATCCCGGATGCGGAGGAAGAAAAAAATGCAGAGGAAAAGGAACCCAGAAAGGTGGGGCTGTCATTTGACGACGGGCCGCATCCAACCTATACAGAGCAGCTTTTGGACGGACTGAAGGAACGCGGCGTGAAGGCTACCTTTTTCGTGACGGGCGAACACGCTGCCTTGCATCCGGATATTATCAGACGGATGAGTGAGGAAGGCCATTTGATCGGAAACCATACTTACAGCCATATCCAGTTGAATTCCTCCAACCGCGAGGCCTTCCGGAAAGAGCTGATCCGCACGAATGAGGTCATTTCCCAGATCACGGGGAAAGAAGTGCTCTACGTGCGCCCGCCCTATGGAAGCTGGGATAAGACATTGGAGGAGGAACTGAACATGTTTCCAGTATTCTGGACCGTCGATCCTCTGGACTGGTGTTCCTCCAACGCTTCCTGCATTGTGCAAAGCGTGGTGAGAGAGGTTGAAGAAAACGACATCATTCTCATGCATGATTATTATGATACCAGCGTCACGGCGGCGCTGCAGATCGTGGATGAGCTGCTGGCGGAGGGGTATACCTTTGTGACGGTGGAGGAGATTTTGTTTGACTGAAAGCTGCGTAAAAATGCGGCTCATATTGCGGGATGAAAAAAAGTGGGTATAATATAATTGATATTTGAAGGCTGAATGGAGGTGCTGAGGATGGAAGCAATGACGAAGTGGAAAAAAGCCCGAAATATTGTTTTATGCGCTATCCTGGTATCGTGCCTGCTCTCTTCTCCGGCTGTCAGGGCTCAGGAAGGACAGCCGGCGGAGCTGGAAGCGCCACAGCAGGCGTCTGCGGTATCTGTCCTGCCGCAGCTTGTTTCGGTTGCGGCGGGCCCCATACAGGCGGAGGGGACCAGCCTGAAGGTTTATGTGACAGCCGTCGTCCTGCCGGGAAGCAGCGGTCTGGACCACATCAATATCCAGTTCATTAACCCGGAAAACGACAGGAGCGTGACCAAGATCCTGCGTTCGGAGGATCTTGCGGACGGCGTGTATGCGGACTGGCTCTCCCTGAGCATCTATGAGCCCGCCGGAACCTATGTGCTGGATAAGGTGATCCTTCAGGACGAAAACGGCTTTTACGTCCGTTACTGCCGGGCGGAGGACCGTAAGGAGGATGATAATTATCTGACGCTTCCCGTGACGGCGGCTTTCGGGATCGATAACGGGGTGACAGTCCTGGATGAAACGGCTCCTGTATTGGGAGCGGTGGCAGTATCCCCGGCGCAGGCCCCAAAGGAATCGGAAATTACCGTGACCGCAGCAGTTGCGGATGATTTTTCCGGGGTAGACAGTGTGACAGCGCGGTTTGAAAATGAAAACGGTACAGCCGTCAGCGTGGACCTGGAGGCGTCCGACGGAGGGCTGTACACCGGTATCATAAAGAAAAAAGATACGGACGAGGCGGGAATCTACCGGATCAAAAAGGTGACGGTGACGGACAATATGGGAAACAGCAAAACCTATAACGGAGGAGACGGCCCCTTCGCCAGCGATGTGCTGTTTGTGATTTCCTGAAAACGAACAGCATCTGAAACCGGACAGAAGCACAAAACTGATAAAGGTGACTGACAAAGAGGAGATCAGTATGGAACTGTTTGATATCCGCACATCCCGGGGAGAACTGACCGGCCGGGTGAAGGAAAGAAGCGCCGTCCACCGGGACGGGGACTGGCATGGGACCGCTCATATCTGGCTGGTACGGCAGGAGCGGGGAAGGCTGCAGGTGCTGCTTCAGAAAAGAAGCCGGAATAAGGAAACCTTTCCGGGCTGTTACGATACCTCTTGCGCGGGTCATCTTTCCGCAGGGGATAGCTTTGAAGAAGGCGCTTTGCGTGAACTTTCAGAAGAACTGGGTATCCAGGCGTCCTCTTCGGATCTCCTTTTTGTGGGGCTGTATTCTTATGAGGTGAAAGAAAACTTTGGCGGCGGTGACATCATTGACCGGGAAGTCGCTGCGGTGTATCTCTATCAGAAAACGGTTGATATCGCGTCCCTGCGTCTGCAGAAGGAGGAAGTGGACTCGGTCTGCTGGATGGATTTTGAAAAACTGAAGGCCCATTCTGAGGCAGGGGATCCCGCTTTCTGTGTTTTTGCCTGGGAGATTGATGCTCTGGAGGATGGCTTTCGAAAAGCCGGCTTTGCGGAAGATACGAAACATGAAGTGACTAAGAAGAGGTATGAATAGATGAAGAGATTGAAAATGGCTATCATGGGAACGGGCAAGATTGCGTCCGATATGGCGGAAACCATTTCGCGGATGGAAGAGGTGGAGTGTTTTGCCGTCGGTTCCAGAAGCCTGGAAAAGGCGGAGGCATTTGCGAAGAAATACGGTTTTCAGAAGGCTTTTGGCTCCTATGAAGATCTGGTAAAGGAGAAAGAGGTGGAGCTTGTGTATATCGCTACGCCTCACTCGGAGCATTTTGCAAACGCCATGCTCTGCATCCGGCATAAAAAGCCTGTTTTATGTGAGAAAGCGTTTACTGCGAATGCAAAACAGGCCAGAGAGCTCTTGGATCGAGCTGAAGAAGAAAATGTTTTTATCACGGAGGCCATGTGGGTGCGTTATCTGCCCATGCTTGAGACGATCCGCCAGGAACTGGAGAACGGAGCGATCGGTTCTCCCACCATGCTTACCGCGAACCTGGGGTATCAGATGAGCGGGGTTCCCAGGCTTCAGAACCCGGAGCTGGCAGGCGGAACGCTTTTGGATGTGGGTGTTTATCCCATTAATTTTGCCAGGATGCTGTTCGGAGATAAAATCATAAAGATCACTTCCGCCTGCACCTATACGGACAGCGGCGTGGATGAGCAGGATTGCATTACTTTCCTTTATGAGGATGGGAGGGCGGCCCAGCTTGCGGCCTCCATGCTGAGTGTAAGCGACCGCAGAGGAACCGTTTATGGAACGAAGGGCTTCATGGTGATCGAGAATATCAGCAATTTTGAAAGCCTGACCGTTTACGATATGAATTACCGTGAGGTGAAGAAGATTGGGCGTCCTGCGCAGATTACCGGCTATGAATATGAGGTTCGCGCCTGTATCCGCGCGCTTACGGAAGGAAAGCTGGAATGTGAGGAAATGCCCCATGAGGAAACCCTCCGCGTGATGGAGCTGATGGATGGGCTGAGAGAGGAATGGGGCGTGAAGTTTCCGTTTGAATGAGAAAAAATAAGAAACCAGAATATGCTGCTCTGAGATGCACAAAAGGAAAAACCCGTTTCAATCGATCCGTATTTCAAAAGAATCAGTTGAAGCAGGCTATAATTAAGAACGGCGGACAGGTGGAAAACACACAAAAATAATCTCTCACGATGCCATTTTGGACATCCTGGCGGAGGATAAGCACAAATTAAAGTAAAGGTGGAGGCAGGCGGACCGAACCGGGTTCGCCTGCCTCTGGTATCTGAGCCTGTAGGCATTCCCATCCCGCTTTGTCAACGATCGGGAAATGCCGTCCGGGGCTGCTTATTTCTTTTCGACGCTTTTATAATGCACATGCAGAAGCTCATGTGCCCGTCCGTCCAGAACGCCTCCGTGATAGAGGTTATAAACCACGGGATTTTCCTCGCTGCGCTTGATGGGAGCCGCATTGTCGGACTTGTACATGCCCTTCAGGCGTTCTTTTTTATCCACCTTGTGGCAGAAGGGCTGACCTGCGCCGGAAATGCAGCCGTAAGGGCAGGCCATGACTTCTACAAAGTCGAAATGCTCCTCGCCGCTCTTGATTTTTTCAATCAGGTTATCTGCGTTGCCCAGTCCGCTCACCACTCCGATCCGGACGGTGCGCCCATCCAGCTCCATTTCGGCGGCCTTGACGCCTTCCATGCCGCGGATGCCGGAAAACTTGATGTCTCGAAGGGTCTGGGTATTCTTTTCTTTTACCAGACGGCGCAGCGCCGCTTCCGTCACACCTCCGGTCACGCCGAAGATGACGCCCGCTCCGGAAGAGATGGAGAAGGGCATGTCGGGAGCCTCGGGATCGATTTCATCGAACCGGATGCCGCTTTCCCGGATCATGCGGATCAGCTCCTTGGTGGTGATGACATAGTCCACATCCGGTACTCCGTTACGGATGAATTCCTCACGGCCGGCTTCCATTTTCTTCGCCACACAGGGCATGACGGCAACGGAAACGGTCTGACGGTCCTCCTTTTCATCCTGTTCCTTATAGTATTCCTTGATCACAGCGCCGAACATTTCCATCGGAGACTTGCAGGTGGAAATATAGGGCAGAACCTCCGGATGAAGGTTTTCCGCATAGCGGACCCAGGCAGGACAGCAGGAAGTGAACAGCGGGAAGGAAATCTTTCTGCCGGAAGCGTTTTCGGCTTCTTCCGGGGCCGCTCCGCCGCAATGATTTTCCACATTGGAACCGTCTGATGCTTCTGCGGCGGCATCGCGCTCCAGCTTTTCCGCCAGCTCCTGCGCTTCCTCCATGATGGTGAGATCCGCGCCGAGGCAGGTGTCAAATACATCGTCAAAGCCCATCATGCGCATGGCGGTAAACACTCTGCCGATGCTGTCCTCGCCGGGCTTCATTCCAAAAGCCTCGCCGATGGCCACACGGACGGCGGGAGCAACCTGAGCGACAACCCGTTTTTTCGGATTGTAGAGCTCACGCCAGACGGTGTTGTGGCAGGTCTGGATACGGATGGCGGCAGTGGGACAGACCGCGGCGCACTGACCGCAGTTGACGCAGTCGGTTTCCGCCAGCTTCTTTCCGAAGGCCGGTGTGACGATGGCTTGGGAGCCGCGTTCCGCGAAATCAATGGCGCCCACATGCTGTACTTCGTTACAGACCCTCACACAGTCGCCGCAAAGGATACATTTGCTGGGATCGCGGACGATGGAAGGCGAGGAGTCGTCAATGGGCTGCGGCTTTCTGGTATTCGGAAAGCGGATGTCGGTGAGCTCCAGACGGGCCGCAAGTTCCTGCAGCCGGCAGGTCTGGTTTTTCTCGCAGACAGTACAGTCCCTGCAGTGGGATGCCAGAAGCAGCTCCAGGATCATCCTTCTGTGATGCTGCAGCCTGGGTGTGTTGGTTTTGATGACCATGCCGTGTTTGGGCGGAGTGGAGCAGGAAGCGATCAGGCTGCCCCGTTCGTCCTCCACCATGCACATACGGCAGGCACCATAAATAGAAAGATCGGAATAATAGCACAGGGTGGGAACGTGGATACCCACGCTGTTGATCACCTGGAGAATATTTTTTTCCTGGTCAAAATCCGCCCTGATGCCGTCGATAATCATATATTTAGCCATTCTTTTTTCTCCTTAACAGTTGTCATGCCGGTAAGCGGCAGCAGGTTTTCAGCTGATCGCGTGGAACGGGCAGCCGTCCTTACATGCGCCGCATTTGATACACTTCGTCACATCGATGGTATGAGGCTTCTTCAGCTCGCCGGAAATGGCGGAGACAGGACAGAGCCTCGCGCACTTGGTGCAGCCTTTACACAGGTCAGGATCGATGGAGAAGTTAACAAGCGCCTTACACTGTCCGGCAGGACATTTTTTATCGACCACATGGGCAATGTATTCGTCACGGAAATATTTCATGGTGCTGACCACGGGGAAGGCGGCGGTTTTTCCGAGGCCGCAGAGGGCGGTGTCGGAAATGGTTTCCGCAAGTTCTTCCAGCATGTCAAGATGCTTCATGGTGCCGCGGCCCTCGGTAATATCGGTGAGAAGCTCAAGCATCCGCTTCGTTCCTTCCCGGCAGGGAACGCATTTTCCGCAGGATTCATTCTGGGTGAAGTTCATGAAAAAGCGCGCGACTTCCACCATGCAGCTTTTATCATTCATGACCACCAGACCGCCGGAGCCGATCATCGCGCCTACCTTTTTCAGAGAGTCAAAATCCAGATGCAGATCCAGATGATCTTCTGTGGCGCTGATGCACAGACAGCCGCCGGAGGGACCTCCGATCTGAACGGCCTTGAAGTTTCCGTCCTTGACGCCGCCGCCGATGTCAAAAATGACCTCGCGCAGGGTGGTTCCCATGGGAACCTCGATCAGGCCGGTGTTGTTCACGTTTCCGGTGAGGGCGAAGGCCTTGGTTCCATGGTTGTTTTCCGGTCCCATGGTCTTGTACCAGTCCGCGCCCTTTAAGATGATGGGAGCCACGTTGCAGAAGGTCTCCACGTTATTTAAGACGGTAGGTTTCTCGAACAGGCCCTTTTCCACCGTGCGGGGAGGCTTCACGCGGGGCATACCCCGGTTTCCTTCGATGGAGGAGGTGAGGGCGCTTCCCTCGCCGCAGACGAATGCGCCTGCGCCCTGGCTTATTTTTATGGTGAAATCAAAGCCGGAGCCGAGGATGTTTTCTCCCAGCAGACCTGCCTCCATGGCCTGGTCGATGGCGTTCTGCAGACGGGAGACCGCGAGAGGGTATTCTGCACGCACATAGATATAACCGTAATGAGCTCCGGTTGCGATGCCGGCGATCATCATGCCCTCCAGCACGCGGTGAGGCTCGCCCTCCATCATGGAGCGGTCCATGAATGCGCCGGGATCGCCTTCGTCACCGTTGCAGACCACATATTTGACTTCTTCCTTCTGACGAAGCACCTGAGACCATTTTCTGCCGGTGGGGAAGCCTCCGCCTCCTCTGCCGCGCAGGCTGGATTCGGAAATTTCATCCACGATCTGCTGCGGGGTCATTTCAAACAGCGCCTTTTTCACTGCGGAATAGCCGCCAACCGCGATGTACTCCCGGATGGACTCCGCATCGATATGGCCGCAGTATTCCAGGGCCACACGGGTCTGCTTTTTATAAAAAGGGATATCCTCCTGTCTGGGGTAGGATTTCAGCGACTGATCCTGATAGACCAGGCGCTCCACGATTTCATCCTTCAAAATGCTGCGCTCGATGATCTCTTCGCAGTCCTCCACTTTTACTTTAATATAAAGAAGGCCTTCCGGATCGATGCGCAGAAGCGGTCCCATCTCGCAGAAGCCGTGGCAGCCGCTCTTTTTCAGACCGACCGGTGCGCCGGATGCGCTGTCCTGGCCGGGAGCAGAACCGGAAGCCGGTTCCGTATGTAAATGTCCGTCCGCCTCATCCTGAAGCAGAACCTCACAGGGGATCCCCCGCTCCTCCATCAGTTCCTTCAGCCGGGCATAGATCTGCAGGGAACCGCCAGCCACGCAGCCCGTGCCTGCGCAGACGAGGATCCGCTTCTTCTGGGCGTTCAGTGCCTGACTGTAGAATTCCTGCATGCTTTTTAATTCTTCGGGGCTGTTAATTCTCATTGGCTGCCTCCTGTCTTAATTCCTGAATGAGTTCTCTGGCCTTTTCGGGCGTCATCGCCGCATGGACCTTGTCATTGACGGTACATACCGGGGCGAGCCCGCAGGCGCCCAGGCAGGAAACGGTCTCCAGCGTAAAAAGCATATCGTCGGAGGTGGGTTTATCCTCGGACAGTCCGAGAACATTTCGGAATTCCTCCAGGATGGGAACCGACTTGCGGACATGACATGCCGTTCCGTCGCACACCTTAATGACATACCTGCCCTTGGGATCCAGAGAGAAATTTTCATAGAAGGTAGCAACCCCGTAAACCTTCGCTTCACTCAGATGGAGCTGATGAGCGATATAGGTGAGCGCTTCCTGCGGAAGGTAGCGGTATTTCTTCTGGATATCCTGCATGACGGCAATGACAGACGAGCTGTCGTAATCGTGCCTCTGCAGGATCTCGTCGAGACTGCTGATTTCTTCGTGCGTTAACATACTTCCTCCTTTTTTTGCCGCCGTCAGGCGGCGTTTTAATCGAGAAAAAATGGCGGAGCCATTCTTTGGCATGAACTTTCGTTCGTGCCGGCCTCCATTTCATTTCTCACGGGACGGAAGGCTTACAGAATCCTTTCCGGCAGATCCCTCAGCTGCCCTCTGGTCACAACACTGCCTGCGCCTGCCGCTCCGCGGGGATTTTCCCCCTTGGTTGTAATTGAAAATTCGTATCATTGACACGGTTTTATAATTTTACCATAAAAGGGCTGCGGAGGCCATTAAATTTCTGTGAATTTTGATAGAAAAAATCAGTTGATGATTTGGAGATGGTGAAAAAGAAAAAATGACTAAATTTTTTGAAAAAAATTTGTAAAAAGTGTCGAAAAGAATTTAAAGATTGAATTTTGAAATTGCATCCATATGGAAGGACCGGTGAAATTTGATTTTAAACAGTCCGGTCAGATTGGTTCCTTTATTCCCCAGGGGGGGAGGCATTTTCCCGCTTCCGATGAGCAGGTTATAATCTTCTTCAATTTCTGCCAGTCTGATGTATTCATCAGGGGCAAAAATTACTGCAGAAGGCTGATTATTCTTCAAAACGATCAGCTCGGGTTCTGAGCGCAGACGGTCAAATATTTTGGAAGCCTGCCCTTTGTTGAACTGTGAGATCGGAATAAGCCGCGTCAGAAAATTTGCAGTCAGTTCCATGAAAAGCACCTCCTCTTGGTGCTGTTATATGCGATCTAAGTAAAAAAACAATAAAAATGAATTAAAATTTATTGGAAAATAATAATGAAAAACAATATGATAATTGATTGGAAACAGAAGCTTTACAGCCTCTGTTTCCTTTTCAGCCACCCAAAGCACACCAGGAAAAACAGAATCCCATACACGGTGGTGATGGGTGTGGAAAGTCCCACCAGGGTCAGATTGGTATTGGGAAGCGACGCCATGAATAAGGAGACCGGAATACGGATCAGGAAGGCGGAGCTGATTCCCTGAACCATGACGGGCAGGCTGTTTCCGCATCCGTTGAAGTAGCCGATGCTGGAGAAAAGGATGCAGGTGAGGATGCATTCTGCGGAAAAGCCCCTCAGATAAGCGGCGCTCTGGGCGATGACCTCCGTGTCGGAGGTGAAGAAGGAGGAAAGGAAGTCGCCGCCGAAAAAGCCGGCGAGAAAGATGAAGATTCCCAGCGTGCAGCCGGAGAGCATGGCGGTGAAAAAGCCCTTCCAGGCCCGGTCCTTTTTGCCGGCGCCGATATTCTGTGCCACGAAGGCGGACAGACTCTGCATGACGGAGGAGGGGATCAGCATGATGAAGGACACGATCTTCTGCGCAACGCCATATCCGGCAGAGGGCATGAGTCCCATGTTATTGACGATGGAATTGATGACCAGGAAGGAGATCTGTACCATGGTTTCCTGAACGGCAATGGGAATGCCCACATGCAGAATCATCTTCAGCTCTCTGGGATAAAATCTGCACTGCTTCAGGGAGAAGCGGATGGGAAGGGCCTGTTTTCTGAGGACGGCGAGAGAGACGACAACGGAGACAAACTGCGCCAGTACGGTGGCGATGGCCGCGCCCGCCACATCCATGTGGAATACGCCCACCAGCAGCAGATCCCCCACGATGTTTACCACACAGGCGATGCCAACAAAGAGGAAGGGAAGATTGGCGTTTCCCACGCCGCGCAGGATGCCGCTGATCACGTTATAGGCGATGATGACCAGAATTCCCCCGGAGCAAATGCGGATGTAGAGCACGGTTTTGTCAAAGGATTCAGCGGGAACCTGCAGGATGTTCGCCAGAGGGCCGGCAAATGCTTCCAGCAGGATGGTGAGCGCGATGCCCGCAACCGCAAACAGGAGGATCGTCGTTCCGATGGCATTGCCCGCCTCCTCCGGTTTCTTTTCTCCGATGTGCTGGCCGATGGTAACAGTGGTTCCCATGGCGAGGCTGGTGATGATAAGAGTTACCATCTGCATGAAAGTGCTTCCGGTCCCTACTGCCGAGATGCTCGCTGCATCGCCGAACCAGCCGACAACCAGAAGATCCACCGCGCCATAGGCCGCCTGCAGGATCAGAGAACCCAGAACGGGGAGAGCAAAACGGATGAGAGAGGAAAAAATGGGACCTTCAGTGAAGGAAAGTGACTTTTGCGTTTTTTC
The DNA here is from genome assembly GCA_019118445.1 of Candidatus Eisenbergiella merdipullorum. Classification (GTDB taxonomy): domain Bacteria; phylum Bacillota; class Clostridia; order Lachnospirales; family Lachnospiraceae; genus Eisenbergiella; species Eisenbergiella merdipullorum. The sequence goes on along the minus strand of DWYY01000035.1, from coordinate 55,598 downwards.
TTCCATAATAAATCGTTCCCTTTCTTATCTTATTTCTTGACAGCATGATTGACCGGATCAGATGTGTGACGGAATGCTTTATACCTGATCCGGCATGGTTTCGAGAAGGCGGTTCAGAATATGAACGGTTTCCTTCACCTGCTCATCGGAAATATCCGAAAGGGCGGCGCTCCAGCTTGCATGCATGTCCCGGACATAACGTCGGAAGCATGTTTCGCCCTCCAGTGTGAGCACGAGCAGGATGACACGCCCGTCCCGGGAATCCGCACGTTTTTCCAGAAGCCCTCTGCTTTCCAGCTCCTGTACCAGCTTTGTGACGCTGGGCAGGGTGACGTTCAGGCGGACGCTCACGTCGCTGACCCGGCAGGAGCCGTTCTGCTCCTGAAGCGTGTGTACGGCATCCAGGACGTGGATATGCCGGGGTTTCATTCCCGGAGGAAGCTCCGGGAGTGTCTCTATGACCCGCTTCGCCACAAAGCAGGAATCGAGCAGTTGTTTGAGTGCGGTGGTGGTCATGGGATACCTTCCTTTCTGAAGATTCCGGATGTAGATGGAATTTTATTTGTTAAATAAGTTACTATAGATAATTATCTTTAATAATTATATGGCTGGTAAAAGAATCCGTCAAGGGATGAGACATTTTTTGAGGAACTCTTCAGAAAAATTTTTTCGTAAAAAATCCCGGTGTATGATAGAATGGCGAAAAGAAATATCTGAAGTTCATTCTTATTGATTTTGTACGTGCCATGGTGCGGAGAGGGGAGAAGAGCGATGGAACGAATTCTGAAAAACGGAGAACCGGATGTAAAAAAAAGACCTTGCGGACTATTATGGCATTCGGACGGAACGGATTACGCGGATTGCCGGAGGAACGGTAGGGCGTACCTACTGCATGGAGGAGCGTTTCCTCCTGAAGATATATGATACGGATACAGAGGTGGGAAAGCAGGGGCTGAAGCGTCTTCCCGTCTGGCTTCAGGTGCTGGAGCGGCTGGGAAAAACCGGATTGCAGGACAGAATCTGTCGTCCCATCCGGACTGTGGAAGGCAGCCTTTTCTATGTCCGTGGCCGGATTGCGGGAGCACTTTTTTCTTATATACTGGGAGATGCGGTGGGATATGGCAGGCCCTATACCGAAGAAGAGCTTCGTCAGCTTTCGGCACTGGTAAAGGAACTGCACATGATTCCGGGAGAAGGCTTCGCGGATATCTGTCCGTCGGAGACTTATGAGCTATCTTTCTGCGACAGGCTGGAGCAGCTTCTTTTACGGGAAACAGGACAGCTTCCGGAAGCGTTCCGAAAGGAGGCCGAAGGGGAGAGGGAGCTGCTCCTTGGCAGAGTGGAAGCGCTGCGCAGAGAGGCGGAGTGGATGAAAAAGGAAAATCTGCCATTTGTTCTGTGCCATACGGATATTCATGGAGGTAACCTGATTCGTGATCCGCAGGGAAAACTATGGCTGATCGACTGGGAAAATGTGATGCTTGCGCCGAAGGAGGCTGATCTGTTTTCCTTCTGCGAGGAGGGGTATGCAGACTGCTTCTGCAAAAATGCGAATGAGAGGGCGCTGCACTATTATCTTCTGCGCCGGGATCTGGAAGATGTTCAGGAGTTCCTGGACAGCGTAAGAGCCGGGGAATACGACCTGCTGGGACAGGAAGAGGTGCTTTCTCATGTGAGACGAATTGTCAGGCATATACGAGGAAAAAATAAAATAACAGAAAATAAAGATATATATTAAATAAAAGTCAGACAATAATAATGTAATACAATTATTTTCGAATAATCAGACAATTTAATAAAAATTCGTTATTTACAAACGAGAAAAACTGTACTATAATACCAACAGTCGCAATGGGGCGAAAAAGGTCTCTTTGCGACTTTTTTTATGGATAAACACAATTACGGCCCGCAAAACGCAGCGGCCTATGGTGAAGTACCCGGGGCAGAACAGGAAGAAAAGGAGAGAAGCATATGTTTGATGCGAAAAGAACGGTTCCAATGGCACCTCTGCATGATCAGAGTTTTGAGCATGATAACTGCGGCATCGGCGCATGTGTGAACATTAAGGGAGTGAAGTCCCGTTCCACTGTGGAAAATGCGCTGAAGATCGTGGAACATCTGGAGCACCGTGCAGGAAAGGATGCGGAAGGAAAGACCGGAGACGGCGTGGGTATTCTGACGCAGATCCCGCACGCCTTTTTTCAGAAGGTGACAAAGCCCCTCGGAATCGAGCTAGGCGGGGAAAGGGAATACGGCGTCGGCATGTTCTTCTTTCCGCAGGATGAGCTGAAAAGAAACCAGGCCAAAAAGATGTTTGAGATCATCGTGGAAAAGGAAGGCCTGACCTTCCTCGGATGGCGTGAGGTTCCCTGCAGCCCTTCTGTGCTGGGAGAGCGTGCGCTGGAATGTATGCCCTATATCATGCAGGGCTTTGTGAAAAAACCTGCGGCCACGCCCAAAGGCATCGATTTTGACAGAAAACTGTATATCGCAAGGCGTGTGTTCGAGCAGTCCAGCGACAACACTTACGTGGTTTCCCTGTCCAGCCGGACGATCGTCTATAAGGGCATGTTCCTGGTAGGACAGCTCCGCACCTTCTTCACGGATCTGCAGAGTCCGGATTATATATCCGCCATCGCCATCGTGCATTCCCGTTTCTCCACCAATACCAATCCCAGCTGGGAGAGGGCGCACCCGAACCGATTCATCGTTCACAATGGGGAGATCAATACGATCCGCGGCAACTACGACAAAATGCTTGCCAGAGAAGAAAACATGCAGTCGGAGCATCTGCGCGATCAGCTCTATAAGGTGCTTCCGGCCATCAATCCCAACGGCTCCGATTCCGCCATGCTGGATAACACGCTGGAATTTCTGGTGATGAGCGGTATGGACCTGCCGCTGGCGGTGATGATCACCATTCCGGAGCCCTGGGCCAACAACAAAACCATGTCCCAGACCAAACGGGATTTCTACCAATACTATGCGACCATGATGGAGCCCTGGGACGGCCCGGCTTCCATCCTGTTTTCCGATGGGGACATCATGGGCGCTGTGCTTGACCGGAACGGCCTGCGTCCGTCCCGCTACATGATCCTGGATGACGATACGCTGATCCTTTCTTCCGAGGTGGGTGTTCTGGACATCGATCCCACCAGAATCCGCCTGAAGGAGAGGCTGCACCCGGGCAAGATGCTTCTGGTGGATACGGTGAAGGGTGAGGTGATCGATGACGATCATCTCAAGGAGTCCTATGCTTCCCGCCAGCCTTATGGCGAGTGGCTGGACAGCAACCTGGTGGAGCTGAAAAATCTGAAGATCCCCAACGAGCGCGTGCCGGAATATACATCCGAAGAGAGAGCCCGCCTGCAGAAGGCGTTCGGTTATACCTACGACGAACTCAAGACCAGCATCCTTCCCATGGCGAAAAACGGTTCGGAAGCTACGGCGGCAATGGGCGTGGATACGCCGCTGCCTTTTTTGAGCAAAACGCATCATCCGCTGTTCCATTCCTTCAAGCAGCTTTTTGCGCAGGTGACCAACCCGCCTATCGATGCCATCCGGGAACGCGTGGTGACTTCTACCACCGTCTATATCGGCGCGGAAGGGGATGTGCTGGAGGAAAAGGCGAAGAACTGCAACGTGCTCAAGGTGAACAACCCGATCCTTACCAACACCGACCTGCTGAAGATCAAGAGCATGGACGTGGAAGGCTTCAAGGTTGCCGTCGTGCCGATCACCTATTATAAAAATACCAAACTGGAGCGCGCCATCGAGCGGCTGTATGTGGAGGTGGACCGCTGCTACAGAGAAGGGGCGAACATCCTGATCCTTTCGGACAGAGGCGTGGATGAAAACCATGTGGCAATGCCCTCTCTGCTTGCCGTATCCGCCATGAACCAGCACCTGGTAAAGACCAAAAAGCGCACCAGCGTGGCGCTGATCCTAGAGTCCGGTGAACCCAGGGACGTGCACGATTTTGCAACCCTGTTGGGTTACGGAGCCTGTGCCATCAATCCTTACCTGGCACAGGAGACCATAAGAGAGCTGATCGACAACAAGATGCTGGATAAGGATTATTATGCCGCGGTGAACGATTACAACAACGCGATCCTGAACGGAATCGTCAAGATCGCTTCCAAGATGGGAATTTCCACTATCCAGTCCTATCAGGGCTCTCAGATCTTTGAGGCCATCGGCCTGGACAAGGACGTGATCGACCGGTACTTTACCAATACGGTCTGCCGGATCGGCGGCATTTCCTTGGCAGATATTGAAAAAGAAGTGGACGATCTGCACTCCATGGCCTTCGACCCGCTGGGACTGGAGACGGACCTGACCCTGGACAGCCCGGGACATCATAAGATGAGAAGCGGCGGAGACGACCACCTTTACAATCCCGCAACCATCCATACCCTGCAGGAGGCCACGAGAAGAGGCGACTACGAGCTGTTCAAGCAGTACACCGCCATGGTAAATGCGGAGGACAGCGTGAGAAACCTGCGCGGCCTGATGGATTTCAAATATCCGAAAAAAGGCGTTCCGCTTGAGGAAGTGGAGAGCGTGGATTCCATCGTGACCCGATTCAAGACCGGCGCCATGTCTTATGGTTCCATCTCTCAGGAGGCCCATGAGACCATGGCCATCGCCATGAACATCCTGCACGGAAAGTCCAATTCCGGCGAGGGCGGCGAGGACCCTGCCCGCCTGAAGATCGGTCCGGACGGCTTAAACCGCTGCTCTGCCATCAAGCAGGTGGCAAGCGGACGGTTCGGCGTGACCAGCGAGTATCTGGTGAGCGCCCAGGAAATTCAGATAAAAATGGCGCAGGGAGCCAAGCCTGGCGAGGGCGGTCATCTGCCCGGTGGAAAGGTGTACCCGTGGATCGCGAAAACCCGTCATTCCACGCCCGGCGTGAGTCTGATCTCTCCGCCGCCGCACCATGACATTTACTCCATCGAAGATCTGGCCCAGCTCATTTACGACCTGAAAAATGCCAATAACAAAGCGAGGATATCCGTGAAGCTGGTGAGTGAAAAGGGCGTGGGAACGGTCGCGGCAGGCGTTGCCAAGGCCGGCGCGCAGGTCATCCTGATCTCCGGCTATGACGGAGGAACGGGAGCGGCTCCCAGAAGCTCCATCCACAATGCGGGACTTCCCTGGGAGCTGGGCCTTGCAGAAACCCAGCAGACCCTGATCGAAAACGGCCTGCGCCAGCGCGTGCGCATTGAAACGGACGGCAAGCTGATGAGCGGACGGGATGTGGCCATTGCTGCCATCCTGGGCGCGGAGGAATTCGGCTTTGCCACGGCGCCCCTTGTGACCATGGGCTGCGTTATGATGCGTGTCTGCAACCTGGATACCTGTCCGGTCGGCGTCGCCACCCAGAACCCGGAGCTGAGAAAGAGATTCCGCGGGAAACCGGAATACGTGATCAACTTCATGCGTTTCATCGCTCAGGAACTGAGAGAATACATGGCAAAGCTTGGCGTCAGAAGCGTGGATGAACTGATCGGCCGTACCGACCTGCTTGGCATGAAGGAGGGTCTGCCGCCCGCATATAAGAAGATCGACATCAGCTCCATCCTGAACAACCCTTATGAAGGCCGTAAGGACGTGCGTTTCGACGCGAAAAAGGTTTATGACTTCGGCCTGGAGAAGACCATGGATGAGAAGGTGCTCTTAAAGCAGTTTGCCAAAGGGCTGGAAACCGGACGCGGCGGCAGCGTGGAAGTGGATGTGACTAATACCAACCGCACCTTAGGGACCATCCTTGGTGCGGAGATCACCAGAAAATTCGGCACCGCTCTGGAGGACGATACCTTCCGCGTGCGCTGCAACGGCTCCGGCGGACAGAGCTTCGGCGCGTTCATTCCTAAGGGACTGACCCTGGAGCTGATCGGAGACAGCAACGACTACTTCGGAAAAGGCCTTTCCGGCGGAAAGCTGATCGTTTACCCGCCTAAGGGAAGCCGCTTTGCCGCGGAAGACAACATCATCATCGGAAACGTCGCTCTTTACGGCGCCACCAGCGGAAAAGTTTTTGTAAACGGTGTGGCAGGCGAACGTTTTGCCGTTCGTAACTCCGGCTGTATGGCGGTGGTGGAAGGCGTGGGAGACCACGGCTGTGAATATATGACCGGCGGACGTGTTGTGGTCCTCGGCCACACCGGCAAGAACTTCGCTGCCGGAATGAGCGGAGGCATCGCCTATGTTCTGGATGAGGGAAATGACCTCTATATACGCCTGAACAAGGAAATGGTATCCTCCCACGAGCTGACGAACAAATATGACGTACAGGAACTGAAGGAAATGATCCAGGAGCACGTGGCCTGCACCAACTCGGCCAAGGGCAAGAAGATCCTTGACAATTTTGAGGAATACCTGCCCAAGTTCAAAAAGATCATCCCTCATGACTATGAGCGCATGCTTTCCACCATCGTTTCTATGGAGGAAAAGGGTTTAAGCCCTGAAGCAGCACAGATTGAAGCGTTTTATGCCAATACAAGGAGGTAGATATGGGAAAGCCCACTGGATTTATGGAATATGAAAGAAAAACGAGCCTTTCCGAAGCGCCTAAGGAACGTATCAAGCATTTCAATGAATTTCATGAGCACCTCCCCCTGGAACAGCAGCAGCTTCAGGGCGCGCGCTGCATGGAATGCGGAGTTCCGTTCTGCCAGTATGGACAGATGATCGCGGGAATGGCTTCCGGCTGCCCGCTGCACAATCTGGTGCCGGAATGGAATGACCTGGTCTATACGGGAAACTGGGAGCAGGCCTATGAACGCCTGAAAAAGACGAATAATTTTCCGGAGTTTACGTCCCGCGTCTGTCCCGCGCTCTGCGAGGCGGCCTGCACCTGCGGGCTGAATGGAGACCCGGTTTCCACTAAGGAAAACGAATACGCTATCATTGAAAATGCCTACGAAAAGGGATTTGCCGCCCCCAAACCGCCCCGCGTGCGGACGGGAAAAAAGGTTGCCATCGTCGGAAGCGGCCCGTCCGGACTTGCTGCCGCCGATATGCTCAACAAGCGCGGCCACAGTGTGACCGTCTATGAACGGCATGACCGCATCGGCGGCCTGCTCATGTATGGTATCCCCAACATGAAGCTGGAAAAAACGATCGTGGAAAGAAAACTTAGGATCATGGAAGAGGAAGGCGTGGTCTTTGTTACCAATGCGGATATCGGACGGGATATCAAGCCCGCGAAGCTTTTAAAGGAGTATGACCGGGTGATCCTGGCCTGCGGCGCATCTAATCCCAGGGATATCAATGTGCCTGGCCGTGACGCAAAGGGCATTTACTTTGCCGTTGATTTCCTCACCGCCAACACCAAAAGCCTTCTTGATTCCAACTTTGCGGATGGAAAATACGTGGATACCAAAGACAAGAACGTCATCATTATCGGCGGCGGAGATACCGGCAACGACTGCGTGGGAACGGCCATCCGCCACGGCTGCAGATCCGTGACTCAGATTGAGATGATGCCCAAGTCTCCTGACACCCGTGCCGCAAACAATCCGTGGCCCGAATGGCCCCGCACATGTAAAACCGACTACGGCCAGGAAGAAGCCATTGCCCTTTTTGGACACGATCCTAGAATTTATGAAACAACCGTAAAAGAATTCTTAAAAGATAAAGATGGAAACCTTAAAGCAGTTAAAATTATTAAGTTGAAAGGCGAAAAAAATCCGGAAACAGGACGCATGGAAATGAAGGAGATCCCTGGCAGCGAACAGATCCTCGAGGCCGATATCGTCCTCATCGCCGCAGGTTTCCTAGGCAGCCAGAAATACGTCACTGACGCTTTTAAAGTGGAATTAAACCCGCGCACCAATGTCAAGACCGAACCCGGAAAATACCAGACCAGCGTGGACCGCGTCTTCGTCACCGGCGACATGCACCGCGGCCAGTCCCTTGTAGTCTGGGCCATCCGCGAAGGACGAGAAGCCGCCCGAGAAGTCGATGAGAGTTTGGAAAGATATACAAATATGAACATCCAGTAGGCAGGGCAAAACAAAATGAAGAAAGGGCGAGGAAAGCTTGCTTTCCAGAGCCCTTTTTTCGTTTTGTTTTATGGGGCATACGCCCCATCAGCCCGGAAAGCCCTCCGGGCTTTTCGGGCGTGGCCCTGCCGACCGGGGGAGAAAACGCGGCCATGACAGGCAAGCCCTCTGAGGCAATCGTTGAAGCATTCGCGTTTTCGTGATATACTGCTACTGTATCAGTACCAGGCTGAAAAAGAATGTATTGGAATTCCGGGAGAAAAAATGATAAGTGTTGATGAATATATTAATAATGTTGCTTTATCAGCACCATGCTTTGTTCGCGGTGATGCTTTAAAAGTTTTGTCTCATTTACCAGAGAATTGCATTGATTGTGTTGTAACCAGTCCTCCTTATTACATGAAAAGGCAATATTTAGGTGGGGGCATTGGGCTGGAAAAAACATACCAAGAGTATATCGATAACCTGCTTGCTATTGTGAAGGAAGTTTATCGTGTATTAAAACCAACCGGCTCATTTTGGCTGAATATTGGAGACAGCTACAAAAACAAGCAGTTATTAAATATCCCTTATCGAGTAGCTATCCGGATGCAGGATGAACAGAAATGGATTTTGCGCAATACAGTGATATGGGACAAAATGAAAGGCGCTATGTCTCAGTCGAAAGACAGTTTGGGGTGCGAATATGAACCAATGTTTCACTTCGTAAAAAAGAAGCGCGGTTATTATTATGATTCTGATGCTGTTAGAAAAAAGCCACGCAGCGCACATGTGGAGAATGGTGCAGTAGTCAGTGCAACCGGAGTTAGCGGAGTCAGGTATCGAAGAAAGATCGAGCTTAGTACAGAGCTTACAGAAGAACAAAAAGCAAATGCATATAAAGCTCTTGAGGAAGTGTTGGGACGCATCAAAAATGGTGAACTCTCCGATTTTAGAATGGTTATCAAAGGGGCAAATCAGCGTGTAACAAATGGAGACACAACCAGTTTAAGCGGCAGGGCCAAAGAACTGCAGGAGAAAGGTTATTACTTCCTTTTTTATAATCCTGACGGCAGTATGATTTCAGATGTGTGGCAAATCATTCCGGAAGATACGCAGGGAAGAAAACTCCATTTCGCATCATTTCCGGAAGATTTGGTTAAGACTCCAATTATCCTTACCTGTCCTCCAAAGGGTATCGTATTAGATCCTTTTGTTGGAACAGGAACAACCAGTTATGTAGCAACACAGCTGAATCGCAGATCCATTGGCATTGATATGGCTCAAGAATATCTTGAGCTTGCAGAACACAGATGTTCGGAATTTGGATGCCTGAATAGTGGGGGATTGGAGGTGATATGATGAGCAAAATAAGTGAATTTTTCGGCTTGTATTGTGACAATCCATCGTCGGATTTTAGACAGGCAATGATCGCGCAAACCTGTCCGTTTACCCGGCGGGTCTGCACGAAAATGAGAAAATCTGATCCAGAAATCAAAATCGGCACTTGTTCCGTTAAATATCAGAACCAGAATGTTATCATTTGCCCGTTTAGATTGTTAGAGCACGATCAGATATTTATCGATTGTCTGCATCTATTGACGATGCATGAACCGGGAAATGAACTTTATCTTGTTCCTGAAGTGCAGATTCCTGGCGGACACGTTGATTACTTTTTGGTTTCTGCAAAAGATAAGAAGGTCAAAGATTTCATTGGTATCGAATTACAGACTATGGATACGACCGGGACCGTATGGCCTGAACGCCAAAGATTTTTGGATGAACAAGGGATTAAAGTGAGTCCGGACGATTTGAACACCAAAAAGTCTTTTGGAATGAACTGGAAAATGACTTTGAAAACTATCCTTGTTCAGATGCATCATAAAAGTGAAACGTTTGAACACTTGAATAAGCATTTGGTTTTGATCATTCAGAAGCCGTTGTATGAGCATATGAGGAACAACTTCAATTTTGATGGAATTGAAGGTGTCAGGCTGGGTGACCCTGTCCACATACATGTTTACAATTTCGAAGAAAAGGATAATAAACTGAGCCTTTCCCTTTATACCCGGGTCAGTACAGACTCGATGGGTATCGCTAAATGTTTAGGCTTAAATGCAGAGAGCAAAGTTGAGCTGCAAGATCTGATCCGTATTATTGAGCCGAAACTGGTCGAGGCTAATAGACTGAAAATTGGAATTACGGGGTAAACGCCAACAGGACAAAGGCAGCGGCAGAATATTCGCACTATCCCCTCTCCCTTCTAATACCGCTCCAAGATCTCCCGCTGCTGTCTCCACTCTGTAGGCGTGCATTTTTCTATCTTCCGGAATGCATTATAAAAGGTAGTAATGTTCTGATATCCCACCTCTTCCGCGATTTCCCGTATCGAAAGTTTCTTCTCCATAATCAGTTTTTCCGCCTGCTGAATGCGGAGCTTTTCAATATAAGTGGAAAAATTCACGCCCGAATTCGCTTTAAAGTATTTTGAAATACTGCTTTTGGACAGATGAAACTGATCTGCCAGGGAGGATAAGGAGAGCTGATAGTCCGCATAATGTGCATTGCAGTATTCCAGGATCGCGTTGATCAGCTCCTGGTCATAATCATGCATGGGTATGAATTCACAGCTTTCAATGATGGCTTCCCTTAGCAGCGCGATTCGTCTTTGCAGGGAAATCTGTGTATTGATGGACATATAGGATTCCACAACAGCATAGATGTCAAACTGCGTCGAAATACGTACAAGGACACCGAGAATGTCGGACGTAAACTGCTGACAGTAGAGCGCACGCTGCCTGCCGGTCTTATTGGTTTCAAAGTTATCAGCAACAAGCTGATCAAAAATTTTAAGCGCTGTATCCTTATGATTTGTAAGGATAGCCTGATATAGAGAGTCGAGCTGGACGTAGCTGACAAAATAGCTGCTGGAGTATTGCGAAAGGGAAGTGTTGAATACTACCGCGGCATTCTGCCAGAAAAATGCGCTCTGCCAGCTTTTTCTCGCTTCCTGATAGGCAAGGGTAATGCTCTCCGCACTGTTGTATACATCGCTGATACCAATGGCAAACTGGCTGCTGTTTTCTTCATTCAGCGCGTCTAACAGGTCGTTTAATGAACCGAAAAATGCCTGGGAATCCGCATATACCTGATTATCGGACTGTAGGATCAGACAGGTAAAGATATCGTCGATCACGGTATAGGCGATCGCCGTCAGGGAAACGTTCCTGATCTGTTCGATCATAGATTCCAGATCAAAGGGATGAGCATCCTTTTCCTTGAGGCAGCCGATGCAGATGCAGCGGTAATTGTCTTCTTCCAATGGGACAAATTCTGCCAGGGGGGGGGTAATCGCCGAGAAAGAGACTTGTCCAAGATAAATCTTTTTCAGAGCGAGATTCTTCTGATAATGAAGAAGCTTATCGGAAGCCTCCGCATTTTCCGCTGAAAGCTCAGACAGATGATGATGAATTCTTTCAACTGCATTTTTTCCACCGGAAGTAGACGGTAAGGAAACGGATAATCGGGTGATCGGGATCACCCAATAATAAAAGAGAAAGCCTACGAAAACCAGTCCCATGACAAGCAGGATGGAAAACAGGATGCTCAACAGCTGGGAAAATGGAACGATTCCTTCATAAATTTTATTTGAATCAAGCGAAATATAACAGGTCAGTCCGAGCTCATTAATAAAATCCTGCAGATAATAGGTGTCGGCGCTTTCTTGCAAGTCCTGGCTGTAATCGGTTGAATATACCAGCTGATCATGCGCGTATAAGCTGAAATAATCCCCGCAGTACTGAGAAGAGGTCAGTTCCTCGCGGATCCGGTCCAGATTGATCTGCATGACTGCATAAGCCTTCAGGGAAGACTGACTGAGCTGGATGGGATAAACCAGGTAAAGCATCTGGCCGGAATAGGGATAACCGCCATATTGAGATCTCACGTAACCCACATAAAAGTCCTGGCGGACGACGCGGTTATCCACACTGTTCAGCAGCATATCGGTAAAAGAATCATAGGACATATCATCAAAGGAAAATAAGCCGTTCTCATAGTCCCTTCTGAAGTCATCTGAGACCACTCTTGTGGTGCACCAGTAATCCGTTTCCTCATCACGGATGAACAATCCCACATCCTGAATGTAGGCGTATGCATAAAATTGGTTGCTTAACTCGTTTGACAGGGAAAGCAGATTCGCATGCGTCAGGCTTCTGTTTCCCATGCTGCCGGAAAGTATGCGGCCAAGGCTGTTAATGAAGGAAGAATCGGTAAAGCTTTCCCATATATAATGGAAGGACGTACTGATAGTGTCAACCGACTGCTGCAGAGCCTGTTCGGATTCTGAAACGGCGATGCGGTTCAGCCGGTTATGGATCTGCTGATATGTAGCAAGACAGAAGAAGGAAATCGTGGCAATAACAACAAACAATAAGGAAAGGGTAAGGATCATAGAACTGTTTGCTGGTTTTGTTTCCCGGATAATTTTAATCAATTTTTTCATATGGCCTACAAAAAGAAAAATCCTGTCAACTGGTTCAAACTTACGATATATTTATCAAGTATAGCATATTTGCCGAGAAAAGAAAATGGATAGATGAGAAAAATAAAAAAATTACACAGAAGGAAACAAAATAGACATGGAAAATGAACGATTTGCCCGAATCTGCACTGTAAAAGCGGAGAGTATCTGTCTAAAATGAAATCACAAGTTAGGGAAACAAAAAAAGCGAGGAGGAACATGATGAAAGAAAAACTGAAAAAAAGAAGGGGGTTATCCCGTGGACGCACATACGCAGTGCATAGCAATCTGAAAAAAAGACTGAAGATGACGCTGCCGCTTTATGTGCTTCTGCTTCCGGGCCTCATTTATATGCTGGTGTTCAAATACAGCCCCATGTATGGCGCCATCATTGCCTTTAAGGACTATAAGATTAAGGATGGAATATGGGGAAGCGAATGGGTCGGCTTAAAATGGTTCGCCAAATTCTTCGATTATTACGAATGCTGGGATTTGATCAAAAATACTCTGCGGATTTCCATATACAGCATAATCGTCGGTATGGTGGTCAGCATTATTCTGGCGTTGATGATGAACTGCGTCAAAAGCAAGGTCTTAAAGAATATTGTCCAGACCGTTACCTATATGCCCCACTTTGTTTCGGTGGTGGTGCTGGTGGGGATTGTTATACGTTTTTTTAACCCTTCCCTGGGAGCGATCTCCAAGCTGATCCAGGCATTTGGGGGAACGGACCGTGATCTGATGGGAGTTGCCGCTGCCGTCCCCCATATTTATGTATGGTCGGGCGTCTGGCAGAACGCCGGATGGAATACGGTGTTATACCTGGCTGCCCTGACGGCGGTGGACGTGCAGCTTCACGAAGCTGCGATCGTGGACGGGGCTTCCAGGCTGCAGCGGGTGCGGTTCATCGATATTCCCGCCATTGTGCCGACGATCGTCATTTCCCTGATCATGAATATGGGATCGATCCTGACGGTCGGGGCTGATAAGATGCTGTTGATGCAGAATGACCTGAACAGGAGCACGACGGAAGTGATTTCCACGTATGTGTATTCGCAGGGTATCGCGTCTGGCAATCCGAAATATTCCTATGCGTCCGCGATCGGCCTGCTGAACTCTGTGATATCCTTTTTCCTGATCGTGGTCACGAATCAGATCTGTAAAAAATTAAGCGATACATCTTTATTTTAGGAAAGGGGAATCAGATGAAAAACGGAAAAAATACAACAGCTATGAAAAAAAATTCGGACCGCCCCTTTTATTTCCTAAACGGGCTCCTGCTGATCCTGTTTACGATCATCTGCGGCTATCCGATCCTGTGCATTATTTCACAGGCGATCTCCGATCCGCTGCAGGTGGGGCTGGGCCTGGTGACCTTCTATCCGCGGGGCTTTTCCCTCAAGGGGTTCCAGTATGTGCTCAAGGACAGATGGCTGATCCATGGATTTTTGATGTCTATCCTGTATACAGTGACGGGGACCGTTATTAACGTGATGCTTACCTATATCACCGCGTTCTCTTTATCCAGAAGGGAACTGCCGGGAAGAGGATTCCTCCAGCTTTTCTTCGCGTTCACCATGTGGTTCAGCGGGGGGATGATCCCGGAATATCTTCTGGTAAAAAATATGGGGCTGATCGATAATTTCTGGGCCCTGATCCTGCCCGGCGCGATGAGCGTCTGGAACATGATCGTCTGCAGGACCTTCCTGCAGAATTCCATCCCGGAAGAGCTGTTTGACGCGGCGAAGGTGGATGGAGCGGGATACGTGAGGTATATGCTGGAGATCACGGTTCCCTTATCCAAGGCTATTATCGCAGTACTGGTCCTCTGGTACGCGATCGGGCACTGGAATTCGTACTTTAACGCGTTGATCTATATTACTGATAAGTCGTTAAGACCCTTTTCCCTCTATTTAAGGGATTATCTGGTGATGCAGAGCACGATGGATATTGCGGACCTGACTGCCGGAGAGTCAGTGAGGAAGGACCTGCAAGGCATCACGGAGCTGATGAAGAATTCACTGATCCTCCTGAGCTGTCTTCCGCTGTGGATCCTGTATCCGTTTATCCGGAAATATCTGGTGCAGGGCGTGATGATAGGAAGCGTAAAAGGCTGAGTGAGATGTGAAAAAGATATACTGATTTAGAGTTAAAACTTTGCAATGTTATATAATAATCCCGGGAATGCGAAGTTTTTACTGATAGCAGCGCTGCAGACACTACATATTTTATGAAAAGGAGATTGTCTATGAGAAAGAAAAAACAGATTATCAGCGTATTATGCGCGGCCGTCCTTGCGGCTTCCTCCCTGATGGGGTGTGGGGGACAAGGAACAGAAACTTCAGAAACAGAAGCCTCAGGAGTTGCATCCGCTGCGGAAGAAAGCGCGGAAACGACGGCAGCAGCGGAAACAGCCGGCACGGAAAGCGGAGGATCCGGCGAGGCAGCGGGGGAACCGGTGGAAGAATTGCCGATCGCAACAGCGGATAACCCGATCACATTGCGGGTCGCCATGCCGGTTAACAGCAAGGTGGAGGATATCAATACCAACCAGCTGACGCTGTACATTGAGGAGCAGACAGGAATCGATCTGGAATTTATCGAAATGTCGGACGCGGAAACGGCAACCCAGGTGAATACCCTGATGAACGGAGGGGAACTGCCGGACATCTTCCTTGGATGGGGTTTCCCGTATGATGCGCTCTGCACCTATGCTGACGCGGGGCTGATCCAGCCTTTGGATGAATATATCGATCAGTGGGGTTATAATTTGAAGAATACCATTCTGGCAGACCCGGATCTGGAGAATGCATTGGCATATGCCACTTACGACGGGCATGTCTACGCGATGCCGAGCGGCGGCGGGCTGGTTACAAATGTATATGGACATTATATGCCCCGTATCCAGAACTATTATGTGGAGGAACTTGGCATGGAATTTCCGGAAACGCTGGATGAGCTGCGGGCGTTCCTGGAGAAGCTCCATGAAACCTATCCGGACGTCATCCCTATGACAGCCTACAAGGATTCCAATTTTGTTTTCGCAAATATCAGCCAGGCCTTCCAGTTTACAGATGTAACTACCTATTTAAAACTCACAGACGGGACAGTGGAATTTATCGGGAATAACGAAGAATTCCGCAAAGCTCTTGAATATACCAAGGGAATGGTGGACGATGGCCTGATCGATCCCGCCGCATTCACCCAGGATATGAGCGTACTCTCTACCCTGCTTGCCCAGGACGGATATAATGTGGGTGTGCTTGCTTGTGGTTATATGGTCGCAAATGTATGTGATAATGAAGGAGACGAGTATTGTAATTTAAGAACGATGGGTACTCTGGAAGGGCCTGACGGATATCGTTCCGCACAGGTGGATCGAGCTGCGGCTGGAGTCAACAGAAGCATGGTGATCACATCAGCCTGCCAGTATCCGGAGGAAGCGTTCCGCTTGTTTGATTTCTTCCTGTCAGACGACTTTGCCATTAAGGCGAGGGTAGGATTTGAAGGAGAACAGTGGGAACAGGCCGCTGAAGGCGTGATGGGAAGAGATGGGGAACAGGCGTGGTTTTCCCTGTTAAAGACGCAGGAATGGGCTGAGCCGAGTACAAACGTGATTTGGGACAATGAAAGCTTCATTCACTCCAACATCATGAATCACTGCGAGGTAACCGCTGGAAAGGAAAAATATCCAATCGCGGGCGAAATCGTAAACCAGAAAATAAAAGAGGCGGATTCCGGTGAATGCCTGCCGTCGCTTATCATGGGCACGGAGGAAATGACCGAGTATAATGAACTGAAAACTCTGATCGTGGACAATGTGAATTCCAACATCGCTCAGTTCGTGCTCGGCAACAGAGATCTGGCAGAATTTGACGATTTCTGCGCGGAACTGGACAGCATGGGCGTGGACAGATATGTGGAGCTTGCGCAGATGGCATACGATACTATGACCCAGGAATAAAAAACGATAGGGAAGCTGCTGTGCTCTCACGGCGGCTTCCCATTATGAGCATGTTGAGCGGAATTGCTTTGATTAAAGGAGAATGGAGAGATGAGCCTGATAAAAGAAGAAGACCGCCTGTATATCGAAAATAAATATCATAATACACAGGAGCCGTTTGACCCTTACCAGAGACGGGCATACAATGGCTACGAATACGATCCTTCCACAGGGCTGACGACGCAGGAAATCAAAGAGGGCCTGAAACGGCTGGAGCCAGAGTTGGAAAAACTGCCGCATCCAGTCGCAAAAGCGAAGGCAATCGCCTATGTGATAGACAACGACCGTATTGACGTGAATGAACATGATTATTTTGGTGGTCTGTATACCTGGAACAGGGAAATTGGAATGGTGACCGTTGACAAATGGAACAGGGAAGTCTTTCAGGAAAAGATTCCGGAGACGGACAGGCTTATGAAGGATTTCAACGCTTCCGGCGCGATCATGATCTGGCCTGATTATGACCATGTGATTCCCGACTGGGAGTCTTTGATGAAGCTGGGATTTCCCGGCATATTGAACAGAGCGGAAGAGTACCATGCGGCACGGAAAGCTTCCGGCCGGATGACGGAGGAAGAGGATGCTTTTTATGAAGGAATCCGCATCTCCTATGAGGCAATCCTGAAGCTGGTCCGCAGATACCGGGAATACGCGCTGACGAAATCGCATGAAAAGGCGAAAAAAATTGCGGCCAGCATGCGTCATCTGGAAGAGGGGCCTCCGCAGGACATCTTTGACGCGATGCAGCTGATCTATCTGTATTTTATGATTTCAGAATCCATTGATTATTATCAGGTCCGTTCCTTGGGGAACGGCCTCGACAGAACATTGTATCCCTTCTATCTCCATGATCTGGAAACAGGAACCTATACGAGGGAAGAGATACGCGGATTTCTGGCCTATTTTATGATGCAGTGGTCGGCGATCGGGAATTACTGGGGCCAGCCGTTTTATCTGGGAGGGACGGATAGCAGCGGAAAAAACAGGATCAATGACCTTTCCTATGATATCCTGGAAGTTTACAGCGAACTTGGCATTTATAATCCCAAGATACAGATTAAGGTCAGCCATGATATTCCTGAAAAGTTTTTGCACATGTGCATGGAACAGGTCAGAAACGGCGACGGGAACATGGTTTTCTGCTGTGAACCGGGAATGAGACGCGCGGTCATGAAATATGGCGCGACATATGAAGAAGCGGTGGATTTTGACATTCGGGGATGCTATGAAACGGGAGTCAGGGCGAATGAAGTCGTTCAGTCCACCGGGTACATCAACGGACTGAAAGCTGTCCTGTACGTCCTGTCGAACGGATTCGACGACAGGCTGGGGAAGCAGCTTGGGCTGAGTACAGGGGAATTGTCCGGATTCAGATCGTTTGAAGACTTTTATGAGGCATTTTTAAAACAGTTGACGCATCTGATCGATTCTACCATGGCAATGGCCGATTCCTATGAAAAATATATGGGGTATGTGAATCCTTCCTCTATCTATTCCGGAACCATCGTACACAGCCTGGAATGCGCCAGGGACGGTTATCAGGATGGGGTCAGATTTAACAACAGCGCGATCCTGATCATCGGTTTTGCTACCATGATCGATGCTCTGATGGCTGTGAAGGAGCTGGTTTATGACAAAAAGGAGGTTTCTCTGACGGAGCTTAGGGAAATCCTGAAGAACGACTGGGAAGGGCACGAGCTGCTGAGGATGAAAGCGTTAAACAGTGTTCATAAATACGGAAACGCCGATTCGATTACGGACGCCTATGCGGATGCAGTCGCCGGTTATTTCACAACGAAGGTGGATAATACGCCGAATACCCGCGGCGGGGTGTATAAAGCTGTCCTCCATGCCGCAATGGCCTTCGTATGGCTGGGAGAAAAGACGGGAGCGACGCCGGATGGCAGAAAAGCCGGGGAGGAAATGTCCAAAAACGGTTCTCCTACGGTGGGAATGGACCGGAATGGGGTCACCGCGCTGATCCACTCGGCAACCGGAATTCACCTTTCAGATTTTACAGAGTCGGCCTGCGTAGATGTGATGCTTCACCCCTCCGCCGTGCAGGGAGAAGACGGCCTAAAGGCGATGGAAAGCATCCTGATGACCTATCTGGACGAGGAAGGCATGAGCATCCAGTTTAATGTATTTGACGAACAGAAACTGCTCGACGCGCAGGAGCATCCGGAAAAATACAGAACATTGCAGGTAAGGGTATGCGGATGGAATGTATTATGGAATAACCTGAGCAGAAAGGAACAGGACGCCTATATCAAACGGGCCAGAAATATTCAGGATTAGGGGAATACGGGGATGGAACAGGGATTCGTTACGAAAATAAAGCATTTTGCGGTTCATGACGGGGATGGCATCCGGACCACCGTTTTCCTGAAAGGCTGTCCTCTGCGCTGTATCTGGTGCCATAATCCGGAAGGGTTGGACTTTGCCCCTCAAATGGCGTATGTGGAAAAAAAGTGCATAGGGTGTATGCAGTGCGTCCCTGTGTGTGAAAGCAATGCGCAGCAGGCGGCGGATGGGAAGCACAGATTTGTCAGAGAATTGTGTGTTTCCTGCGGAAAATGCGAAAGGGTTTGCCTGGGCGGCGCAATGGAGCTGAATGGAAGGTTGTGTACCGTAGAGGAAATCATGCCTGAATTGTTACAGGACAGAGATTTTTACGGCCATTCCGGAGGAGGGATCACCATCTCCGGCGGAGAATGCCTTGCGCAGCCGGGTTTTGTGGTTTCACTCTTGCAGAAAGGAAAGGAATACGGGATCAATATGGCGGTCGATACCTGCGGATTTGTAAAACGGGAAGTCCTGGATGCAGTGATACCGTACACAGACACTTTCCTGTATGATATCAAAGCAATTGATAACGAAGTCCATATAAAGTGTACAGGAAAACCGAATGGCATCATACTGGAAAATCTGAAGTATCTGGATCGTAAGAACTGCAGGATCGAAGTACGGGTTCCTTATGTCCCGGGATATAATTCGGACCAGATCCCACAAATTGCCAGTTTCCTTGCATCCATCCATAATCTGTCCGGTGTACGCGTGCTGCCTTATCATAATTTTGCTGGCTCAAAATATGAAGCCCTTGGGATGGCCGATCACCTTCCTCTGAAAATGCCGTCGCCGAAAGAGATCACGGAAGCGGAGAACAGGTTCAGTGAAAAGGGTATCCCCATTATAAGATAAAAATGAAAAGGCGTTCAGATGTTATACCTCTCCTCCCGTATCTGCTTAGGCGTTTTCCCGGTAAACTGCTTTAGCAGCTTCCGTAAGAAAGCGGGAGAGGAAAAATTCAGCTCACTGCATAAAGTATCCAGCGTGCAGTCCTGATGGAAAAGCATCTCGACCGCCTTTTCACATTTGATCCTGTTCTTATAGGTGATCGGCGTACATCCAGCTTCCCGCTTAAA
Source organism: Candidatus Eisenbergiella merdipullorum (assembly GCA_019118445.1). GTDB lineage: Bacteria > Bacillota > Clostridia > Lachnospirales > Lachnospiraceae > Eisenbergiella > Eisenbergiella merdipullorum. The sequence goes on along the minus strand of DWYY01000035.1, from coordinate 35,657 downwards.
GGTGGAGTAAAAATACGGTTCGCTGATGTGGCACAGGTCTGCGAGGGTCTCCACCCGGATATCCTCGCAGCAGTGCTGCTCCAGATATTTCATGGCCGGATAAATCGAGGGGCGGATCTTCTTCCTCCCCTCCGGCTGCAAAAGGGGGCAGGCCTTCTCATAAAAATCATAAAACAGGCTCACCGACCGGTTCGGGTTATCATAATTTTCATACATCCTCCGGACCGCCTCCGCCAGCTCCTCGCCGGCCGGAACCTTCTGAAGCGAATACGCTCCGTTCAGCTCCGGATTCTGAAAGCGGAAAGCAAGGGAGTAAAATTCGACCGTTTTGTCACCCGTCCAGTGCGACGTGTAGACACAGCCTTTGGGAATATAGACCATTTCTCCGGTTTTTACGGTAAAATCACAGGCTTCATTAAAGAAATGTCCCTGCCCTTCCTTCAATAATCCAAAATAATTCCACGGCGTTCCCAGCCTTTGCGGATTATAATGTTCCTTTTCAAAACAAAGCAGATTGATAAGCAGTTCCGATAAAAGATTTGTAAAACGTCCGCCCATGATTTCCTCCCATCATAGAATAGTATCCTTTTTGGATAGAATACCGGATTGCCGCCTTCCCGTCAATCCGTATAATAGGATTCATAGGGAAAGGACAATGACCGGCTGCATGACAGCGAAAGGAGAGGATTATGGAGAATGGGAATGACCGGTACGCGGATAAGCAGGTCCTGCTGATTGGAGGAGGCGGCACTCTCGGGACGTATGTATCTGAAGAACTGTTAAAGCTTGGGTGCTTCGTGGATATTATCTGCCCCGAAGAGAAAAGCTCTCAGAACGAAAGGCTCCGCTTTTACCGGGAATATGCGACGGAAGCGTTTTTAAAGGAATTACTGGCCCATAAGCGGTATGACGGGATCGTAAACTTCATTCATTATCCGGAGGTTGAGGATTACAGACCCTTCCATCAGCTTCTGTCGGAGCACACGGATCAGCTGATTTTTCTTTCTTCTTACCGCGTATATGCGGATCTGCAGCATCCGATCACAGAGGAAGCGCCGCAGCTTCTGGATGTGATCAGGGATGATGAGGATTTTATTAAGAATGAAAAATATGCTTTATCAAAGGCGAGATGCGAAAACTATCTGCGCAGGGAGTCAAAGACAAAGAATTGGACGATCGTGCGCCCTGTGATCTCTTTTTCAGACAGACGGTTTGACCTGGTCACTATTTCCGGCCATGAAGTGATCGACGCCGCCCGGGAGGGCAGGCCCATCCTTCTGCCGGAAGCGGCGAGGGATCTTACCGCCGGCCTTGACTGGGCGGGAAATACGGGAAAGCTGATCGCGCATCTGTTGTTTAAGAAGGAATGCCTGGGGCAGGCGTATACGGTTTCCTCCGCTCAGAACCTGACCTGGGGGGAGGTGGCGGATATTTACGCCAGGCTGTTGAACGTCAGGATCGAGTGGGTGGACACCGATACCTATATCAGGACCGGACATGGAGGCTACATCCTTACTTATGACAGATTATATGACCGCGCTGTGGACAACAGTAAAATATTGAAAGCGGCCGGTTTGAAAAAAGAGGATTTTGTTTCCATTGAGGACGGGATCAGGATAGAGCTTGCTAAAGTTTGATCTTGATCTGCTATCACTGATCCATGGGAGGGAAAAGAAAAAAGTGGAAAACAGACAGATCGTTTTTACCAAAAAGAATACGGCCGAGCTGCTTCCTGCCAAAGCGGTGGAGCCAGGGGAAGATCAGGTCATGGTCCGGACCATGTTCAGCACGATCAGCGCCGGAACGGAGCGGGCAAATCTCACGGGGGATGCGAATATCAATATTTACACAGGATCTGAAGTAAGCTTCCCCAGATACAGCGGGTACAGCAGCTCTGGGATAGTCGTGAAAAAGGGGAGGAAGGTCCAGGACGTGGAAGTGGGGGATCAGGTCGCAGTCGGCGGCGGGTTTCACAAAGCATATAATACGCTGGCGTCCGGAGATGTTGTCAGGCTGGAAGAGGACAATGTATCCCTGCAGGAGGCGGCGCTGGTCCATATCGGCACATTTTCGATGGCGGCTATCAGGAAAACACGTCTTGAGATCGGGGAGTCTGCGCTGGTGATGGGATGCGGGATACTCGGCCTGTTCGCTGTACAGTTTGCACACGCCGCCGGAGCTGTCCCTGTCATTGCTGCGGATCCGGTCCGGGAAAGACGGAACCTGGCCCTTTCTCTTGGCGCGGATTTCGTTTTCGATCCTCTGGAAGAAGACTTTGCGGAAAAAGTAAAGGCGGTGACCGGAGGTGGAGTCCATACGGCAGTTGAGGTAACAGGACAGGGAAAAGGGCTGGATGAAACGCTGGACTGCATGGCAAAATTCGGAAGAGTCGCCCTTCTGGGCTGTACAAGGAATTCGGATTTTACCATTGATTATTACCGAAAGGTACATGGCCCCGGCATTACCCTGATCGGGGCGCATACGAATGCCAGGCCTGCGGTGGAGTCCCATCCGGGATGGTTTACCAAACGGGATGATATGAAGGCCATCCTGAAGCTGTGCGGAAGCGGCAGGATCGATCTGAAAAAGATGATTTTTGGCACCTATTCTCCGGAAGAATGTACGGAGGTCTATCGGAGATTGGCAGAGGACAGAGATTTTCCTCCGGTCATCCAGTTTGACTGGTCGAAGTGTGAGGTTTAAGGCCGGATGGGGAAATCGGAAGTGTCAGAAAAGGAAAAGAATTGGAGGAAAAGATGAAGAAAGTCAAAATTGCGCAGATCGGGATCGGACATGACCACGCAGGATGTGTTATGGATTCCCTGCTCCGGCAGAAGGAACTCTTTGAAGTGGCGGGCTTCTGTGTCTGCAAAGGAGAAGAGGAGCAGTATGAAGCATGTAAAGACGGCGTCTATTCTAAAGCAAAGAGGCTCAGCCTGGAGGAGCTTCTCAATACGCCGGGGCTGGATGCGGTTTCCGTTGAGTGCAACGAGAAGATCTTGACAGAGCATGCGCTGCTGGCGGTGGAAAAAGGGCTGCCTGTCCATATGGATAAACCCGGAAGTGAAGACCCGGAAAATTATGAAAAGCTGATGCGCACGGCAAAGGCAAAGGGACTGACGGTCCATTTAGGCTATATGTACCGGTACAATCCGGCCGTATTAAGGCTCATGGACATCATACAAAGCGGCAGCCTGGGGGAGATTTACAGTGTCGAGGCCCACATGGACTGCCTGCATCCAGCAGGGAAGAGACAGTGGCTCGGTCAGTTCCCGGGAGGGATGATGTTTTTCCTGGGCTGCCATCTGGTGGACTTGATCCTGCGGCTGCAGGGGGTCCCTGAGGAAATCATCCCTTATAACACCAGTACCGGTTTCGACGGTGTTTCGTCTCAGGATTACGGAATGGCAGTTTTCCGGTATCCAAACGGGATCTCCTTTGCCAAAACCTGTGCGGCGGAGCCGGGAGGTTTCCTGAGAAGGCAGTTGGTTGTCTGCGGGGAAAAGGGAACGGTGGAGATCAAGCCATTTGAAAGCTTCCTGAGCAGTCCCAAGGATGAAAAGAATCAGATGACGGATATGAGTGAAATATATAAAGAAGAAGCGGAAAAAGGCGGCTGGGGGTATGGAGCGGACCGGAAGGAGTACGGCCCCTATAACCGTTATGATGCTATGATGTCCTCTTTTGCGGCTATGGTAAGGGGAGAAAAGAAAAATCCGTTTTCCTATGAATATGAGGTTCTGCTGCATCGGGTCCTTTTGAATGCGTGTGGAGTAAAGGTTGATTATAAGCAGGAAATCATACTTTAATGGAAGGTTGATGAAAGCAATCCTTGTCAATCCGGATAAAAGCCTGAGCTGGGCCTAAGTGCCGGTTCCTGAAAACTGCAGCATGGTTGAGGCGGCAGCGATGCCGGAAGCATTCGCCACCGCATATCTGGATCTTTTTCAGGAAGGAAGCCTCAAAAAGGGGATACCCTGCCCATGCACGAAGGACCATTGATACAGAAAAACAGGATATTGTGGAAGTCTTAAAGCAGGAAATGGAAGAAGGCCATCCGGTAGACGCAGCCATTGACTGCCTGGGAGGGGAAGTCATTGGAAAATGCCTTTCATACCTCAGCCATGGGGCCAGGTGGATCATGATCGCGGCCTTTGCTGGACAGAGAACGTGGGAAAAGTGGTCTTAACTGTGTCGTAAGAGATTTCCGGTGTGGAAGATTTCGGCGGAAATTTTTCACGGTGTCAGGCTTGACAGCATCCTTCAGGAGAAATATAATGAGCATTGAAACAATAAGTATTCTTATTGTTTCAATGCTTTTTCCTTTTTAAGAGAAAAGTACAAAAGCAAATGTTCGAAACGCCGAAAGGAACGGTCTGCTGCCATGGAATCCCTGCATTATCTGTTAATGAAAGCGCACACGCGTATGAACCGCAGCATTATGGGCGGGGCCGCCGGACTTGGGCTGTCGTCCGGCCAGCCTAAGGTGCTGGAGTATCTGCTGCAATATGGAGAGAGCGATCAGAAAACCATTGCGTCCTACTGTGAAATTGAACCGGCAACCGTTGGAAGCATTCTGACCCGAATGGAAGCGGCAGGGCTGATACAGAGAGAACGGCATGAGGGGAACCGCCGTTCTCTATACGTGACGCTGACCCGGGAAGGGCGGAAGATGGCAGAACGGATGGAGCTCATTTTCACGGAATCGGAAAAGCGGGCATGTACAGGCATGACAGCGGAAGAGGAAGAGCTTCTGAAAGAACTGCTGGCGAAAGTGTCTGCCGTTCTTTCGGATGAAGCGTAGGAAGAGCCGGCTGCCGTGCGAGGCAAAAGTTGTCATGCCGGGCGAGAGCTGCCGCGCAGGGTAAGAGTCCTGCTTTGCGGCAGGCAGAAGCCGGAAGTACAGATGAGAGGGAACCCATGAAGGAAAAAACGATGAAACTGCTGAAAAGATATCTGTTGTTATGCGCCGGCCTGGCGGTCATGGCGTTTGGCGTGGCTTTTTCCGTAAAAGCTGATCTTGGCACATCGCCCATATCCAGCGTGCCTTATGTAGTAAGCATGTTCGCTCCACTGACGGTGGGAACCGCTACGATCATCATGCACTGTGTATTTATTGCCCTGCAGATCCTGATCCTTCGCAGACAATACGATCCGATCCAGCTTTTGCAGCTTCCGGTCGCCATCCTGTTCGGTTATCTGACAGACCTGGGAATCTGGGCCGTGCAGGGGATTCCCTGTACGGCATACTGGCAGCAGGCGCTTTTGTGCATCGTGGGAATCCTTTTGGTTGGAACCGGCGTCAGCATGGAGGTGACGGCCGGGGTTGTCACGCTTGCCGGAGAGGGGCTTGTGCTCGCGCTCTGCAGGGTGCTTCCTGTGAAATTCGGAAACATGAAGATTGCCTTCGATGTGACGCTCGTTCTGACGGCATGTCTTTTATCCCTCCTTTTCTTGGGCGGTCTGCATGGCGTGCGGGAAGGGACCGTTGCCGCAGCACTCTGTGTCGGCCAGGTGGCGAAGCAGGGAAACAAGCTGTTTAGCAGGATCATGCAGGAAAAAGACCTGCAGTAAAAAATTGCAGAAAAAGGATTGCTTTCTTCTTCAGGCTGTGCTATCCTTTTCTCACAGCAAGGGATTCGGGAGCAGGTTCTGTGCCGTTTCCAATTTGGGTCATATTGCTTTCTGCGTCAGACGGGTGAAGGAAACCTTCTGATCCGCATCTCTTAATTTCTTAATTTTCTTTTTTATTTTCCTGCATCTTAAAATCATTGTTTAAACGGGGAAAATCATGTCCTGAGCAGTTTCTTTTGTCCGAGGTATGGTTTATCCTGGCAAAAGGAGGCGTTGCAGTATTGTTTTATGATTATCCGGTTTTGGGAGGTTTATGGAATCCGTCGTCCCCGGAGTACTGCGTTGCAGAGGAACAACCGGACTTCCGGAAAGGGAGAGGAGAGGATGATCCTGATGGAAAACAGAGGGAGGCTGAAGTGAAAAAACTTCTTTCCCGCCTGCAGGAAGTCCCGGGCGCCTACAGCCAGTTTTTGGAGTTCCCGCCGCGCCTTCAGGAGGAATTCCTGGATTTCTGTACAGGACAGAGAGGCGTGAAGATCACCTATGACCCATTTTTCAAATTCGTCTTCAATCCAGAGCTCCATCCGGAACGCCTGGAGAAGATGCTGTCCGCGATCATGAAGGAGAATGTGAAGATACGCCAGGTCCTCCCGCCGGAATCCATCCGGTTCCATGAGGGCATGTCGCTGGTCGTGATGGATATTCTGGTGGAGTTATCTTCCGGCGCACTCTGCAACGTGGAGATACAGAAAGCACCGTATGCATTTCCTGGCCCACGGGCGGCCTGTTACTCTTCCGAACTGGTGGTGCGCCAGTATTCCCGTGCAAGACGCAGGGCGGCCGCGCAGAAAATCCCCTTTTCTTATCATCAGCTTTCCAAAGTTTATACGATCGTGATCTTGGAAAAAAGCAGCGGAGAATTCAGCCGTTATTCCGACCATTATGTACACCGCGCTTCTCAGGTCTTTGACACGGGGCTTTCCCTGAATCTTTTGCAGGAATATATTTTTATCTCACTGGATATTTTTCATAATATCGCGCATGACATGAAAGAGGAGCTGGAAGCATGGCTCATGTTCCTAAGCTCCGACGATCCCGCAGACATCGCCCGCATCATCACGGCATTTCCTGAATTTTCGGAATACTACAAAGACATTGCGGGCTTTCGAGAAAAACCGGAGGAATTGATCAGTATGTTTAGCAGAGTGCTTGCGGAAATGGACCGCGACGAATATTTTTGCATGATGGAGGAACTCAAGGAAAATGTAAAAAAGCTTTCCGAACAGGCCCGCAGCCTGGAGAACGCGAATCAGAGCCTGGCAAACGCGAATCAGAGTCTGGAGAACGTGAATCAGAGTCTGGCAAACGCGAATCAGAGTCTGGAGAACGCGAATCAGGGCCTGGAGAACGCGAATCAGGACCTGGAGAACGCGAATCAGAGCCTGGAGAACGCGAATCAGAGTCTGGAAGACGCGAACCGGAGTCTCGCAGGGAAGAACCGGAGTCTCGCAAGGAAGAACCGGAGTCTCGCAGGGGAAAACAGGAATCTGTCGGACCGGATCAGCCAGCTCCTGGAACAGAGGGACCGCATGGCAGTCTGGTTATATCAGAAAACCGGAGACGCGGACGAGCTGGCCAGGCTTCTCGGGATGTCAGAAGCAGAGCTTCAGGCGGTTTTGGACAAAAGAAAACAGTAATGGTCGAAGGCGGAACCGGTTTGTGCTGCGACAAACCTCTTGTAATGGAGAAATGAATCTGCTATAATTTTAACGATTTCGGAAAAAGCCCGTTTTTCCGGATAAACTGCCTTTGTCTGAGAGCATGGCAGAGACATTCAAACTTCAAACAAAGAAAAAGGAGATGTCAAAATGAAAGGAAACATTGTAGTTGGACAGTCCGGCGGACCGACCGCTGTCATCAACTCTTCCGTTGCCGGCGTGTATGCGGCGGCCAAGAAGCTTGGCGTAAAGAAGATCTATGGTATGGTACACGGTATTCAGGGCTTCCTGCAGGACAATCTGATCGACCTCGGCGAGTATCTGGATGATGAGACTGGAATCGAGCTTCTGAAGAGAACCCCTTCCGCATTCCTCGGCTCCTGCCGTTTCAAGATGCCCAAGATCGAAGGTCATGAGGATGTCTATGAGAAGGTCTTTGAGATCATGGAAAAGCATGACATTGAGTGCCTGTTTTATGCGGGCGGAAACGATTCCATGGATACGGTGAAGATGCTGTCCGATTATGCGGCGGCGCACAACAAGCCTCAGCGTTTCATGGGTGTTCCCAAGACTATTGATAATGATCTGCCGGTAACTGACCACTGCCCCGGCTATGGTTCCGCGGCAAAATATATCGCAACCAGCATGAAGGAGATCATCCGCGATAATGAGTCCTTCGGCGTGGAGAAGCCCACCGTCTGCATTGTGGAGATCATGGGACGTCATGCGGGATGGCTGACTGCAGCGGCAGCTCTGAGCCGCGGCGATGACTGCTCCGGACCGGATGCGATCTATCTGCCTGAGGTGACCTTTGATATGGACAAGTTCATGGAGAAGGTAAAATATCTTGCAGCAACCAAGTCTTCTGTTGTGATCGCGGTATCCGAGGGTGTTACCCTGGCGGACGGCCGTTTCGTATGCGAGCTTGGCAATGCTTCCGACTTCGTGGATGCCTTTGGCCACAAGCAGCTTTCCGGCTGTGCAGCTACCCTTGCCAATAAGGTTGCGGCTGAGACCGGCCTGAAGACCCGTGCGGTAGAGTTTTCCACCCTGCAGCGTGCTGCTACGCATCTGGCTTCCCTGACCGATATCAACGAAGCGTTCCAGGTAGGATATGATGCGGTGAAAGCTGCGGAAGAAGGTAAGACAGGAATGATGATCACGCTGAACCGTAATGGGGATGATCCTTATCAGTGCGGTACCAGCGCATACGATATCCATGCGATCGCAAACGTGGAAAGGCCGGTTCCCGCAGAGTGGATCACAGAGGATGGCTGCAATGTGAACGAGGAATATATCAAATATGCGAGACCGCTCATCATGGGTGAGCTTCAGCCTCTGTTCGTAAACGGTGTTCCGCGTCATCTGGTAAGAAAATAAAAAAGACCTGCCGTTTGAATGAACGGTGTCAGGGCCAGGGAGTAAGGACTGCGGATGTCCGGGTAGCCGGATATTCCGCAGCCTTTTTCTATGTGGCTTTGTGGGTATACAGCGCTTTTCTTTTCAATCAAAAATGACTTAATATCTTTGCTTCATGAAAAAATCTTTTTGCATTTCAGCGAAATTAGCGTCTGCTTATAAGACAGGATTTGAGCAGATATGCCTGGATAAGGACAAATGTTATAATCTTTTTATCCAAAGGACACAGAATATTCACAATTTGGGACTACAATAGAAACATCAATGGAAAAGCACCGGCTATTATGACAGAAATCCCGGGTATGCCAGAGGGGCGGGCGGTTTCCTAATATATATTATTACATTATCAGGAGGCAGGATTATGAAAGATCAAAGAGAAGAAGCGAAGATCGCGAAATATGCGGAAAAGAAGAAATCGGGCCCTATCATTAAACTGATGGATAAAGCGGATACGGAAGTGCTGGTAGACGCACTGACCGCTTTGGGCGGAATCGGAGATGAGGATTCTTCCAATAAGATTACTCATTATCTGGATCATCCCGATGTAAAGGTGAGGATTGCTGCCTGCCGTGCCGCTCTGGTGATCGATACCGATTACATGAAGACGAGAGTAAGACATCAGCTCGCAATGGAACAGGATCCTGAGGCAAAGAAGGAAATCCAGGAAGCGCTGAATGCCGCAAAGGAAACCAGAGTATAAATTCTGATGGAAAATGAAAAGGGAAAGCGATCAGGAGACTGGCCCGGCAAAGCGGGCCGGAGACCCGGATGACATTGTCATCCTGATGATTTTATCATCCGCCTGAAAGCTGTGTTTACCGTCGCAAAATGGTGGATTTTGCGGCGGTTTTTTTCTGAGCAGGTTCTTTCCTGCTGTTCCTGCTTAGGTTTTTCTTTTTACAGGGAAACGCTCCTTGACAAAAGAAGGCGATGATAGTATGCTGGCGTTGTGGGAAAACGTTTTCCAGCGTGCTTTCCACAAGCTTTCCGTTTACAGAAAATGCAGCGGACGGACGGGAAAGAAATAATGGGAGGAAAAAGATGTCGTCCATAAAGGATGTTGCCCGGAGAGCGGGGGTGGCGATCTCTACGGTATCCAAGGCGCTCAACGGTTATCCGAATGTCAGTGAAGAAACACGGGTGAAAGTGAATGAGGCGGCGAAGGAACTGAATTTTACGCCGAACCCTATCGCTTCTGCGCTGTCCTCCAAGAAGGCCGGAAGAGTGGCTCTTCTGATCAATCTGAATACAAAGACACAGGCAGTGGATGAAATTGATATGCAGTATCTGTCCGGAGCGATTAACGGGGCGGTGGAAAAAAAGCTGGATGTGATAACGGTATTTTTTTCCATGATCCGCAACTGGAAGGCACAGGAGATAGCGGATTATTTTCAATCTCAGGGCATTGAGGGCATCATCATTTACGGCATGGGCAGGGAGGATGAGGTCCTGCATGAACTGATAGAGGAGAAATACTTTAAAATAGTCGTTGTGGATGTGCCGATCGTGAACGAAACGACTTCGTCCATCCAGATCGATCAGGAGCAGGCGCAGTATGAGGTCGCAAGGAAGACCGTGCTGGAGAACGGCGGGAAAAGTGTCCTGTATCTGGCTGGAAGGCCGGACGGCTATGTGACGCAGGAAAGACTGGCTGGGATGCAGAGATTTGCAAGGGAAGAAAAGATGCCTCTTCTGGTCAGAAGAGGAGATTTCAGCGAAAAAAAGGCCCGGGAGCTGACGTTCCAGTATGCATCCGATCATGATGTCATTGTCTGCGCGTCGGATCTGATGGCGATCGGCGCTATGCGCGCGTTGCAGGAAATGGATATTTTCAGGCCGGTGTGCGGTTTTGACGGCATCACTCTGATGGGCTATGCCGGCATGCAGATGAATACAGTGAAGCAGGATTTTTACCGGAGTTCCCAGAAAGCGATGGAAGAGATGGGAAGACTGCTGGCGGGGAGTACCGGAAAGCGTATTATGCTGGATTATCAGATCGTAAGAATGCAGTATCTGGATGTAATATGCTGAATCCGGAACGGTTTGACGGAATTATTTTTGACATAAATGCCGACACGGCAGAAATGGAGGAAGAAATGGCGGTTATGGACACACTCCAGAGAGAGATCCTGGAGGTGAGGATGGAACAGGAAATGATCAGCCTGGCTGAAAATGCTTTTGGAAAGAGCCTGGAGGAATGTACTGATAAGGAGATCTATTACGTGATCCTGAATCTTGTGAAGGGGATGATGGAAGCGACGATCCCCATCGACGGGAAGAAAAAGGTCTATTATATTTCAGCAGAATTCCTGATCGGAAAACTCCTTTCCAATAACCTGATCAATCTTGGCATTTATGACAAGGTGGATTCTATCCTGAAGGCGCATGGGAAGGATATGGCAAGGGTCGAGGACGCGGAACCGGAGCCGTCTTTAGGAAACGGGGGCCTGGGAAGGCTGGCGGCCTGTTTCATGGATTCCATCGCCACGCTCGGCCTTCCCGGAGAGGGGATCGGGCTGAATTACCATTTCGGCCTGTTCCGCCAGAAATTTGTGGACGGACTCCAGACTGCGGAGAAGGACACCTGGATAGAGCCGGAATCCTGGCTGACAAAAACGGACACCAGCTTCGAGGTCTTTTTCGGGGACCGTAAGGTGACCTCCAGGCTGTACGATATCGATGTGATCGGATATGAAGGCGGCGTGAACAAGCTGCGGCTGTTTGATCTGGAGTCGGTGGACGAGGGACTGGTGGAGAAAGGGATCACCTTCGACAAGACGGCGGTAGATAAGAACCTGACGCTATTCCTCTATCCGGACGACTCTGACGAGGCCGGAAATCTGCTGCGCATTTATCAGCAGTATTTTATGGTGAGCAACGCGGCGCAGCTCATTTTAAAGGAAATGAAGGAAAAGCATTATGACCTGCGTCATTTTGACGAGCACGCCGTGATCCAGATCAACGATACCCATCCGTCCATGATCATCCCGGAGCTGATCCGCATCCTGGTGGAGGATAAGGCGTTTACGATGGACGAAGCGATCGATGTGGTGAGCCGTACCTGTGCCTACACCAATCATACCATCCTGGCGGAAGCGCTGGAAAAATGGCCGCTTTCCTATCTGGAAAAGGCGGTGCCGCAGCTTGTACCCATCATCCGGGAGCTGGACAGAAGGGTGAAGGAGAAATTCAGCGATCCTGCGGTGTACATCATTGATGAGGATGAGCGCGTACATATGGCGCATATTGATATCCATTATGGTTTCTCCGTAAACGGTGTGGCTGCGATCCACACGCAGATCCTCAAGGAAACGGAGCTGCATCCGTTTTATGAGATCTATCCTGAAAAATTCAATAATAAAACAAATGGGATTACCTTCCGCAGATGGCTGCTTTCCTGCAACCGTCCGCTGGCAACTCTGATCACGGAAGCGATCGGGGACGGCTTCCATAAAAACGCGGATGAACTGGAGAAGCTTCTGGTATATCGGGATGACGCGGAATTTCTGGAAAAGCTTGAGAATATCAAGAAAGAGAACAAGAAAAAGCTGGCGGCCTATATTCAGGAAAAAGAGGGCATTGCCATCGATCCGGAATCTATTTTCGATATTCAGGCCAAGCGGATGCATGAATATAAGCGTCAGCAGATGAACGCTCTGTACATCATCCACAAGTATCTGGAGATCCGTTCCGGCAAGAAGCCGTCCACTCCGATCACCTGTATTTTCGGCGCAAAGGCGGCTCCTGCCTATGTGATCGCCCAGGATATCATCCATCTGCTCCTGGTCCTTGAGAAGATCGTCAACCAGGATCCGCTGGTGAGCCCTTACATGAAGGTCGTGATGGTGGAAAACTATAACGTGAGCTATGCGGAGAAGCTGATCCCCGCCTGCGATATTTCTGAACAGATTTCCCTTGCTTCCAAGGAGGCGTCAGGGACGGGCAATATGAAGTTCATGCTGAACGGCGCCGTCACGCTGGGAACGGCGGATGGAGCGAATGTGGAGATCCACGAGCTGGTGGGAGACGAAAATATCTATATCTTCGGCAAAGACGCGGAGACGGTCATCGCTCATTATGAGAAGGCGGATTATGTCTCCAGGGATTATTATGAAAAGAGCCCCGTCATCAAAGAGGCGGTGGACTTCATCGTCGGAGAGGAAGCGCTTAAAGTCGGACACAGGGAAAATCTGGAGCGTCTTTATAAAGAGCTTCTGAACAAGGACTGGTTCATGACGCTTCTGGATCTGGAAGAGTACATTGCGGTGAAGGATCGTATGCTGGAGGATTATAGAGACAGGGAAAAATGGAAGAGGATGATGCTGACCAATATCGCAAAGGCAGGATATTTTTCTTCCGACCGCACGATCCGGGAATACAACGAAGATATCTGGAAGCTGTCCTGACGCTGCAGGAGCAGAACTTCCGCTCTCCGTAGTGCCTGCCGGTTCCTTATAAAAAGGGCTCAGGGGATGAAAAGAAACAAAAAGGGTTTGGCAAAAAATGGATTATAACGATTGGAGCGCGCTTGGAAACGATATCCGCAGGATGGTGGACGATGCGGTGAATTCGGGAGATTTCAGGCGGCTGGATGAAAATGTCCGCCGGACGGTGGCGGACGGCCTTGAAAATCTGAGTGAGAGCCTGAAAAAAGGCATGGGAAACGTTACGGGCAGAAAGGCCGCGCCGGAGCAGGGCGTGGGAAGGCCGCCTCAGGGCATGGTGAGACCATCTCAGGTCCGGACGGCAGGAGGGCCCGGAAGGTTCCGGGATCAGACCCCGCTGTTTGCGAGGACATTTGGAGTGCAGGCAGGCGCTGTTGCGCTGCTTGCCGTTGGCTGCACCGTTGCGGGCGGCTGTCTGATCGCGCTGCTGATCTTTCTGATCTTTTATCTTGCCGGTATGGCAGGGAACGCTCTTGCGGTGATGACGGGAATCCTCGCAGTCATTCTGGCGGGTTCGGTGGCTGTGACCTGGATCGGAAAAGGGCTCCTGGGAAGAACGAAACGGTTCCGCCGATATGTGGAAACGCTTAGAGACAGAGTCTACTGCAATATCGATGAGCTGGCCGCGCAGGTTGGAAAATCCCCGCGTTACGTGAAGAACGACCTGCAGAAAATGATCGCCTCCCGTTGGTTCAGGCAGGGACATCTGGACAGACAGGAAACCTGCCTCATCGTCAGCGACGAGGCATACCGACAGTATATGGAAAGCGAACGCCAGTTTGAACTGCGCCGGAAGGAAGAAGAGGAACGCGCAAGAAGAGAAGAGGAAGAGGGCAGGGGGCTGTCCGAGGAAGTGAGGAAGATGATGGAGGCCGGAAAAGCCTACATCGAGAAGATCGAGCGCAGCAACGATGCGATTCCGGGAGAAGAGATTTCCAATAAGATCTCTCATATGCAGACGATCGTGGAGCGCATTTTTGAACGGGTGAAGGAATATCCGGACTGCGCGGACGATCTGCGGCGTTTCATGGATTATTACCTGCCCACCACGGTGAAGCTTCTGGACGCCTATGAAGAGCTGGATGGGCAGCCCGTGCAGGGAGAAAATATCCTGAACGGTAAGCAGGAGATCGAGAAGACTCTGGATACACTGAACCTGGCTTTTGAAAAGCTCCTGGACAGCCTGTTTGAAGATACGGCGTGGGATGTGGCGACGGACATCTCCGTCCTGCAGACCATGCTCGCCCAGGAGGGACTGACAGAACAGAAACTCAAAGCGGAAGAAAAGAAAGGATAATAAGGAGAAAAAGCATGAGCGATGCATTCAAGGATTTTTCCACAACGCCTACCCTGACTCTGAATCCGGCGGAAGAAGAGGTCATGGCGGTTCCCCAACCGCAGGAGCCTGCTGAACCGGAGCTGGATGACAGCATTCTGAGCGAGGAAGAAAGAAGGATGGTGGACGAATTTTCCGGGCAGATCGATCTGAAAAATTCCAACATGATCCTGCAGTACGGCGCAGGCGCGCAGAAAAAGATGGCAGATTTCTCTGAAAAAGCGCTGGAAAATGTAAAAACGCAGGATCTGGGAGAGGTTGGGGATCTGCTCGGCAGCGTCGTGACGGAGCTGAAAAGCTTTGATGCGGAAGAAGAGCGTGGCCTCCTTGGTTTTTTTAAAAGAGGAGCCAATAAGATCACGGCGATGAAGGCAAAATATGCCAAGGCAGAGGCGAACGTGAACCGGATCTGCCAGGTGCTGGAAGGCCACCAGGTCCAGCTCATGAAGGATTCCGCCATGCTGGACAAGATGTATGAGCTGAACAAGACCTATTTCAAGGAACTTTCCATGTACATCCTTGCGGGAAAGAAAAAGCTGAAGGAAGTGCGGGAGGGGGAGCTGAAGATGGCTGCCGAAAAGGCGCAGCAGAGCGGACTCCCAGAGGACGCACAGGAAGCCAGGGACCTGGACGCCATGTGCAACCGGTTTGAGAAGAAGCTGCACGATCTGGAACTGACCCGGATGATCTCCATCCAGACGGCTCCGCAGATCCGTCTGGTACAGAACAATGACACGCTCATGGTGGAGAAGATCCAGTCCACGCTGGTGAATACGATCCCGCTGTGGAAGAGCCAGATGGTGCTGGCGCTCGGCGTGGAGCATTCCAACCAGGCCGCGGCTGCCCAGCGTCAGGTAACGGATATGACCAATGAACTTTTGAAGAAGAATGCCGCTACCCTGAAGACTGCCACTGTGGAGACGGCAAAGGAATCGGAGCGGGGCATCGTGGATCTGGAGACGCTGAAAAACACCAATGAATCCCTGATCTCCACCCTGGACGAAGTGATGCGCATCCAGCAGGAGGGCAGGCAGAAGCGCCAGGAAGCCGAAGCGGAAATGAGCCGCATGGAAAACGAGCTGAAGGCGAAGCTTCTGCAGATCAGCGGCTAAGCACCCTCAGCCGCCAAGGCAGCTAAGGCCCCTCAGTCACCAAGGTGACTGAGGGTGGAATTGTGATAGGCAGGATCCATGGTCACGTCTTCCTGAAACCAGTCAGGGGGAAGGAAGGCTTCAGCCTCCTGCAGGTTGGGAAATTCCACCTCCGCGATGACGAGAGGGGCGAGACTTTCGAGAAAGACATCCAGTTCGATGGTATATGGTCCGCAGGGGAGCATATAGCGCCGCTTGGTGATGATGCGTCCGTCTGCTTTCTGGATCAGATGACGATAGGCTTCTTCGGTCAGAGGAAGATTGTATTCCTCTCTGGCCAGGAGGCCTTTTCCTTTATAAGTGAGATAGTATTCTTCCCCGTCCCTGCGAACCCGGACCACGGGCTCCGTGCACAGATAACCCTGTTCGATCAGCCGGCTCGGGTACTGTTCCAGGTTTTCGGGGAGCTTTTTTACCGTGAATTTTCGTTCGATTTCCATATCTGCCTCTCATTCCGCTGCTTTTTGTGCTGCATGTTCTTTTCGGCTCAGCCGCCAGGCGTTATATGACCTGTCTGTGATCATTATAACGCTGGCCCGGCCGGCTGTCATTCATATTTTTTTAATAAAAAACTACGGTTTTATTCATTGGATACCGGCGTGCATTCTGCTATAATAGATAAGACGGCGTAAGAAGGGGCGCGCAGGCATATACGTGCCGCGCATGCGCTCAGGCGCCGCACCCAAAAAGAAAAGAGGATGTATAGATGAGCAGGATCGGTGTTTTTTTCGCGGAAGGGTATGAGGAGATCGAAGCCCTGACTGTAGTGGATCTCGCCAGAAGGGCGGGAATAGAAGTTGATATGATCTCTGTGGAGAATGAGGCGGAAGTGAAGGGCTCCCATGGCATCACGGTGAAGATGGACAGAGGGCTTTCGGAGACGGATTTTTCCGGCCTGGACATGCTGGTGCTTCCCGGCGGGAAGAAAGGGACGCAGGGGCTGGAGAGCTGCGGCACGCTGATGGAGCAGTTGGATGCGTTCTATGAAGCCGGCCGGCCGGTCGCGGCGATCTGCGCGGCTCCCAGCATTTTCGGACACAGAGGATATCTCAAGGGAAGGCGTGCAACCTCCTATCCTTCCTTTGAGGATCAGCTTGACGGCGCGCGGATAACGCATGGAGCCGCAGAAACGGATGGAAACGTGATCACGGGCCGCGGGATGGGCTGTTCCATTCCCTTTGCCCTGGCGGTCGTGGAATATCTCGCGGGAAAAGAGGAAGCGGACCGCGTCGCGGGGTCAGTCGTTTATGAGCGTTAAAAGTGCTGCCGGATCATCAAAATAAGAAAAAGGGGTAGAATGGATGAATCTTTTGTTTTTTCTGACGCCCAAAAGCGAGGTGGCGTATGTAGAGGAAAACGATTCTCTGCGTCAGGTCCTTGAAAAAATGGAATATCACGGTTATACGGCCGTTCCGCTTTTGGCTTCGGACGGCAGATACATAGGGACCATTACGGAGGGGGATGTGCTCTGGAAACTGAAAAAAGAAAATTTTCCGGACATCCACGAGATGGAAAATATTTCGGTCATGCAGCTCGTGCGCAGGCGGGACAATAAGGCGGTGCATGCCAATGTGGACATGGAGGGCCTTCTGGAGCGGGTCATGCGCCAGAATTTCGTTCCGGTGGTGGACGACGAGAGGATCTTCATCGGGATCGTGACCAGAAAAGATGTGATCATGTACCTGAGAAATGAGCTTGAGAAGAAACAAGGGAAAAGGCCCGGCAGCCAGTAGCTGCCGGGCCTTTTGTTACAGAACAGGTTATTTCATCTGCTCTTCCTGCTTCTTGATCATCCTGCGGACCATCTCGCCTCCGATGGAACCGGCTTCTCTGGAAGTCAGATCGCCGTTATAGCCTTCCTTCAGGTTTACACCCAGCTCGGAAGCCACCTCAGTCTTGAAACGGTCCATAGCAGCCTTCGCTTCAGGTACTTCAACTCTATTAGATCTGTTAGAACTTGCCATCTTGATTCACCTCCGTAG
The DNA here is from genome assembly GCA_019118445.1 of Candidatus Eisenbergiella merdipullorum. Classification (GTDB taxonomy): domain Bacteria; phylum Bacillota; class Clostridia; order Lachnospirales; family Lachnospiraceae; genus Eisenbergiella; species Eisenbergiella merdipullorum. The sequence continues at coordinate 18,032 of DWYY01000035.1, read as the reverse complement.
ATTGTGTTTCCTTTTTCTCTGCGGCGGCAGTGCCGCCGCCTTGTTTATCAGATAAGCGGGCGGCTCCAAACGTTCTGCCGTCCGCTTATCCTGTGGGGGAGAAGGACCTGCGTATCGGCTGTCTGTTTTGTTTCCGTCGCTTATCTTGATGTTATTATTTACGGATTCCCGTGCTTTATCCATTCTTTTTATGGTAATTTTTTCATTTGCCGCCCGGTCTTGTTGATGCGGCCCAAACGTGCTACAATTTTACCGTCAGTAAAAAAATCAGGGAAAGGAGCGGAGCAGATTGGAACAGTTGGTCAGTATCATTGTACCCGTATATAATGCAGAAGAATACCTGAAGCGCTGTGTGGACAGCATTCTGGTACAGGATTATCCGCATTTTGAACTGATCCTGATGGACGACGGAAGCACGGACGGTTCAGGAGCGATTTGTGACGCCTATGCGAAAAAGGACGCGAGGGTGCGCGTCGTACATAAAGAAAATACGGGAGTATCCGACACGAGGAACAAAGCGCTGGATCTGGCAGAGGGCGTTTATATCCAGTTTTTAGACAGTGACGACTGGATCGTGCCGGAGGCGACGAGACTGCTGGTGCAGGCGATGGAAAAGTATGACTGTGAAATGGTCATTTCTGATTTTTACCGGGTATCGGGAGAGCGGCTTGCCCGTAAGGGAGACATTGAAGAAAATCGGGTCCTGACACGGCAGGAATTCGCGGCTTGTATGATCGAGAATCCCGCGGATTTCTATTACGGGGTGCTCTGGAACAAGCTTTTTAAACGGGAGATCATCGAGGCAAATCAGATCCGTATGGATGTTTCGCTGAGCTGGTGTGAGGATTTCCTGTTCAATCTGGAGTATATCCGTCATGCATCCACCTTTTATGCTCTTCAGGTGCCTATTTATTATTATGTGAAGCGCAGGGGAAGCCTGGTGAACCAGGGCCTGAGCATCAGCAATACCATGCGCATGAAGATCAATATTTTCGATTATTATAACGAATTTTATAAGGATGTATACGACCATGAGGATTACGCGGATATCCGCCTGCAGGTCTACAGCTTTTTATGGGCTGCGGCAAAGGACGGCGCCGTACCGCCCGCCCCGCTCCCGGGCGGAAGAAAGCTGGGGGAGGAGCGCCGGCGTATCCGCCGGGAGCAGGTGGAAGGGGACGGCGCCGTCATGGACCAGTACCGTTTCCGTCAGCTTCTGGATTATCAGATCGACTTGGCCGCGAAAAAAAACCGCCTGACGCCCGATGAAGCGAAAACCCTCTGCGCGCTGTATCAGTGCGGAGAATTTGAAAGCATGCGCAGGCTGGCGGAGGTGGCAGATCTGCCGCTTTCCCGACTGTTTGTGGCCCTTCAGAAGCTGGAACACAAAAAACTGGTAACGATGACGGAGGATAAGAGCCGGGGTGAGGTGGCTGGAAAAAGCGGGAAAACCGGAGAGATGGCCACAGAAGGCGCGCAGGAAAAGAAAGGAAAGGCAAAAAAGGAAAAAGCTTCCGGGAAAAAAGCCGGAAAGAAGAAAATGGATAAAAGCCGTGAGGAGGAGAAGAAGGAGAAGAACCGGATCCTCCTTGCTCCTGAGGCGAAGGATATCTGCGAGGATTTCCGGCAGATGCAGAAAGAAATGAAGGATATCTGTTTCGCGGGCTTCACGGATGAAGAACGCAGGGCGGGAGAAGAACTGATAAAACGGGTAAATGAGAACATGGTACGTTTTATGGTGAAGGAAGAACCCCTGCAGGAGACAGCAGAGCCGGGACAGAAGACGGCGGGACCGGCGCAGGCATCAGGGATATAGAAATAAAGAATGGCAAGCAAACGGGCGTGCCGCACGGGGAAAGCTCCCCATGCGGCACGCCCGTTTTTCGTGACAGTCTGTTTTGGTTCAATGGACGCCGCGTGATACGGGAGCAAGCAGGACTTTTCCGGTCCCGCGGTACACATTGACCAGCCCTTCTCCGGAGGCGGCGGAGCCGATGAGGGATTTCCCAGAACGTTCCACGGTGAACTCCAGCGTACCGCTCCAGGCGACCGCCATATTGCCGTCCACCTTGAGAACATCGTTCTGAAGGGTGATCTCGATCAGCTCTTCGCGGGGAGAGAAAGATTCCAGACAGAGAATGCCGCTCCCGGTAATGCCCAGATTAAACAGACCTTCGCCGCCCGCAACGGCGGAGGAGAGGTTGGAACGCATGACGGCTTTCTGTTTCAGGGAGGATTCGCAGGCGAGGAACAGCCCGTCATCCAAGACAATGCTCCCGTTCCAGTCGTTCAGGTCGAGCAGGATAATATGGCGGTAAGTGGGTTCCAGCACGAGGATGCCGTCCCCGGTATATTCCGGCTTGATGGCAGACTCACCGGTCACTTTGCCGCGCACGGCTTTGCCGAACAGATCTCCCACTCCACGGACCCCTGTCGTGGCGTTCACGTTTCCCAGCATCCACTGCATGGCCCCCGCCTGGACAGTGACGTGAGATTTGGACAGATCGCAGATGACCTGACGTTTGCGCACGTTCATGGCATTACAGAAATAAGCGGTCTGGGCGTTTGACGGAGAGACGCTCAGGTCGCGTTTGTATTCCACCACGGTGAACGCGCCCAGTGAGGCGAGCGTCTGAATGTCGTCGTTATCGGTAAAATTGGAAATCTGATACATGTAATGATACTCCTTTCCTCTTCCGGTTCTGATCTATTATATCAGAAAGGTGAAGGAGTGGGAAGCGTGAACGTATTCTGCGCCAGGTAGGAAGCCTCCGCCTCGTCATGGGTGACCAGAAGCGCGGTCCTGCCTGGTATTTTCCGGAACTGGAGGAGAACATAGTCCATGATCTGTTTTCTGGTTTCAGTATCCAGCCCTTTAAACGGCTCATCCAGAAGAAGCAGATCCCATCCGGCCAGGAGCGCGCGAAGCAGCGCAACTCTGCGGCGCTGGCCGCCGGACAGCTCCCTGGCGGGCTGACAGATGCAGTCGGACAGACCGGTCTGTGTGAGGGCACAGAGGATCTCGTCCCTGGATACCGAGGAACCCGTGACCAGCCGGATGTTGGAGACCGGGCTTAAATTGTCACAGAGCCGGTCCTCCTGGAACACGGCTGACAGGCGCAGCCCGGAAAGCCCTTCGATACGGCCGGAATCGGCGGTCTCCAGACCCATCAGGATGCGCAGAAGGGTGGTCTTGCCTGCGCCGGACGGAGCCATGACGGCGGTGATCTGCCCGATGGAAATGGTGAGGGAGAGGTCATTCAGCACTTTTTTTTCATGATAGCTTTTATATAAATGTTCGATGCGTATGGAATCTGACATGGCATTCTCCTTTTTCAGCTCTGTTCCAATCGGATGACGATCCGGTCTACGGCATAGAGGAAGCATTTCTCAAAGCCTATGCTCAGCGCCACGATGACGAGTGTCCAGGCGAAAAGATCGGGGGTCTGAAGATAGACCTTGGATTCATAAAGACGTTCCCCGATGGAACCGTCCGGTATGCCGATGACCTCCGCGGCGATCCCCGCTTTCCAGCACAGACCCAGGGAAAGGGAAAAGGCGGTGCGCAAGAAAGGCAGAAGCTGGGAAAGGTAGATATAGCGGATGCGGCGTGAAAGAGGGACTTGAAAGACCTGCGCCATTTCCAGAAGCTGACCGTCCATGGAGCGTATCCCGTTCAGTACATTGGTATAGACGATGGGGAGTACCATGAGGAAGGAGATCACAACGGACAGGTTCCTGGAGGGCACCCAGATCAGTACCAGGATGATGAATGAGGCAACAGGCACGGCTTTGATCGCGGCCATGGCCGGCGCGAGAAGATCCCGTACCGGGCGGAAAACGCCCGCCAGGCAGGCAAGCAGGACGCCGGCAGCGGAGGCGGACAGAAAACCGCCGATGATGCGGACAAAGGAAAACGCGACGGCTCCCCAGAAATCCGCCGCTGCCGCCGCGCTGCCGCTGCCTGTCACAAGCTGTGCCAGACGGACGAGTACGGAAAAAGGAGATACCAGAAGTATCTCCTGTCCGATGTAAAGGCTGAGAAGCTCCCATGCCGCAAGCCAGACGGCCACCGCCCAGGGGCGGAGGCGGCTGCGGCTGTTTTCTTTTTGGAAACCGGGGGCTGTGCTTTTTTTTCTTTTCATGGTTTCTTCTTTCTATCTGATATAGTAGAAATCATCTGCGGGAAGCGCGCCGCCCACAGAGGCGGGATTCTGCTCATAGAGTACGTTCAGATAGCCGGAAAGCTTTTCCTGCATTTCGCTTCCCTCGATAAATACGATATTGCAGTAAGGGATCGCCTTTTGGGCCACCGCTGCGGTGACGATATCGTATTTTTCAATGAGAGCGGCCGCGTCGGCGACGTTGGCGTTGACATAATCCACGGATTCTTTATAGGAATCCAGGAAGGCGTTCACGGCATCCGGATGTTCTTCGGCAAATGCGGTGCGGACTACGACGACGCCGGTAAGCAGGGCGCTGGGCGTTTCCGAATCGGCCTGAAGAGCGTCCCATTCTTCCGTCAGATCCAGGGCGATGCGCAGGTTCTCATTCTGTGCTTGTGCCGTGGTCACAAAAGGCTGGGGCAGCATGGCGATCCCGTCTTCATCAGAGGCAAGAGCCGCCACGCATTCCGAATGTTCGGATTTCCATTCGATGGTCACATCTGTTTCCGGGTCAAGTCCGTTTCCGGAAAGGATATAATTCAGGGCGTACTCCGGCGTGGAGCCCTTGCCGCTGGCATAGATGGTCTTTCCTGCCAGATCGGAGACGGAATGGATGGTGTCGCCGTTTTCCACGATATACAGAACGCCCAGGGTGTTGATCGCAAGGACCTGCACCTGGCCTTCCGTATTATTATAGAGGACGGAAGCCAGATTGGCGGGAACTGCGGCGATATCCGCATCGCCCTGCACCAGCTTGGGCGTGACCTCGTCTGCCGAAGCGGCGATGGTGAACGTATAGGAATTGCCGTTTACCGGGCCGGACTCCGCGCTGTTCATCAGCTCTACCATGCCCATTGCCGTAGGCCCTTTCAGAGCCATGACATTGACGGCGGTCTCTTCGCCGGAAGGAACAGCCGTTTCCGTCTGAGCCGTTTCCGTGGAAGCAGTCTCTGTTGCAGTTTCTTCTGCAGAAGCAGTTTCCTCCGCTGCGGTTTCTTCTGCGGAAGCGGAGGAAACCGCTGTGCTCTCAGAAGCCACGCTTTCCGTTACCGTGGTTTCAGCGGCAGTTTCCGCACTGCCGCCTCCCGCACAGCCAGCCAGCATGGAGACTGACAGAGCCAGTGCGGCGATCAGGGATAATGCTTTTTTCATGATCATCGTTTCTCCTCATTTTTTGATATTTTTGGCCTGCCATCATGCCCGCATGACCCCGGAAATAAGAAAAAGCCTTTCGGACAGACTCCGGAAGGCGCAAAGATACTCTCTAAGTCCTTTTCTTTACGTCAGGAATCCTTCGGTCTCAGAAAAAGTGTATTTCAGATGATGTACAGGACTGTTCTTCATTATAATACAAAAGGGTAAAAAAAGCTAGTATTTTTCAGATTATTATGCTATAATCGTACAATGACTGTAAAAACAGGGAAATCTCCGGCCACGGGACCTGTAAGAGGATGACCCAGGAAAGAGCGGCTGTGGGCCGGAAGCGGAATACAAGGAGGATGCAGTACAATGAGTTTACAGGTGGAAAAAAAGGAAAAGAACATGGCAGTTCTCACGATCGAGGTGCCTGCCGAGGAGTTTGAGGCAGCGGTCGAAAAGGCTTATCAGAAGAATAAGGGAAAGATCCAGATCCCCGGTTTCCGTAAAGGGAAGGTGCCGCGCAAGATCATCGAGCAGATGTACGGGAAGGGATTTTTCTATGAGGATGCGGCGAATGCACTGATCCCGGAAGCATATGAGAAAGAGCTGGAGAACTGTGAGGAGACCATCGTATCCTCCCCCAAGATCAGCGTGACGCAGATGGAAACCGGAAAGCCTTTCGTTTTCACCGCGGAAGTGGCCCTGAAGCCTGCCGTGACGCTGGGAACCTATAAGGGTGTGGAAGTGCCTAAGCAGGACGTGACGGTTACAGACGAAGAAGTAGACGCGGATCTGAACCAGCAGAGAGAGAACAATTCCAGGATGGTCACGGTGGACAGACCTGTGGAAGACGGAGATGTGGCCGTGATCGATTATGAAGGCTTTGTGGACGGCGAAGCGTTTGAAGGTGGAAAGGGAGAGAATTATTCCCTGACGATCGGCTCCCATTCCTTCATCGACAATTTTGAGGAGCAGCTCATCGGAAAGAAGGCGGGAGAGGACGTGGAAGTACATGTGACCTTCCCGGAGCAGTACCATTCTAAGGAGCTGGCCGGAAAGCCTGCCCTGTTCAAGGTGAGCATCAAGGAAGTCAAGGAAAAGCAGCTTCCTGAGCTGGATGATGAGTTTGCCTCCGAGGTTTCCGATTTTGATACGCTGGCGGAGTACAGGGAAGACATTAAGAAGAAGCTCGGTGAGAAGAAGGAAGAAGACGCGAAGAGGGCGAAAGAGGATGCGGCGGTTGAAGCCGTCATCGAGGGCGCACAGATGGATATTCCGGATGCCATGGTCGAGACCCAGCAGAGACAGATGGTTGACGATTTCGCGCAGAGACTGCAGATGCAGGGCATGAATCTGGACCTGTACTGCCAGTACACGGGTCAGACCCTGGATTCCATGATGGAATCCGTTAAGCCTCAGGCGCTCAAGAGGATCCAGTCCAGACTGGTGCTCGAGGCTGTTGCGGCGGCGGAAGGCATTGAAGCTTCAGAAGAGGATTACGAAAAAGAGATCAGCAGAATGGCTGACGCATACAAGATGGAAGCCGACAAGGTAAAGGAAATCATGGGCGAGAACGGCAAGAAGCAGATCATGGAGGATCTGGCTGTTTCCAAGGCTGCCGATTTCGTGAGAGACAACGCTGTGGAAGTGGAAAAAGAGCCCGCTGCGCAGGAATAAAACCGGCAGTATATTAAACTTTTCTGAAATCGAAAGCGTCCTCCTTGAAAAAGAAGCATTTGTGCGTTACTATTATACCAGTCTTGAAGACCGAAAATGCATGAATATGGAGGCAGTATTTTATGAGTTTAGTACCTTATGTCATTGAGCAGACCAGCCGTGGGGAACGTTCCTACGACATCTATTCAAGACTTTTAAAGGACAGGATCATTTTTCTGGGAGAGGAAGTAAACGATACGACCGCCAGTCTCGTGGTGGCACAGCTCCTTTTCCTGGAAGCGGAAGATCCGGAAAAGGATATTCATTTCTATATTAACAGTCCGGGCGGTTCCGTGACTGCAGGCATGGCGATCTATGATACCATGCAGTATGTAAAATGCGACGTATCCACCATCTGCATCGGCATGGCGGCCAGCATGGGAGCATTCCTCCTGGCTGGTGGAGCGAAGGGGAAGAGGCTCGCCCTTCCCAATGCGGAGATCATGATCCATCAGCCTTCTGGAGGCACGCAGGGTCAGGCGACGGAGATTGAGATCACGGCGAAGCACATCCTGAAGACCAAGGAGAAGCTGGCAAGGATCCTCGCCGAGAACTGCGGACAGGATTTTGAAGTGGTCATGGCGGATACGGAGAGAGACAACTGGAAGAGCGCACAAGAGGCGAAGGCCTACGGCCTGATCGATTCCATCGTTTCTTCAAGAAAAGATTCCGCGGATAAAAATCCTGCGGAAAAATAAGAAAAAGATCTGACAAAGGATGCCCAGCAAGCGGGCCATCCTTTGTCGTCATGTCCGTCGCAGGACGAAAAAATGATTGAGGGATAAGAGAAAATGGCAGGTAGAATTTCGGACGACCAGATCAGGTGTTCTTTCTGTAACAAGACGCAGGATCAGGTCAGAAAGCTGATCGCAGGGCCCAACGGCGTATATATCTGTGATGAATGTGTGGAAATCTGTGCGGATATCATTGACGAAGAATATGAGGAAGAGCCGGCAGAGGAGACGATGGAGATCAATCTGCTCAAACCTGTCCAGATCAGGGAATTTCTGGATGAGTATGTGATCGGGCAGGATGAGGCGAAGAAGGTTCTGTCGGTGGCTGTTTATAATCATTATAAAAGAGTGACGGCCGGAAAGGACGACGACGATGTGGAGCTGCAGAAGAGCAATATCATCATGATCGGCCCCACGGGTTCAGGAAAGACCTATCTGGCACAGACGCTCGCCAAGATCATCAATGTGCCTTTTGCCATAGCGGATGCGACGACGCTGACGGAGGCCGGCTATGTGGGCGAGGATGTGGAGAACATCCTCCTGAAGCTGATCCAGGCTGCCGACTATGATGTGGAACGGGCGCAGTACGGCATCGTTTATATTGACGAAATCGATAAGATCACGAAAAAGAGCGAGAATGTATCTATCACCAGAGATGTGTCCGGTGAAGGTGTTCAGCAGGCACTCCTGAAGATCATTGAAGGGACGATCGCAAGCGTTCCTCCGCAGGGGGGGAGAAAGCATCCCCATCAGGAGCTGATTCAGATCGATACCTCCAATATCCTGTTCATCTGCGGCGGCGCTTTTGACGGGCTGGAGCATATCGTGGAAAGCCGTCTGGACAGAAAGACCATCGGATTCAATGCGGAAAATGCGGAAAGGAGCACCCGAGAAATGGGAGAGCTCCTGGCGCAGGTGACGCCGACAGACCTTGTAAAATATGGACTGATCCCCGAATTTGTGGGCCGTGTCCCGGTCATGGTGTCGCTTCAGGGACTCGATAAGGAGGCCATGGTATGCATTCTTACGGAGCCTAAGAACGCGCAGATCAAGCAGTATCAGAAACTGTTTTCCTATGACGGCGTAAAGCTCACCTTTGAGCCGGACGCGGTGGAAGAAATAGCTGAAAAAGCGATGGAGAGAAAAACGGGCGCCAGAGGCTTACGTTCCATACTGGAAGACGTGCTGATGGACGTGATGTACCGCATTCCTTCCGATGATACAATTGAACAGTGCATCATCACAAAGGAAGCGGTGGATAAGGAAAGCGCTCCGCTGGTCGTACACAGGGATACCGGCGGCCGCAGAGAAGATATGAAGGTAGCGAAATGAAACAGGAGAGCCGCCCTTTTTCGAGGGCGGCTCTCGTGTCTCTGTGCGCCCGGCAGCGCGCGTTCACAGGGGCGTCATACAGGGGAAAAAGGCGGGGCAGGGGGAGCCTAAAGGTAGGCAGCTCTGGGAAATGAGAGATGAAAAGGAGAAAGCCGGAAGCTGATTTCCGGCAAATGGGATAAAATATGGAAAATACAGAAAACAAAAGAGATTACGTCCACTCTGAAAATGCAGAGGAACGCAGGATCAGGATTCCGGCGGTCGCACTCCGCGGAATGACGATGCTGCCCGGACTTGTCATACATTTTGACCTCAACAGGGGCAGATCGATCCTTGCGGTGGAAAAGGCGATGATGAGCGGAAAGGAACTGTTTCTGGTAACGCAGCGGAATGTGGAGGAGGAAGAACCGGATTTTGACAGCGTATACCACATGGGCTGTCTGGCTCAGATCAAACAAGTCACCAGGCTGCCGGAAAATGTGGTGCGGGTCCTGGTGGAAGGGCAGGAAAGAGGAAGGCTCGTAGGCTTTGCGGAGGAAGGCGCGTTCCTTCTGGGAGACGTAGAGCCAGTAAATGGACCGGCCCACCTTTCGGATTCCCGAAGCCAGGTTGAAGAGGAGGCCATGACACGGAGCCTGAAGGAACTGTTCCTGGAATTTTCTTCTTATTTTCCCAGAGTCGGCCATTCTGTGAAGCGGCGGATCGACGGAGGGATCAGCCTGGGACGGCTGATGGATGAAATGATCGAGAGCATGCCTGTTGATTATGAGAAAAAGCAGGCCGTTTTGGAAGCGGTGGATCTGGACAGCCGTTATCAGGTCCTGGCCGGGATCCTATATGAGGAGATCGGAGTAGCCAAGGTGAAGGCGGAGCTGGCGGAGCAGGTCAAGGCGCGCCTGGATAAAAATCAGCGCGATTATATGCTGCGGGAGCAGATGAACTATATCCGTCAGGAGCTGGGCGAGGATACCGTGGAAACCGATGCGGAGCTGTTTGAAAAGGCTCTGGAAAAGCTGAAGGCGTCCGCAGAGGTGAAGGAAAAGATACGCAAAGAGATTGCCCGCTTTAAGAGCCTCGGGCAGGGCAGCGCGGAAGCCTCTGTGGAGAGAGGATACCTGGAGACGCTGCTGGAGCTCCCATGGGATAAGGTTTCCAAAGACAATACCGACCTGAAACGTGCGGAAAGCATTTTGGAACGGGATCATTACGGGCTGGAGCAGGTGAAGGAACGGATCCTTGAATTCCTCGCGGTAAGAAGCCTGACCAGACAGGGAGACAGCCCCATCCTCTGTCTGGTGGGGCCGCCCGGAACCGGAAAGACATCTATCGCCCGCAGCGTGGCGGAAGCGCTGAACAAGAAGTATGTGCGGATCTGCCTGGGCGGCGTGCGGGATGAAGCGGAGATCCGCGGTCACAGAAGGACCTATGTGGGAGCAATGCCGGGCAGGATCGTTGCCGGGCTGAAACAGGCGGGCGTGAAGAATCCCCTCATGCTGTTGGACGAAATTGACAAGGTGAGCAGCGATTACCGCGGGGACACCTCATCCGCCCTTCTGGAAGTGCTGGATGGCGAACAGAACAGCCATTTCAGGGATCATTATGTGGAGATCCCCATCGACTTGTCTGAGGTGTTGTTCATCGCGACGGCAAATTCTGCGGGAGATATTCCCGGCCCTCTTCTGGACCGAATGGAGATCATTGAGGTGACAAGCTACACCGCGAATGAGAAATTCCATATTGCCAAAGAGCATCTGCTTCCCAAACAACTGAAAAAGAACGGTCTGGACCGCGGAAAGCTTTCCATCAGCGACGGCGCGCTAAAGGAGATCATCCTCTCCTATACAGCGGAGGCCGGCGTGCGTGAACTGGAACGGAAGATCGGTGAAATCTGCCGGAAAGCGGCCAGACAGATGCTGGAGAAAAAAGAGAAAACGGCGGGCAGGGCGAAAAGGAAAGTGGAAGCGATCCATGTGACCGGGCGGAATCTGGAGAAATATCTGGGTAAGCCCAAAAATCTCAGGGACCGGGCGAATGAACAGGATGATATCGGCATCGTGCGCGGCCTGGCCTGGACCAGCGTGGGCGGAGTGACCATGCAGGTGGAAGTGAACATGATGCCCGGAAAGGGAGAGATCCGGCTCACTGGACAACTGGGTGATGTGATGAAGGAATCCGCCATGACGGGGATCAGCTATGTCCGCTCTGTGGCGGACCGATACAAGATCGCCCCGGAAGTCTTTACGGAAAATGATTTTCATTTTCATATCCCGGAAGGGGCAGTTCCCAAGGATGGGCCTTCCGCCGGCATCACCATGGCTACGGCGCTGCTTTCCGCCATCACCAAAACCCCTGTCAGGGCGGACGTGGCAATGACTGGAGAGATTACCCTGCGCGGCCGGGTGCTTCCCATCGGCGGGCTGAAGGAAAAGCTCCTCGCGGCAAAGACCGCGGGGATCAAAACAGTGCTCGTTCCTGAGGAAAACCAAAGGGATCTGGAGGAAATCTCAAGGGAGATAAAGAAGGGACTGGAAATCGTTCCTGTGAAAACCATGGAAGAAGTGACGGAGCTGGCATTTGCAAAAAAGGAGAAGGACAGCGCCCGTGCTACTGCGTAAGGGCAGACAGGGAGCGCAGCGGTACTTCAGCATGGAGGAAAATATGGTTATCAAAAATGTGAGTCTTGAGACGGTATGCGGCATTACCAGCAGGCTTCCGGAAAACAGCCTGCCGGAGATCGCGTTTGCCGGAAAGAGCAATGTGGGGAAGTCCTCTCTGATCAATGCGGTCATGAACCGCAAATCGCTGGCGAGGACCTCGGCCCAGCCGGGAAAGACCCAGACCATCAATTTTTATAATGTGAACGACGCGTTTTATCTGGTGGATCTGCCCGGATACGGATACGCAAAGGTGAGCGAAGAGGTGAAGGCGAAATGGGGCAGGATGGTGGAGCGTTATCTCCGCCAGTCCAGACAGCTGAAGGCTGTGTTCCTGCTGATCGATATCCGCCATGAGCCATCCGCCAACGACAGGCAGATGTATGACTGGATCATCAGCCAGGGCTATCACCCCATCATCATCGCCACCAAGCTGGACAAGCTGAAAAGAAGCCAGGTTCCTGCCGCTGTCAAAACGGTGCGGGAAGGGCTGAAGGCGGGAAAGGAAACGATCATCCTGCCTTTTTCCGCGCTCACAAAGCAGGGAAGGGAAGAAATCTATGAGGTGGTCGACGGGCTGATCGGGTCCGGGCAGGAGGAACAGGAGGGGCAGATGTCCTGACAGCGCTGAGATTTCAGCGGGCGTTCGGAAGGAATGCCGAAGGAGTGAGAGTATGCGTCCGGGAATAAGAAAATATCTGAAAGCGGTTTTGAATCTGCTGACGGCAGTGGTGCTTCTGTGTCTGGCGGTTTTTCTGCTGCCAAGGCTCCTGCGCTTCTTTATGCCGTTTGTGGTTGGATGGATCATCGCCATGATCGCCAACCCTCTGGTGCGTTTCTTTGAACAGAAAATCCGGATCCGGAGAAAGGCCGGTTCCGCCATCGTGATCATAGCGGTTCTTGCAGGTGTGATTCTGGTGGGCTACCTCGTGATCTCCAAGCTGGTAACGGAAAGCGCGGGCTTTCTTTCCTCGCTGCCTGAGCTCTGGCAGAATATAGAACGGGAGCTGGATATGGTGATGAAAAATCTGGCGGATTTTTATGACGGCTTTCCGGATGGAGTGAAGAGCAATCTGACGCAGGTCGGGGAGAATCTGGGAGAATATATCAGCAGTGCCATAAACGGACTGAGCAGGCCGACCGTGAATGCGGTGGGGAATATAGCGAGGAATATTCCCTCCATCATCGTGAGCACCATTATGTGCCTTCTTTCCTCATACTTTTTTGTGGCGGAGAAGGAAAATGTGCATGCCTTTCTCCGCAGGCATGTGCCGGAGGAGATCCGCCGGAAATTCCGGATCATGTCCTCGGGGCTGACCGGAGCGGTGGGCGGCTATTTTGTGGCGCAGTTCCGGATTGAGATCGTCATTTACTTCGTCCTGTTTATCGGGCTTCTGATCCTGCGGGTGGAATACTCCTTCCTGATCGCTTTCCTGATTGCCGTTCTGGATTTCCTTCCGGTGTTCGGCGCAGGAGCCGTTTTGTGGCCCTGGGCGCTGATGGAGGTCCTTGCCGGAAATTACCGGATGGCGCTGGGGCTGATGATCATCTGGGGTGTGGCTCAGCTTCTGCGGCAGATCATCCAGCCAAAATTTGTGGGAGATTCCATCGGTGTTCCGCCGATTCCCACTCTTTTCCTTCTGTTCATCGGTTATCGTGTCGGGAGCGTAGCCGGCATGATCCTTGCCGTTCCCATCGGCATCGTGGTACAGAAGATGTTTGAGGCAGGCCTGTTCGATACGACCATTGACAGTGTGCGCATTCTGCTTTACGGCTTCAATCATTTCCGGAAGCTGGAGAAGGAGGATCTTCCGCCGAATGAGGATCATGCGGAGGAGGAGAATGGAAAGGATGAAAAGAAGGAATGAAAAAGATAGCGGTTTTCAATCTGAGACAATTTGATGAGGCGGAATGGTTTGAACGGTTCGGCAGGGAGCTTGGCCTTGCCATATCCGGCTGCCCGGACGCGCCGGATATGGAGAACATCGCGCGGGTGACGGAGGGCTGTGAATGTGCGGACATCATCACCTCACAGATCACCAGAGAGCTGATGGAAGAGTTCGCCAGGTGCGGCATCCGGTATCTTACGACAAGGACAATCGGTTATGATCATATCGACATGCAGGCGGCAAAGGATTTCGGCATCCGGGTGGGAAACGCTCCCTACGGTCCGAACGGAGTGGCCGACTACGCGGTGATGCTGATTCTGATGAGCATCCGGAACATGAAGCGGATTCTGGAGCGGACGAATATCCAGGATTATACCCTGCAGGGCATCCGGGGCAGGGAGCTTTCTGACCTGACTGTGGGAGTGATCGGAACGGGACGCATCGGGAGGACGGTGATCCGGCATCTGTCCGGTTTCGGCTGCCGGATTCTTGCCCATGATCCGTATGAAAATGAGGAGGTGAAGGCATACGCCTCCTATGTGCCGCTTGAGGAGCTGTGGAAGGAGGCGGACGTGATCACCCTGCACGCGCCGCTGACGGAGGACAATTTTCATCTGATCGGGGCGGAGACGCTCTCGCAGATGAAGGACGGCGTGGTGATTGTCAATACCGCGAGGGGCGCACTGATCGATTCCGATGCGCTGATCGATGGCATCGAAAGTGGAAAAGTGGGCGCCGCGGCGCTGGATGTGGTGGAAAACGAGTTCGGCCTGTATTATTACGATCACAAGTCGGATGTGCTGCAGAACCGTCAGCTGGCCGTCCTGCGCGGCTTTCCGAACGTGACCGTTTCCCATCACATGGCTTTTTACACGGATAATTATACCAAGACGGTGATCCGGGATTCGCTGGAAAGCTGTAAGCTGTTTTTGGAAGGAAAGCCCAATCCCTGGGAGGTGAGCTGATTGCGCAATTTCAAAATTGTTCTGCAGTATGAGGGAACCCGTTATCAGGGCTGGCAGCGGCAGGAGAGCACACAGAACACGATCCAGGGGAAGCTGGAACGTCTGCTTTCCCGTCTGGCCGGGACGGAGGTGGAAATCCAGGCCTCCGGCCGCACGGACGCGGGAGTGCACGCCTGCGGACAGGTGGCTAATTTTCACATGGATACACAGCTTTCCGCACAGGAGCTGATGGGAAAGATCAACGAGTATCTTCCGGAGGATATCGCCGTGATCGCCATCGAGGAGGTGCCGGAGCGGTTTCACAGCCGTCTGAACGCGAAGGGGAAAACCTATCGCTACCGGGTGTTAAACAGTGCGGTTCCGCATATATTTGAAAGAAGATATGTTTATGTATTTCCGGAAAAGCTGGATGTTGAGGCCATGCGCCGCGCCGCGGCGCTGTTGTGCGGAACCCATGACTTCCGCGCTTTCACATCCGCGAAGAAAAGCAGGAAGTCCACGGTACGTTCGGTGGATTCCATAGACATCGAACGGATGGGGGATGAAATATGGTTCACTTTTTCCGGAAATGGTTTTCTGTTTCATATGGTCCGCATTCTGATGGGAACGCTTCTGGAAGTGGGGAGCGGAAAACGCAGGGCCGAAGAGATGACGGAGCTTCTGGAGAATGGAAAAAGGGAGGACGCGGGGCCGCTGGTGCCCGCCTGCGGACTGGCCCTGATGGAAGTGCGGTATTGAGGCAGGCCGTCTTTCTCTGTTATCTGCTTCTGGCGGTGCGGCTGCTTATTTTCAAATATCCGCTGGATGTGCTGGCGGAGACGGCGGCGCTGTGGCAGTCAGAAACAGTGCTGGAAGGGCTGCGGACGGCCAATTTCACGCTTTTTAAGACGATCCGGATGTATATCCGCTACAGTGACCGCCTGAACAGCTTTGAAAATCTGGCGGGTAATGTGGCGGTTTTTGTCCCGTTCGGGATCCTGCTTCCCTGGATGGACCGGAAATACGGCGGATTTTTCCGGATGCTGTTCAATGCGTTTCTGTTTACATCGGGAATTGAGCTGTTCCAGCTGCTCTCCGGCTTCGGCGCGTTTGATGTGGACGATATTCTGCTGAACTGCGCGGGAGCGGCGATGGGCTGGATAATCTGGCGCCTTGCATCAGGCCGTCCGGCCAGGCGCCCTGCGTCAGGGCGGTTTCCGGCGGGCGGACTCCGGGGGCAGCCAGGAGAGATGCGAAGCGGCGGCCAAACAGTGTTTTATGAGGAGAAAAGGGATGGATACAAAAGCAAAAAAACCGGGGAAAACCGGTTTAAGGAAAAAGCTCATCGGGGATAAGAGCTTTTATAAAATGGTGCTGACGGTAACAATTCCGATCATGATTCAGAACGGAATCACCAATTTCGTAAGCCTCCTGGACAATATCATGGTGGGACAGGTGGGAACGGAGCAGATGTCCGGCGTTGCCGTGGCAAACCAGCTCCTGTTCGTGTTCAACATCTGCATTTTCGGCGCCATTTCCGGAGCGGGCATATTCGGCGCGCAGTTTTACGGCAGCCGGAATTATGAAGGAGTCAGAAACGCATTCCGGTTCAAGCTGCTCATCTGCGGCGCGCTGGTTGTCCTCGGCGTTCTGATCTTTGTGACGGGCGGCGAAGGGCTGGTCTCTCTGTATCTGAATGAGGAGGGAAGCGCCCAGGATGCGGCGCGGACGCTCGTTTACGGGAAAAATTATCTGATGTGCATGCTTGCCGGACTGGTCCCCTATGCGCTGGCGCAGGTTTATGCGTCCACCCTCCGGGAGGCAGGAGAAACGGTTCTTCCCATGAAGGCGGGCATTGCGGCGGTACTGGTGAATCTGGTGCTCAACTATATTCTGATCTACGGGAAATTCGGGGCTCCCGCGCTCGGTGTGGTGGGCGCTGCCATCGCCACGGTGATCTCCCGCTATGTGGAATGTCTGATCGTGGCTTTTTTCTCTCACGGGAAAAAAGGAAAGGCGCCCTGGCTGGACGGTGTGTACCGGACGCTCCGCATCCCTTCTCATCTGGCCGGGCAGATTTTTCTGCGGGGTATGCCGCTGATGGTCAACGAGGCGCTCTGGTCGGCGGGCATGGCGGTGCTGATGCAGTGCTATTCCCTGCGTGGCCTCTCCGTGATCGCGGGGTTGAACATTTCCTCCACCATTTCAAACCTGTTTAACGTGGTTTATCTGGCGCTGGGAAACGCTGTGGCGATCATTGTGGGACAGCTCCTGGGAGCCGGGAAGATGGAGGAAGCGAGAGATACGGACACAAAGCTTCTGTTTTTTGCGGTGGCAGGCTGTCTGGGAATCGGTCTGCTAATGATGGGCGTCGCGCCTCTTTTTCCCCGCCTGTATAACACTACGCCTCAGGTGCGGGCGCTGGCGGAGCGCTTCATTCTGATCGTTGCTGCGCTGATGCCCGTGCAGGCATTTACCAACGCCTGCTATTTCACCATGCGCTCCGGCGGAAAAACCTTTGTCACCTTCCTGTTTGACAGCGTATTTCTGTGGGTGGTGAGCATTCCCCTGGCGTTTGTGCTCAGCCGTTTCACCTCCCTGCCCATCGTGCCGCTCTATTTTCTCTGTCAGGCGGTGGACATCCTGAAATGCGTGGTGGGATTCGTGATGGTGAAGCGCGGCGTATGGATACATAATTTTGTGACGGCAGAAAAATGACCGCAGGGAGGAACGTATGAGAATTATTTTTATCCGGCATGGAGACCCTGATTATGAAAAAGACAGCCTGACGGAAAAGGGCTGGAGGGAGGCCGCGCTTCTGGCGGAGCGCGTAGCGCGCTGGAAGGTGACGGATTTCTATGTGTCGCCTCTGGGACGGGCGCAGGATACCGCTTCCCTGAGCCTGAAAAAAGCGGGACGAAAGGCGCAGACACTGTCCTGGCTGCGGGAATTCCACGCGCCCGTAAACGACCCCGTCCGGGGAGAGAGCGTGATTCCCTGGGATTTTTATCCAAGCTTCTGGACAAAGGAGGAGGGGATGTATGATAGAAACGCCTTTGCGGATACGGCGGTGATGCGAAGCGGCCCGGTGAAGGAGGAATTTGCGCGGGTCTGCACAGGCCTGGACGAGCTTCTTGCGCGCTATGGCTATGTGCGGGAGGGCGGAATCTACCGGACGGACCTTTCCGATAAGACGCAGCGGGATGCGGTGATCGTGCTGTTCTGCCACATGGGAATCACGCTGTATCTGTGCGGCCATCTGCTGGGCATCTCCCCGGTGGTGCTCACCGCCGGCTTTTTCCTCGCTCCCACCTCCGTGACGGTGCTGGCTTCGGAGGAGCGGGAAGAAGGATCTGCGTATTTCCGCTGTCAGGCGGCGGGGGATACCGCCCACCTGCTCATGGGCGGAGAGCCGGTTTCCCATATGGGATATTTTACGGAGCCGTTTCAGGGGTAG
>DWYY01000034.1 GCA_019118445.1 Candidatus Eisenbergiella merdipullorum | reverse complement strand
GACGATCCAGAAAAAAAGCAAAGGGAAAGAATAAATTACTATAGTTCGAAACAACGGCAATGATCGCTGTAGCCCAGTAAACACAAGGGATACAGCGATCTTTCCTTCCGTCAACTGTCAAAGACGGGATTGTATATGCAAATAGAGAAGAATACAAGAAAAATTTGGGAAAAGTCTATACGGGTCAGACAGAACAGCTCAAAAACTGCTTTTGAAAAACGGGATTTTATTATATAATGGGGCCGGGAGGCAAAAAACGTCTGCCCCTTATGATGCCGGCAGAATGCCGGGCGGAGGCCCTGCACGGGAAAACGGTACGAGACTGTGACCTGGCGGCGCCTCGGAATGGAGGAAAAATTGAACAGGATCAGATACCGGGCAGCCGGTTTTTTTGCAGCGATGCTTTTATCCGTGATACCGGGCTGTGCCAGACAGGCTTCTTCCGAAGCGGTGCAGGCGGCGGCTCCGGACGCAGTTGAGATCGTCAGCCGGGACTTCTCCCATGCCGGATATGTGGATAGCATTGCTTTCCTGCTTCCTGACGGCTGGACCTTTGAGTCCTATGAAAGAACGAACGCGGGAGAGGATATGGATCCCCGTGAGTGGGGGTTTCAGATCTGTATCGGCGGAGAAGACACACAGAAACTATATCTCTTAGGAAGCCGGCAGACGGGGGAGAAAGCCGGGAAATATGATCTGTCGGAAGAAACCCCAGAAGCGGTGCATACCGGGGCCGGACTTACCGGAAAGAGATATACCAGACAGATCACGCTGGAAAACGGAGAGGTGAGGCAGGAGTATTATGTCCTTTTTGACGCCGTCGCAGGAAGCAGCGCGGTCTATCAGGTATACGCGTCTCTGTCTCCTGAAGAGTATGAGGAGCGCCGTGCCGCCCTGGACAGCCTGGTAGCGGGGATCAGCATCGCGGCTGTGGCGAAGGCACAATAGCGGGTGCGCATGAAAGCGTGCTTGAAAAGGTGTTGCGCCTTTTGGGGAAAACGTGTATAATTTCTGTGGTTCCAGGCGGACGGCTGAATCTGTTGTGCACTCCGCCGGATTACTGTGCGTTTGAACCTGTCCTGCCGCCTGACGGCAGAAGGGTGTATTTCTTGAAAAGAGGAGAACAAAGATGAGCAAGAAACCGATAGTTTTAATGATCCTTGACGGCTACGGCCTGAATGACAGAGTAGAAGGAAATGCGGTCCGTGAGGCGAATACGCCGGTCATGGACAGGCTGATGAAGGAATATCCCTTCGTGAAGGGAAATGCCAGCGGCATGGCGGTGGGCCTTCCGGAGGGACAGATGGGAAACTCCGAGGTCGGCCATATGAACATGGGTGCGGGACGCATCGTGTATCAGGATCTGACCAGGATCACCAAGGCGATCCAGGACGGGGATTTCTTTGAAAATCCCGCCCTGCTTTCTGCTGTGGAAAACTGCAAAAAGAACGATTCTGCCCTGCATCTGTACGGGCTGGTCTCAGACGGCGGGGTGCACAGCCACATCACCCATATTTACGGGCTTCTGGAGCTGGCGAAGAGAAACGGCCTGAAAAAGGTATATGTGCACTGCTTCCTGGACGGTCGTGATACTCCTCCGGCGAGCGGAAAGGAATATGTGGAGCAGCTTGAGGCGAAGATGAAGGAGCTGGGAGTAGGCGAAGTAGCTTCTGTGATGGGCCGCTACTATGCGATGGACAGGGATAACAACTATGACCGCGTAAAGCTGGCTTACGATGCGCTTACCAAAGGAGAGGGGCTGACTGCTCCCAGCGCGACGGAAGGCATCCAGGCTTCCTATGACAGAAATGAAACGGATGAATTCGTAAGGCCCACCGTTGTGATGAAGGACGGGACTCCCGTAGCCACCATCAAGGACGGGGATTCCATCATTTTCTTCAATTTCCGCCCTGACCGTGCGAGGGAGATCACCCATGCCTTCTGCGACGATGATTTCAAGGGCTTTGACAGGCCTAAGAGACTGGATGTGAAGTATATCTGCTTCACGGATTACGATCCCACCATTCCGCATAAGGAAGTGGCGTTCCCCAAAGTGGAAGTGACCAATACCTTCGGAGAGTGGCTGGCAGCCAACCATATGACCCAGGCGAGGATCGCCGAGACGGAAAAATATGCCCATGTCACCTTCTTCTTCAACGGCGGCGTGGAGACGCCCAATGAGGGAGAGGACAGGATCCTGGTGCATTCCCCTAAGGTTCCTACCTATGATCTGAAGCCTGAGATGAGTGCCTACGAGGTGTGCGATAAGCTGGTGGATGCCATCAGGTCCGGCAAGTACGATGTCATCATCGTCAACTTCGCAAACCCGGATATGGTCGGTCATACAGGCGTGGAATCTGCCGCGATCAAGGCTGTGGAAGTCGTGGACGAGTGCGTCGGAAGAGCGGTTGACGCCATCAAGAGCGTGGACGGCGTGATGTTCGTCTGCGCGGACCACGGAAACGCGGAGCAGCTCATCGATTATGAGACGGGTGCTCCGTTCACCGCGCATACCACGAATCCGGTGCCTTTCATCCTGGTCAACTATGATCCTTCCTATACCCTCAGGGAAGGCGGCTGCCTTGCAGATATCGTTCCCACCCTGATCCAGATCATGGGGAAAGAACAGCCGAAAGAGATGACCGGTAAATCCCTGCTGGTCAAGAAAAATTAAAGCTTCCTTTAGCAGGCACGGAACGCGTCCGGGCCACAGGATAAAAACAGCATAAAGCAAAAAGAAGGCATTCCCAAAGCGTTTCCGGCAGCGGGGATGCTTTTTTTTGCGCTTATGCGCCGGGACGCACAGTCCCCGTTGCCATATGGAAAAAAGTATGTTAGATTAAGTGTATCGGTATTGTTAATACACCTCATACAGCATGCGATGCGGAAAGGAGTCCTGTGATTATCATTGATCATAAAGATGCACGGCCCATTTACGAGCAGGTTGTGGACAAATTTCAAAAGCTGATCCTGACAGGGGTCCTGGAACCGAATACCAGGATGCCGTCGGTCAGAAGCCTCGCTGTCGATCTGTCGATCAACCCGAACACCATCCAGAGGGCTTATGCTGAGCTGGAACGGCAGGGCTTTATCTATACGGTGAAGGGTCGCGGCAATTTTGTGGCCTATGATGAGAGGCTCCTTGCGGTCCGGAAGGAACAGATCTTTGAGAAGCTGCAGAAGCTGGTCCGGGAAGCCGCAGAGATCGGGATTGGGAAAAAAGAGCTGACCGGGTGGCTGATAAAGGATGGAATGAATTTAGGATCACAGGGGGAAAAGGAGCATGATTGAGCTTAAAAATACCTCCAAAAGCTTTGGCAGAGTGGAAGCCGTAAAGAATGTGAGCTTTCGGATCAGAGAGGAAAACGTGTTCGGTCTGATCGGGACCAACGGGGCGGGCAAAAGCACCGTCCTGCGTATGGCGGCAGGAGTCCTGAAGCCGGATGAGGGGCTGGTACTCGTGGATGGGATGAACGCCTATGACAACACAGACGCGAAAAAGAGATGCTTTTTTATCGCAGATGAACCATACTTCTTTGCCCATGCCACGCCGCGCGACATGGAGAGATATTATAGCAGCGTATATGAGAAATTCAGCCGGGAAGCTTACTATATGTATCTGGCATCCTTCGGGCTGGACAGCAGGAGGAAGATCGAGAGCTTTTCCAAGGGGATGAAAAAACAGCTCGCGCTCATCTGCGGCATCAGCAGCCAGACGAAATATCTGCTCTGCGATGAAACATTCGACGGGCTCGACCCGGTCATGCGCCAGGGCGTCAAGAGTATTTTCGCTCAGGAGATGGAAAGAAGGGGGCTGACTCCTGTGATCGCTTCCCACAACCTGAGGGAGCTGGAGGATATCTGCGACCACGTGGGGCTGCTGCATCAGGGCGGCATCCTTCTGTCCAGGCAGCTTGATGAAATGAAGTGCAATATACAGAAGGTACAGTGTGTATTTGCCTCAGAGGAGGAAGCAAAACGGATGCTTTCCGCCCTTACGGTCGTCAGGCAGGAGAAAAGAGGCTCCCTGTACACGCTCACGGTGCGCGGGGAAAGGGACGAGGTGATCGCCATGTTCGCGGCGGCAGAGACCCATTTTTATGAGGTGCTTCCTCTGTCCCTGGAAGAAATTTTTATCAGTGAAACGGAGGTGGAGGGCTATGATGTCAAAAAGCTCCTTCTGGGCTGACTGCAGAGAAAACCTGAAGCGCAGAAACTGGACCGTGCTTCTGTGTGCGATCGCACTGTTTCTGGCGCTGCCGGTGAGGCTGACCATGCAGGTGTCGGTGGAACAAAGGCATATCGCTGAAAATCCGTCCTGGCTAGAAACGATGACGCGGCGGGAATGGCTCGGGAACAGTTTCATGCAGATGTCCTCGGACGTTTTGCTCGTGATCCTTATTTTCGCGCTCGCCGTGCTGCTTGCCGTACAGGGATTTTCCTGGATGGACAGCAGAAGAAAGCTGGATCTGTATCTGAGCGTCCCGGTCTCCTCCAGAAGAAGGTTTACCGTCATTTATATGAACGGAGCAGGGATATTCGCCGTCTGCTATCTCGCCTCATTCCTTCTTGCGCTTGCGGCAGGGACTGTTATGGGAGCGATGTCGGGAGAGGCGTTTCTGTATACGCTTGTCATGTTCCTGTGCAATCTCCTGTTTTTCATGGCATGCTACAACCTGACGCTGGTGGCCGTGATGCTGACGGGCAATGTCCTGGTGACGCTTTTGGCGGCGGCGGTCCTTTTCTTCTATGAATATATGCTCCGGTGTCTGTTTGACGGGCTGAGATCCTCCTTTTTTGTGACGTATTGCGGTCTCAGTGATGCATCGGGGACAGCTTTTTCCTCTCCAGTGGTGTCGTACCTGGCTGCCGGCAGCGGTCTGTTCGACTATTTTTCCGGTTACGGCGGCCGTTATCTGGCATCATTTGGGAGGGCCCTTGTGCTCCTGGCAGTCCAGATGGCCGTATACGGACTGCTTGCTTGGGGCCTGTATCGGAAGAGAAAGGCGGAAGCGGCCGGAAGCGCCGTTGCCTTCGCCTGGATCAGGACGCCCGTGAAGCTGCTTCTGATGATCCCTCTCACCCTGCTTTCCGGCTTATGGTTCTGGCAGCTTTCCGACCGGAGTTTCCCTTTTGCAGGCATCGGCATGGCAATCGGCCTGTTCCTCAGCCATGGACTGATCCAGGTCATGTATGAGTTTGACGTCAGGAGCGTTTTGAAGTCGAAATGGCACCTGGCAGCCGCCGGCGCGGTTTCCGCGGCCATTTTTGTGGCCTTCAGCCTGGATCTGACCGGATATGACAGTTATATCCCTGAGCAAGGGCAGATCGAGAGCGTGGGGATCGCCTTCCGGAACGATAATTATGACTTTGGTTTCTATGAGAATCTGTTCGGTCAGGATATGTATCATGGGGATCCGGAAGAATATATGCTGAAATATATGAGATCGGAGGATGCAGATACCATCGCTGCGGTAAGGGAGCTTGCGGCCAGATCGGAGGCTGAAAGGGAAAAAGATGCCGGCCGGAGCGCGGCAGGCGTCCGGTATAGCGCGGAGGATGGGAGCAGCCCGGTTTCGATCCGTTATTCACTGAAAGACGGGAGACAGATTTACCGGACCTTCCCGACGGACCTGGAGGAATGTGTGAAGGAGTTTGACGTCATTTTTGCGGATGCCGATTTCCAGACCGCAAGATATCAGATCTGTGGTCCTGAAGTCAGGGAGAAAAGCGGGGAACTTCTCATTTCCTACGGAAATGGGATGAATGAGGTTTCCTATCTCGCGGATGCGGATGAGCTGCTGGAAGCTTATGGAAGGGACCTTTCCAAATATAGCTGCAGCCTTATGCTCGACAGCCTTCCGGTGGGAAAGCTCAGCTTCGCTTGGAAGAAGCCGGGGACAGAAGAGGTGCGCTGCGTCTGGGAATACCCCGTTTATGAAAAATTTACGGAAACCACAGAGCTGTTAAAGGAACAGGGCGTGTATATGGAGCTGACAGAAGACGGCGGTTTCCTTTCGCCAGAGCAGATCGCCGGCGTGAGCATTACTTGTTATAATCTGAATGCGGACGCCGTGGAATATGACAGCGACGGTTCCAGGGCAGTCACTTATTCCGCGGACCGGCAGATCACGCAGACCTATACGGAAAAGGAACAGATCGCCCGGATCCTTCCTGCCCTCTATCCCCAAGGTCTGTCAGGCGTTGCGGGAGGAGACATCACAGGAAAGCTGTGGAATGATAATTATGAGGCTTCCGTCATATTCCGGCCGGAAGAACATTTTTCGGAGGGAATGCCTTATTTTGTGGTCCTGGAAGAGAGGCTTCCCGAATTTGTGGTGGAACAGACGCGGTATGCCATGGAGGGATAAAACATCCTTTTTCAGGCAATACTGATCATGAAAATGATGCAGAGAACCGCCGGAAGGCGGGCGGCGGGTCCAGCCTGTCTGAAGAAAGGCGCAAGACCTTCCTGAACGAAACGGGGGCCGGCCGGGAAAGGGGTGTATATGTTATATCTGGAAATCACAGACGTCCACGCGAGGGAAATCCTGGACTCCAGAGGAAATCCGACAGTGGAGGCAGAGGTTACGCTCTCCTCCGGGGTGACAGGAAGGGCTGCGGTGCCGTCCGGAGCCTCGACGGGACAGTTTGAAGCGGTTGAGCTTAGGGACGGGGAAACCCGATATTTCGGACTTGGCGTGAAGAAGGCTGTGAAAAATGTGAATACCAAGCTGAGAGATGCCTTGCTTGGGAAAAACGCACTCTGCCAGCTCGAGATCGACCGGATCCTCATGGACGCGGATGGGACGGATAACAAATCCAACCTGGGGGCGAACGCCACGCTGGGCGCGTCCCTGGCTGTGGCGAAGGCGGCCGCCTGCGCTGTGGGCCTTCCGCTTTATCAGTATCTTGGCGGTGTCCATGCCAGACAGCTTCCGGTTCCCATGATGAATATTTTAAACGGCGGGAAGCATGCGGACAACACGGTGGATTTGCAGGAATTCATGATCATGCCCGTGGCTGCGGAAAATTTTGCCGACGGCCTGAGGATCTGCGCGGAGATCTATCACAATCTGAAGAAGATCTGTAAGGCGAGAGGGCTGTCCACCGCGGTGGGAGATGAGGGGGGATTCGCCCCGGACCTGGCAGATTCAAGGGATGTGCTTTCCCTGATAGTGGAAGCGGTGGGAAAAAGCGGCTATACAGCCGGGCAGGACATTAAGATCGCGATCGATGCGGCGGCCAGCGAACTGTATGAGGAGGAGAGTGGAAGCTATTTTTTCCCCGGAGAGAGCCGGATGAGCGGGCAAGAGATACGCCGCAGCGCCGATGAGATGATTGCTTATTATGAAGGACTGATCCGGGATTTTCCCATCCTTTCCATCGAAGACGGCCTGTTTGAGGACGACTGGGACGGATGGAAGAAGCTGACAAAGAGGCTCGGCGACAAGATCCAGCTTGTCGGGGATGACCTGTTTGTGACCAACACCAAACGGCTGGACGCGGGTATTAAGCTGGGCGCTGCGAACGCAATCTTGGTGAAGGTGAATCAGATCGGAACGCTGTCGGAAGCGATGGAGGCAATCCAAATGGCGCAGAAAAACGGTTATAAGACCATTATTTCCCACCGCTCCGGGGAAACGGAGGATACCACCATCGCGGATCTGGCGGTGGCTGTGAACGCCGGGCAGATCAAAACCGGCGCGCCCTGCCGCACGGATCGGACGGCAAAATACAATCAGCTTCTGCGCATCGAGGAACAGCTCGGTGAAGCGGCCTGCTATAAGGAGCCCTTTGGGAAGATCTGAGTCCGGATGGCGGACCGAAAAAGATAATCTTCCTTAATAAAGAGAACGGAAAAACGGCGGTATGATTTACCGCCGTTTTTCTCTTTTTATGACAAAATAATTTTTTCCAACTGAAAAAAACTTGCATCACTATTAGGATTGTGGTATAGTATAACGGCTGATATGGCGGGCTGCGGGTCGAATGCCGCAGAAATCCGCAGAATAATAAAATAAGCAGATATATCCGTGGCGAAGGCGACACCAGGGGCTGCTGTACACAGGCGTGACGGCCGGTTTCCCCGGGCGTCATTTATTTGGATTTTGTGTCCGCGCGGGAAACATATTTATCTCTGTGGGAAAGACGCCGGAGCCGGCAGATGGAAATGCTGCCTGAACCGCGCATGCATATCAGTAAAAACGGTACACAAAAAAGGATGCCGGCTTTAGGAAGGCAGCCTTTGTACAGAAAGAAAAGGAGTGTTACAGTTGGTAAAGTACGTAGTGAAAAGAGTTTTCCTTGCCATCGTTACTCTGTTGATCATCTGTGGGATCACATTCTTTGCCATGAATGCGATCCCGGGCGGACCGTTCGACGGAGAAAAGGCAATATCAGAGGAAGTTCGGGCAGCGCTGGAGAAAAGATACAACCTGGATAAGCCGGTTCCGGAACAGTTTGTGCTTTATATGAACAATCTTCTGCATGGAGATTTCGGCATCTCTCTGAAAACGGGACGTGAGATCAAGACGGTGATCGGAGAATCCTTCCTCGTGTCCGCGAAGCTTGGAGGCATGGCGGTTGTGGCGGCAGTGATCCTTGGCGTTATTTTCGGAAGTATCGCCGCGCTGACCAGAAATCATCTGCCGGACCGGCTGATCATTTTCTTTTCCACGCTGCTGACCTCACTGCCGAGCTTTGTGCTGGGCACATTGCTTCTGCTGGTGTTCTGCGTGAAGCTGGGATGGATCCCTGTCTGGAGTGTAGATAACCGGAACTACGTACTTCCCGTGATATCCCTGGCAGCCTATCCCATGGCGTACATCACCCGTCTGACCAAGACCAGCATGCTGGACGTGATGGGACAGGATTATGTGCGTACAGCGCGGGCCAAGGGTGTATCCGCGCTGAAGGTTATATTTAAGCATACCCTGCGGAATGCGCTGATCCCGGTCATCACCTATGTGGGACCGATGACGGCTTCCATTCTGACAGGCTCCCTTGTTGTGGAACAGATCTTCACTATCGGCGGCCTTGGCGCGAAATTTGTTGACGCCATCACGAACCGTGATTATCCGCTGATCATGGGAACGACCATTTTTCTCGCCGTCCTCATGGTCTCGGTAAACCTGATCACGGATATCGTGTACAAGCTGATTGACCCCCGCATCAAGCTGGATTAAGGAGGACGTGAAGACAGATGAGTACATTAGAAAATAATATGAAAAAAGATATCGATGCTATGCCGGAAAAGTCCCCCCTGAGCCTGCAGATCGACCTGAAGAAGTTTGAGAAGGCGACGGAGGAGGAAAAACGGCAGCAGGATGTGATGAGCGAATCGGTTTCCTTCTTCAAGGACGGTATGCGCCGCCTGATGAAAAACCCACTGGCGGTAGGCAGCATGATCGTGCTGATCCTGATCGTCCTGCTGATCATTTTCGGCCCCATGTTCATTCCCTATGAATATTCAGAGATCATCCGCGTAAACGGAAGCCGTGACAGGACGATCGCAAACATGGCTCCTTTCCAGTATTCCGAGCTGGAGCAGGAATATATGGCGGAGGGCGGCAAGGTATTCCCCCATATCATGGGCACGGATGCGATGGGCCGTGACTATTTCGTCCGCGTGCTTTACGGTACGAGAGTGTCCCTGATCGTCGGTGTATTTGCCGCGATCATCGTGCTGGTGATCGGCAACATATACGGAAGTATCTCCGGATATTTCGGCGGAAAGATAGATATGATCATGATGCGTATCGTGGATATCATTTATTCCCTTCCAGATACGCTGATGGTGGTCCTGCTTTCAGTCGTGCTCAACGAGGTGCTGGATGTGAGCTCCATCCCGTTTTTGCAGAAGATCGGTACGAATATGATCTCCATGTTCGTGGTGTTCGCCCTGCTGTACTGGGTGGGAATGGCCCGTCTGGTACGCGGCCAGATCCTGACCATCAAACAGAATGATTATGTGCTTGCCGCAAAGGTGAGCGGCGCGAAGCCTAAGCGGATCATTTTCCGCCATATCCTGCCCAACTGCATCAGCGTCATCATCATTTCCGCTGCTCTGCAGATCCCTTCCGCAATCTTCACGGAAAGCTTTCTGAGCTTCATCGGACTGGGTGTACAGGCTCCCATGCCCTCCCTGGGTTCCCTGGCGAACGACGCGAGAGCAGGTATCAGCGCCTATCCCTGGAAACTGGTATTCCCGTCCCTCATAATCTGCCTGATCACGCTGGCCTTCAACCTCCTTGGAGACGGCCTGCGCGACGCGTTCGATCCTAAGCTGAAGAGATAAGGGAGGAAGGAGAATACAGATGAGCGAAATGATTCTTTCAGTAAGAAATCTTCATACCTCCTTTTCAACGGATAATGGGGAGGTAATGGCGGTAAACGGCGTGTCCTTCGACCTGGAAAAGGGAAAGACCCTCGGTATCGTCGGTGAATCCGGTTCCGGTAAGTCCGTTACCGCATATTCCATCATGCAGATCCTGGAGAAAAATGGAAGGATCACGGATGGACAGGTATTGTACAAAGGACAGGACATTACCAAATATACGGAAAAACAGATGAGGGATTTCCGCGGAAAATGCTGTTCCATCATCTTCCAGGACCCCATGACGAGCCTGAATCCCGTTTTTACGGTAGGAAATCAGCTCCGTGAGGCCATTGAACTTCACACGGACAGAAGGGGAAAAGCCGCAGAGGCGCGCGCTGTGGAAATGCTTACCATGGTGGGCGTGAACGAACCCGAAAAGCGCGTGAAGCAGTACCCTTATGAGCTGTCCGGCGGTATGCGCCAGCGTGTCATGATCGCCATGGCCCTGGCCTGCGAACCGGACATCCTGATCGCAGATGAGCCTACCACGGCTCTGGATGTGACCATCCAGGCGCAGATCCTGGAGCTTATGCAGGAACTGCAGAAGAAGCTGGGCATGGCGATCATCATGGTGACCCATGACCTGGGCGTTATCGCGGAGCTGTGCGATGAGATCATCGTTATGTACGGCGGCCGCGTATGCGAGAGAGGCACGGCGGAGGATATCTTCTACCGCCCGCGCCATGAATATACGAAGGGGCTGCTCCGTTCCATCCCTAATGTGGACAGGATCGGGGAAAAGCTGATCCCTATTCCCGGCACCCCGATCAACCTTCTGAACATGCCTAAGGGCTGTGCGTTCTGCCCCCGCTGTGAGAATGCGATGAAGATCTGCATCGGGCAGATCCCGCCGGAAATGCAGATGGCTGACGGACATTACGCGTCCTGCTGGCTGAACGTGAAGGAAGAAATGCTCGCAAAGCAAGGAGGCGCAGGAAAATGAGTGAATATCTGGTAGAGGTCAAGGACCTGAAGCAGTATTTCCCGATCAAGGTCGGGTTTAAGAAAATCCCGCTGAAAGCGGTAGACGGAGTATCCTTTTCCATCAAGCCCGGAGAGACCCTCGGCCTTGTGGGCGAATCCGGATGCGGAAAGACGACGGTCGGCCGTTCCCTTCTGAGGCTTTATAACCCGACGGGGGGGGAGGTTTTATACAATGGAGAAAAGGTAGACGAAAAGAGCATCAAGCATATGCGGAAAGAGATGCAGATGGTGTTCCAAGATCCCTATTCTTCCCTGAATCCCCGTATGACGGTCGAGGACATCATCGGAGAGCCGCTGGATGTGCACAAGCTCTATTCCAACAGGGCGGAGCGCAGAGAGAAGATCATGAGCCTGATGGAACTGGTGGGCCTGAATGCGGAACATGCCACTCGTTATGCTCATGAGTTTTCCGGAGGACAGAGACAGCGTATCGGCATTGCGAGAGCGCTGGCAACTGACCCCAAGTTCATCGTCTGTGACGAAGCAGTCAGCGCGCTGGACGTTTCCATCCAGGCGCAGGTGATCAACATGTTTGAGGAACTGCAGGACAAGCTGGGTGTGGCATATCTGTTCATCGCCCATGACCTCCTTGTGGTACATCATATATCTGACAGGATTGCGGTCATGTATCTGGGAAGGATCGTTGAGATCGCGGATTCCAATGAACTGAACGACAATCCGTTGCATCCTTATACACAATCACTTTTAAGCGCGGTGCCTTATCCGGACCCCAAGATGGCGAAGGAGCGCAAGAGGATCGTGCTGGAGGGAGACGTTCCCAGTCCCCTGCATATGCCCAGCGGCTGCGCGTTCCGCACCCGCTGCCGTTACGCAACGGAAAAATGTGCCAAAGAATGTCCGGCATTAACGGACAGAGGCGATGGGCACATGGTCGCCTGCTGGAATAAATAATTCCGGCGTATGAAAAATATGACGAAAGAGACGTTGTATTTTTCGCTGATTTTGATACAATTTGTTCTTTCCATTTACGGAGAGAACGTTGTATAATATAAACCGTATCTGAAAATCTATTTTCACGGGAGGAAATGATTATGAAGAAAAAGTATCTGGCATTTCTGCTGGCTGCTTCCATGGTCGTGGGTACTCTCGCAGGCTGTGGTTCTTCCACATCCACGACGGAAAGCTCCGCTGCTGCGGAAACCACCGTCGAGTCTGCTGCTGAGAGCACCGCTGCTGCAGAAAGCACTGAAGCTTCTACGGAAGCTGCCACGGAAGAAGCTGCCGCTTCCGGAGAGCACGGACCTTCCAGCGAGGCTGCGCCCGCTTGGGAAGATTATGACGCGAGGATCGATCAGATCAGGGCGGAAACCGATCTGGCTGCCCGCGAAGCTCTGATGCATGAAGCGGAAGATGAGCTGATGAGCACCTGGGCTATCATGCCTCTGTACTACTACAATGATGTTTACATGCAGTCTCAGGATGTGGACAACATCTATGCGAACCTGTATGGCTATAAGTATTTTGCTTTTGCTACGGCTCCGGGCAACACTCTGTCCCTGCAGATCGCTTCTGAGCCTGACAAGCTGGATCCCGCGCTGAACTCTACGGTTGACGGCGCATGCCTGGCAATCCTGGCTTTCTCCGGACTGTATACCTACGATGAGAACGGACAGCTCGTGCCTGACCTCGCTGAGAGCGTAGAAGAGAGCGACGATGCCATGACCTATACCTTCACCATGAAGGATGGTCTGATGTGGTCTGACGGAACTCCTCTGACCGCTGCTGATGTGGAATACAGCTGGCAGAGACTGGCAAATCCGGATACCGGAGCTGACTATTCTTACCTTGCGGACGTGATCGCGAAGAACGATGACGGAACCCTGCAGGTGGAAGCAAGCGAAGACGGAAAGACCTTTACCGTTCAGCTGACCGCTCCCTGCCCGTATTTCCTTGACCTGTGCGCATTCCCGGCATTCTATCCCGTACCTCAGGCCGCTGTAGAAGGCGCTGACGGTTATGCGGACAACCCGGGCGCATGGTGCACCGAGGCCGGCTTCGTTTCTTCCGGTCCGTTTGTCTGCACCGGATGGACTCACAACGAATCCATGACCTATGAGAAGAACCCTAACTACTACAACGCAGACGCTGTCACCCTGGAGAGAATCGATTTCATGCTCAGCGATGATGACACCGCGGTTTGGAACGCCTTCATGGATGGCTCCCTGCAGTTCATCGATTCCATCGGAACCGACAACATGGAGACCGCCAAGGGAATGCCTGAATATCACAACATTCCTACGCTGGGAACCTATTATGCTGGTTTCAATGTAAACAGCCCGATCTTCGACGGCAAGACCGTTCAGCAGGCTGCTGACATGAGAAAGGCTATGAACCTTCTGGTTGACCGTCAGTACATCGTTGATACCATCGCGCAGGCTGATCAGGAGATCGCAAATACCTTCATTCCTACCGGAATGAGCGACGGCCATGGCGGCGAGTTCAGAGCGAACGACGACGCTTACACCTATCCGGATGAAGCTGCGGTCGGATACTTCGATCCCAGCCCGGAAGCTTATGACGCAAACGTGGAAGAAGCGAGGACTCTTCTGGAGGGCGCTGGTTATGAGTTCGATGAGAATGGAATGCTTTCCGCAGACACTCCCATCAACCTGACCTATCTGACCAATGAGGGAACCGGAAACGTTGCAATCGGCGAAGCTCTGCAGCAGGATTTCGCGGTGATCGGTATCAACCTGACCATCGAGACCCGTGAGTGGTCTGTATTCCTGAACGAAAGAAAGGACGGACAGTTCGACTTCGCTCGTGAGGGATGGATCGCTGACTACAATGACCCGATCAACATGCTGGAGATGTGGACTACCAATTCCGGCAACAACGATATGCAGTTCGGCAGATAATCTGTCGTTGGCTTAACAGCGGCATGGGGCGCATGTCCCTTGCCGCATGACAAATTGGATATGGTTTATAGCAGCCCGTATATCTGTTTCTGGCAGATATGCGGGCTGTTTTGGAAAATATTAAAAAATCCGGTTGTAAATCCGCGGCCGTTATGATACACTGGTAAAGGTCTTTCGTTAGGAGGTGTAAAAATGGCGGTTCTGAGAATAATATTAACGATAGTTTTCATACTGATCTGCATCGCGCTTACCGTACTGGTGCTGATGCAGGAGGGAAAGGCATCCGGACTGGGAGCGATCAGCGGAATGGCGGAAACCTACTGGGGAAAAAATAAGGGACGTTCCATGGAAGGGACTCTCGTAAGGGTAACGAAGTACCTTGCGATCTCCTTTATTGTGATTGCCGCGATCCTGAATATTTCAAGATTCTGATCACCAAAGCACTCTTGCCGAAATGGGCGGGGTGCTTTTTTTCAGCCGGAATTGATTTTGTAAAGAACCGGAGGAGAAGCTTTTGACAACTGGGCTGGACGCCGCTGCAAAGAATGCCGGCGCGGAAGAAATCAGAAAAAAGAAGATTGTTGAACTCATGAAGGAGCCTTCTTATGTCCCCATGAAGGAAAAGGAGCTTGCATGCCTGATGCAGGTGGGTCCCGGGGACCGTGCGGAACTGAAACGGCTTCTGCAGGAGCTGGTCCTGGAGGGAAAGATCCAAGTGAACCGCCGGGGACGTTACTCCGTCCCGTCCGTGCAGCCTCTGATCGGGACTTTCATCGGCCATCAGAAGGGATTCGGGTTTGTGGAGCTGGAAGGCCGGGAGGATCTGTTCGTTCCGGCATCGAAGACCAATGGCGCATGTCATCTGGATACGGTAGAGGTCAGGCTTCTGGGCGGCTATCCTGGCGGACGACAGGAGGCTGAGGTGGTCCATATCCTGGCGCGCGGGATGACGCAGGTGGTGGGAACCTACCAGCAGAATCGCAGCTATGGATTTGTGATACCTGATAACAACCGGTTTGGCAAGGATATTTTTATCCCGCAGGAGAAATCCCTTGGCGCTGTCACTGGGTCAAAGGTGGTGGCGGAGATCACGGATTATGGCGGGCGGGGAAGAAGCCCGGAGGGGAAGGTGGCGGAAATCCTGGGCCATATCAACGATCCGGGTGTTGACATCCTTTCCATAGTGCGAAGCTGCGGCATTCCCGACACTTTTCCGGAAGAAGTGCTTTTGCAGGCAGCGGATGCGGCCGATGTCGCGCCTGTGTTCTCCGACAGGCTGGACCTGAGAGCGCTTTCTATGGTTACGATCGACGGGGAAGACGCGAAGGATCTGGACGATGCGGTGAGCCTGTACCGGAAGGAAGGAAAATACTATCTCGGAGTGCACATCGCGGATGTATCCCATTATGTGAAGGAAGGCTCCGCCCTGGACCGGGAAGCCCTCAGAAGGGGAACCAGCGTTTACCTGGCGGACCGCGTGATCCCCATGCTGCCCCATGTGCTCTCCAACGGCGTCTGTTCCTTGAATGCGGGGGAGGACCGGCTGGCTTTGAGCTGTCTGATGACGATAAATGGGGAAGGTGAGGTGACGGATTACGCCATCGCTCCGTCGGTGATCCGTGTGGATGAGCGGATGACGTACACTTCTGTGGCCGCAATCCTGGAAAAGGACGATCTGGAGGAGTGTGCCAGATATGAACGCTTGGTTCCCATGCTCCGGGATATGGGGGTCCTGTCCGCCCTGATCCGAAAGAGGCGGCATCAAAGAGGCGCAGTGGATTTTGATTTTCCGGAGAGCCGTATCCGCCTGGATGAGAACGGGCGTCCGGTGGAGATCGTGCCATATGAGAGAAATTCCGCCACCAGGCTGATCGAGGATTTCATGCTGCTTGCCAATGAGACGGTGGCCCAGCATTTTTACTGGCTGCAGACGCCTTTTCTGTACCGTACACACGAGACGCCCGATCAGGACAAGATGCGCCGGCTTGCAGCTTTTGTCCACAATCTGGGCTATTCCATGAAGGTCGGGCAGGAAGAAGTGCATCCCAAGGAGCTGCAGAAGCTTCTGGAAAAGGCGGAAGGGACGCCGGAAGAAAATCTGATCGGCAGGCTTACCCTGCGGAGCATGAAGCAGGCGTGCTATACCACGCAGTGTACGGGGCATTTCGGGCTGGCAAGCCGCTTTTACTGCCATTTCACATCGCCCATCCGCAGATATCCGGACCTGCAGATCCACCGCATCATTAAGGAACAGCTTTCCGGCCGGCTGGATGAGGCGCGCGCCGCGCATTATGAGCAGATCCTGGATTCGGTCGCCGGACAGACCAGCCGGGCGGAGAGGCGCGCGGACGAGGCGGAACGGGAAGCGCGGAAGCTGAAGATGACAGAATACATGGAGCAGCATATTGGAGAGGTTTACGAGGGCGTTATCTCGGGGATCACTTCCTGGGGGCTGTATGTGGAGCTTCCCAATACGGTGGAAGGTCTGGTGCATGTTTCTTCCCTGCCCGGAGATTTTTTCCAGTATGATGAGGCTTCCTGCGAGATGCGCGGGACGAAGACCGGGGTAAGCTACCGGCTGGGAGAGAGGATCTCGGTGCAGGTCCGTTTTGCGGACCGCTTTACCAGGAGCATTGATCTTCTTCCGGTTTAAAGAGAAAGGAAACGGCTTAGGGCAGTTTTCTGGCTGCCGGCATCTGACAGAATTTTTTAAAAATGGCCGCCCCAGGGCGGCAGAATGGGGATAGGATATGTCAAAGGAAGCGCAGAAGCTTGTCGCGAACAATAAAAAAGTATTTCACGATTATTTTGTGGAGGAAAAATATGAAGCAGGGCTGGTGCTCCACGGTACGGAGGTGAAGTCCCTGCGGATGGGAAAATGCAGCATTAAGGAGGCTTTTGTGAGCATTGACAGAGGGGAAGCGTATGTGAACGGCATGCACATCAGCCCCTATGAGAAGGGAAACATCTTCAACAAGGACCCGCTGCGCACGCGAAAGCTTCTCCTGCATAAGGCGGAGATCATGAAGCTTGCGGGAAAGGCGGCAGAGCAGGGATATACTCTCATGCCGCTCCAGGTATATTTTAAGAACGGAAGGGCGAAGATGGAGATCGGCCTCTGCCGCGGCAAAAAGCTGTACGACAAGCGTCAGGACATTGCAAAAAAGGATATGCGAAGGGAAGTGGAACGGGATTTCAAGGTAAAAAATCTATGATTGACTTTCCAGGAAAGCCTGTGTATAATGAGTTACACAAATTTGGGGCCAGTCAAGGTTTCGACAGGGGTCCTGCAGCTGGAGAAGCTACCCGCAGGTGATGCGTCAAATCACAAACCTAAATATAAACGCTGAAGACGATACTTTAGCTTACGCTGCTGCTTAAAGCGGCGTTGTCCGACCCGGAGCACCTACACTTCGGAATTCGGGCATCGACTATGTAGGAAACGACACAGGCAAAGCTTTGAGCCTGCGGGCGTATCATGAAGCTACTGAACCCGTGGGGATGTCAGTTTTCGCGCGGCAGAGGGAATGGAACGTCATGGCGCTTCTGCGCCGGCTCGTTCGGTAATAACTGACTATGGTAGTAGAAGGACAGGGAATGGGCTTTTGGACACGGGTTCGACTCCCGTCTGGTCCATCTTTTATTTCGGGAAGCCGTCGTTTTTTCGACGGCTTCCCGTCGTGTTACACAGCCGGGTGTCCGCGCATACAATAAGATAAAAAGGCAGTGTTCCCATGTATTTTGTGAAAACGACGGATGAGGTAAATCTGGCGGTATATGATCTGAACCCAAAGGGGAAGCGGACGATCTTTCTCATCCATGGCTGGCCGCTGTCCCATCTGATCTTTGAATATCAGTTGGAAATGCTCCTTTCCGGGAATTGGCGGATCATCCTGATCGACCTGCGCGGATTCGGCAATTCTGACGTCCCGGCGGGTGGATACAGCTATGACCAGATGGCCGAAGATATTTATCAGGTGGTATGCACGCTCCGTCTGGACCGGTTCGTGCTTGCCGGATTTTCCATGGGAGGGGCGGTCGCGCTCCGCTATATGAATCGGTTTCAGGGATATGGGGTCAGGCGGCTTTTGCTGCTGTCCGCAGCTTCTCCCTTTTTTGCCGGAAGCTGTGATTTCCCGCTTGGACTCAGCCGGGAAGAAGTGAACGACATGATCGAAGAAGCCGCGTCCGACCGGCCGGCTTTTGCCAGAAGGTTCAGTCACAGCCGTCTCTTTGCCTGCTGCCATTCCGAGGCGGTGGAGGACTGGTTTGAAGGGATCGCTCTTTCCGCTTCAGGCATTGCTACCGTCCAATGCGGGCTTTCCCTGCGGGATGAGGATGGCAGGGAGGATCTGGAGAGCGTGAGAGTGCCTGCCGTCATCATCCACGGCGGCAGAGACCAAGTGGTCCCGCCTGCGCTGGCAAGGTATCAGCAGGAGCACATAAGGGGCGCGAGGCTGTGTATCCTGGAAAACAGCGGACACGGTATCGTGTATGATGAACTGGACCGCTTCAACGAGGTATTTTTACAGTCGCTGGAAGGATGAAAACAGAGTGGACCTGACGGCGGAGGCGCTTATGTATGGTTTGCACCGCTTGTCTCAGTTTCCGAACAGCCGCCGCCGTTTGGCGTCCACTTCTTTTTTCCGCTTCTGTGTGGCAGCCCGGTCGATCCAGTATTTTCCATTTTCCTCCGCGAGGACATCCCCCTCGCGGATTCCTGCGGGGAGCTGGGTAAGAGGGAGGGATATCATTCTTTTGTCCGTCTGCTCACAGACCGCGTACTCTCCTTCTTTCCGGTCCACGATAAGCTGTCTTTTTGTCTTTTCATTTTCTTTCTTCATGTTCTCAACTCCTTATGGATCGCACTGCCCGCAGGGACTGTAGCCCATTGCGATGACTTCCTCGCGCGTCCCTTCAAACAAGACGCGGTTTTCTTCTTTCATCTGGGCTGCCGAAGGACAGTCCGGCCTGTGGAACTTCATGGTATTTTGGTTCAGCACATAGGTGGAAGTCTGTTCCGTGTCAGGCTGCTCCGTGGCAGGCGCGCTGCTCCAGGTGATCTCACTGCCGTCGGAGACAGCGACGATGGTACCTTGTTCGTCCGTCCGGAAAATGGATATGCCAGCAGCGTTCAGCTTGTCCAGCGTCTCCTGGTGGGGATGGCCATAGCTGTTATCTCTGCCGCAGGAGATGACCGCGTACTCCGGATCGACCGCTGCGAGGAAGGCGTCGCTGGTGGAGGTGGAGCTGCCGTGGTGTCCCGCCTTCAGCACATCCGCCTTCAGCAAAAGGCCGCTTTCCACCATGGCTTCTTCAGATGCGCTTTCCGCGTCGCCGCACATGATAAAAGCCGTGGAGCCGTATACCAGCCGGATGCCCACAGAGAGATTGTTGAGATCCCCGGTCTCCACCGCCTGCCTTGCGATTTCCTCAGAAGGGGAAAGGATGGTGAAGGAAGCGTCCCCCAGAGAATAGACGTCGCCCGGATGTGGGGCCGTTATGGTAAGCTCCTTTTCCAAAAGGGCATCCAGCACGTCTTCATAGGTCTGCGTGGTATGGGAAACGTCCGGCATGATGACCGTGCTGATCTCAAAGGAGCGGATCACGTCGTCCATGCCGCCGATGTGATCCTCATGGGGATGTGTCCCGATGAGATAATCCAGTTTTGCTATGTTCAGGGAGCGGAGATAGTCTGTTACGACACTGCCGCTCTCATTGGTTCCGGCGTCCACCAGCATCGCCTGATCTCCTGCTTGGATCAGGATGGAATCTCCCTGTCCCACATCGATGAAAGAAATCCGGAAATATCCGTCCGCCCCGGCATATGCAGGAAGCCCATCGTCCGTCGAGTCTGTTCCCTGCGGGACGGCATTTTCCGCCGGGCCGTTTCCGGCTTGCGCATTTTCATAAACGGGGCCTTCCCTTTCCGGCGAAAGATCAGGATAACCTGTCAGTTCCGAACAGCCGGAAAGAAGAAGGAACGCACACAAAAGAAATACCATAAAAATGTTTCGCCGTTTCATGCCTGCAAATAACCTCCTGAGAATTTATCATACCCCAAATTCCCGGGAAAGAAAAGCGCAAATGCAGGTAGGACTTATTTCTGTTCCGCGAAAGGGGAAAGAGAAAGACGGATGAAATAGCCGCGTTCATGGTCGCAGACGGGGCATTTTTCCGGAGCGGCCTTTCCTGTATAGATATAGCCGCAGTTCAGGCACATCCAGCCGGTTTCCACATCGGAAATAAACAGTTTATCTTCTTCGATGAGCTGCGCAAATCTTCCGAACCGATCCCCATGCGTTTTTTCTATTTCCGCGATCATGGAAAAGGAGGAAGCTACCCGGGCAAAGCCTTCCTCTGACGCTTTTTGGGCAAAGGCTTTATAGATCGGATCATGCTCTTCATATTCGTTGTGCCTTGCGGCCTTCAGAAGGGAGAGCATGTCCGGATACAGGTCCACAGGGTAGCCCCCGTCAACGACGATGGTCTCTCCCGCAAGTTCCTGCAGATGGTGGTAGAAGATTTCCGCGTGCTCCTTTTCCTGGCTGGCTGTGAAGGCAAAAACGGCCTGGATGACGTAAAGCCCGTTCTTTTTCGCCTGGGAAGCGGCAAAGGTGTAGCGGTTTCTTGCCTGGCTTTCGCCGGCGAAAGCCCGCATCAGGTTTTCTTTGGTCTCGCTGTCTCTGAAATTTGTCATGGAATACCTCCTGTTCCTGCCGTCTGTGCGGCGCAAAATATAGGAAAGAATGGCCTTTGCCATTTACCGGCGCGCACAGTCCGCGCCGGATCCCTTCTGCCTGAAGTATGACCGGAAAAGAAAGATTTATACTTTTTTAATGGTAAATTTCTCTTCAGTTCATTGCATTCTCGGCAGGGCGCGCTAAAATAAAAGAAAATAAAATTGAGGCAGCGCTCAATTTTCAGATTAAAATGCCGTCAGAGGCGGCGGAGAAACGAGGAAGAAAATGAGAGAGAAACTGATACGGTTTATGCAGGGAAGATATGGGACGGACCAGTTTTCCCGGTTCCTTTTGGGTGTGGCGGTAGTCTGCCTGGTGTTGTCGCTGTTCATTCACAGCGGGATCTGGTCGTTCCTCATTTTACTGCTGATCGTATACTGCTATTTCCGCATGTTTTCCAGGAATATTCCCAAAAGATATGCGGAAAATCAGAAGTATCTGCAATTGACGGCCGGGCTGCGCCGGAAATGGGCGGTTTTCAAAAGGGACATGGCGGACCGGAAAACGCACCATATCTACAGATGCCCCAAATGCAGGCAGAAGATACGGATCCCCAAGGGTCATGGAAAGATCGCGGTCCGCTGTCCCAAGTGCGGTACGGAATTTATCAGAAGAAGCTGAGCGGCGGAGAGGGAACATAATGCCGCAGGAGGCGGCGGAAAGTAAGAAAATGTTTGGATATGTCATTGTAAACAAACAAGAATTGAAATTCCGGGAGTTTGACCTGTATCAGTCCTATTACTGCGGCTTCTGCAGAAAACTCAAGGAGAAATACGGGATCCGGGGACAGTTAACGCTTTCTTATGATATGACGTTCCTGATCCTGCTGCTTTCCGGCCTGTACGAAGAAGAGGACGTGGTCTCATCCTGCAAATGTATCGCCCATCCGCTGGAGCGTCATGCCACGCGTACAAACCGCTTTACGGAATATGCGGCGGATATGAATGTCATTCTCAGCTATTATCATTGCATGGACGACTGGAACGATGAGAAGAAGGTACTGAAGCGCGGCTATGCCGGACTCTTGAAGAAAGCATGCGCCGGCGCGGAAAGCCGTTATCCCGAAAAGGCGCGTCTGATCAAAGAGGAGCTTCTGCAGCTGCAAAAATATGAGAAAGCTGGCTCGCAGGACCTTGACACGGTGGCAGGGTGTTTTGGTAATATAATGGCGGAGATATTCGCCTGCAGAAAGGATGAATGGGAGGACGAGCTGAGGATCATGGGCTTTTTCCTGGGAAAATTCATCTATCTGCTGGACGCCTACGAGGATATGGAAAAGGATGAGAAGAACGGCTGCTACAATCCGTTTTCTTCGCGGAAAAAGGAGAAGGGCTTCGACGACGAAGTGCTGAAGATCCTCAGAATGATGATGGCCGAATGCTCCAGGGCTTTTGAAAAGCTCCCGATTCTGGAAAATACGGACATTCTGCGCAATATACTTTATTCCGGCGTGTGGTGCCGGTTTGAGAGCGTGCGTGCCCGGAGAAAGGAACAGCAGGAAAATGCGTGACCCATATCAGGTGCTCGGTGTATCAAGGAATGCATCGGACGAAGAGATCAAGAAGGCTTACCGGGCGCTTAGCCGGAAATATCATCCGGACGCGAACGTGAACAATCCGAACAAGGATCAGGCGGAGGAAAAATTCAAGCAGATCCAGCAGGCGTACCAGCAGATCATGGATGAAAGACAGAGAGGTGCGTCCCATGGAAGCTCCTATGGCGGCGGTTCCTATGAAAACGGCGGAGGCGGTTATCAGGATTTTGGCGGCTTCGGTGATTTTGGGGACTTTTTCGGCGGCTTTGGCTATGGAGGGCAGAGCTATAGAAGGAGCCAGAGCACAGCAGGGGATGACGAATATACGGTTCATATGAATGCGGCGTGGAACTATATTCAGAGCCGCCATTTCAGAGAGGCGCTGAATGTCCTTTCCGACATCAGCGATCATACGGCCCAGTGGTATTACTACAGCTCTGTTGCGAATGCGGGGCTTGGAAATAACGTGGCCGCTCTGGATCATGCGAGGAAGGCTTCCACCATGGAGCCGGGAAGCGCGCAGTACCGGCAGTGGCTGTCCCAGCTGGAATCCGGCGGAAGCTGGTACCAGACGCAGCAGATGCCTTATGGCATGCCGACGG
Source organism: Candidatus Eisenbergiella merdipullorum (assembly GCA_019118445.1). Classification (GTDB taxonomy): domain Bacteria; phylum Bacillota; class Clostridia; order Lachnospirales; family Lachnospiraceae; genus Eisenbergiella; species Eisenbergiella merdipullorum. Next base: position 4,301 of record DWYY01000034.1, on the reverse strand, counting down.
CGGAGGGAAGCGGATGGTGCCTGAAGCTGTGTATCGCGAACCTGATCTGTAACCTTTGCTGCGGCGGGGGCGGTTTATGCTGTGGGGGCGGCGTCCCGATGGGAAGGTTTTAGACGGTCATGACGAGCAGGAGACAGACAGTGTTCGGACAGGAGGTTAACAGAAATGAAAGCAATGGTGGCTTATTCAAGCCGGACGGGAAATACCAAAAAAGTGGCTAACGGCATCTTCGCGGGAATCCCGGGAGAATCCAAGGATATGCAGAGCCTGGAGGAATATGCGGGAAAGGATGCGGATATTTTTTTCGTGGGGTTCTGGACAGACAAGGGAACCTGCGATATGTCGGTGGTCGATTTCCTTTCCGGTCTGCACGGAAAAAAGGTTGCTCTTTTCGGCACCTGCGGAATGGGGAATGACAGCAGCTATATGGCGGCGATCGAGCATCGCGTAAAAGTGTGGATCCCGGAGGACTGTACCTATCTGGGCGCTTTTATGTGCCAGGGAAAGATGCCGATGGATGTGCGCAGAAGGTATGAATCCATGGAGAAGAACGGCGTGGAGCCGGAAAAGGTGAAGATGCTTCTGAAGAATTTTGACGAGGCGCTTCTGCACCCGGACGACAAGGATGTACAGAACGCAGCGGCTTTTGCCGTGCGGATGATGGAAAAAGCACAGAGAAGGTGACTTTCGGGCAGGCTGCCGGGCCTGCCTGTTTTCATGCAGAAAGATAGAAAGATTCACAGCTTTTTCATAAATTTCTGTTACAATCATGGTAAACGAGGTCATAGCTGTCTGCAAAATGCAGGACGGAAAGGGGAGATGTATATGGAACGGACAAAAATACTGGTTGTGGACGACGAAAGTAGAATGAGAAAGCTGGTAAAGGATTTCCTTCAGAAAAAAAATTATGAGGTTCTTGAAGCGGGAGACGGAAGCGAGGCGCTGGATATTTTCTTTGCGCATAATGATATCGCGCTGGTCATCCTTGATGTGATGATGCCTAAGATGGACGGCTGGCAGGTGTGCCGGGAAATCCGGAATTATTCCAAGGTTCCCATTATCATGCTCACGGCGAGAGGAGACGAAAAGGATGAACTGCAGGGCTTTGAACTGGGCGTGGATGAATATATCTCCAAGCCGTTCAGCCCCAAGATCCTGGTGGCGCGCGTGGAGGCCATTCTCAGAAGGGCAGGCAAGAACGCGGCCGGAGAAGTGCTGGATGAGGGCGGCATCCATCTGGACAAGACCGCTCATATGGTGACGATCGACGGAAAGAGCATTGATCTGAGCTTCAAGGAGTTTGAGCTTCTTGCCTATTTCATGGAGAACAAGGGGATTGCCCTTTCCCGGGAAAAGATCTTAAACAATGTCTGGAATTATGATTATTTCGGAGATGCCAGGACCATTGACACCCATGTGAAAAAGCTGCGCAGCAAACTTGGAGAAAAGGGTGAGATGATCAAGACGATCTGGGGGATGGGCTACAAGTTTGAACCGGACGGAAAGGATGCGGAGCAGGCATGAGATATTCCATCAGAAAGCAGTTCGCGGGCATTTTCATTGGACTGATGGCAGGAACCCTCCTGTTGTGCTGGTTCATCAACAGTACCTTTCTGGAACGGTTTTATTTTCACAATAAGCAGCGGGTGGTGATGGAAGCCTATGAGCAGCTTAATGAAGCTGCACAGAACGGAAATATCAGCTCGGATGATTTTAATGTACATTTGCAGCAGCTCAGCGCAACCTATAACATTTCGATCCTGATCCTGGACGAAGATTCGGAAACGATCCGCGTCAGCGGCGGAGATCCGTCCATGCTCCGGGCAGATCTGTGGAACCATATTATCTTTGACTCCTACGAAGATGCGGGAGAAAAGAATGCATGGCAGCAGCCGCAGGTACAGACCGGAGGAACGCTGCGGACCAACCGGGTGCTCGCGAGAAATGAAAGCCCGTTCTATCTGCTCCAGCTCGTGACGAGCCTGCGCGTGAACATGGACTACATGGACATGTGGGGGTTTTTGGATAACAACAATCTGTTTTTCATCCGGACGGCGATGGAAAGCATTCGGGACAGCACGGACATCTCCAACCGGTTCCTTGCCTATGTTGGTATTGCCGCCACGCTCATCTGCGGCGTTGTGATCTGGATGGTGTCAAAAAAGATCACGGAGCCGATCCTGGAGCTGGCGCGGATTTCTGAACGGATGACCCATCTGGATTTCGACGCCAGGTATGAAGGAAAGAGCTTTAACGAGATCGCCGTTCTGGGAAACCACATGAATGAACTGGCGGATGCGCTGGAGAACACGATCTCGGAGCTGAAAACGGCCAATAACGAACTACAGAAGGACATTGAAAAAAAAGATCAGATCGATGGAATGCGCAGGGAATTTCTTGCCAATGTCTCCCATGAACTGAAAACGCCGATCGCCCTTATTCAGGGCTACGCGGAAGGCTTGAAGGAAGGCGTCAATGACGATGAAGAGAGCCGGAACTTCTACTGCGACGTGATCATGGACGAGTCCGCCAAGATGAACAATATGGTCAAGAAGCTCCTCACCCTGAACGAGCTGGAATTCGGAAATGATGTGGTGACGATGGAACGCTTTGATATCGTCGCGCTCATCCGCAACTATATCCAGTCGGCGGATATTCTCATCAAACAGAATGAGGCGACGGTCCGGTTTGAGGAAACCGAGCCGGTATATGTCTGGGGCGATGAATTCAAGGCGGAAGAAGTATTCATGAACTACTTCAGCAATGCGCTCAATCATCTGGACGGTGACCGTATCGTGGACATCCGGCTGCAGAAGCAGGAAAAAAATGTCCGGATATCAGTTTTCAATACCGGAATCCCGATCCCGGAGGAATCCCTGCCTCACCTATGGGAGAAATTTTATAAGGTGGATAAGGCGAGGACAAGAGAGTATGGCGGGAGCGGCGTCGGCCTTTCCATCGTGAAAGCGATCCAGGACTCCATCCATCAGAAGTACGGCGTGATCAACTATGAAAACGGCGTGGAGTTCTGGTTTGAAATGGAGCTGGTCGCTGCGGATGGCGGACTGGAAGGACAGAAGCAGGAACAGGCTGAAGCAGAGCATTAAGCATGAAAGATTCTGGGGCTGGCGCCGGAAACGGCGCCGGCTCCTCTGTCAAATCCCGGACAGAAAGGAAAAAGCAATGACGAACGAGCAGTATTATTCTCTCCTGGAACCCTATCAGAATGCATGTCAGATGATGCTGACGAGATTGGAAGTCCTGAATCACAACCTCTATGCCAGGGATACGGTCTGTCCCATTCATACCATGCAGCACAGAATGAAAGAAAAGAACAGTATCGAGAAGAAACTGGAAAAAAAGCATCTTTCGGCAGGAATTGCCAATGCACGGGCCTACCTTCTTGATGTGGCGGGGATCAGGATCATCTGCTATTTTGTCAGCGATATTTTCCATCTTGTCGAAGCGGTCAAGAAGCAGTCGGATCTGATCGTGATCCGGGAACGTGATTATATTGCCAATCCAAAGCCGAACGGATACCGGAGCTATCACATCGTGGTTGGTATGCCCGTTTATTACCGTGACGCTATGGAATACTTCCCAGTGGAAATCCAGCTCCGCACCATGGCCATGGACTTTTGGGCAAGCATGGAACACAGAATATGTTATAAAAAGAACCCGGTGAATGAACAGAAACTGCGGGCAGAGTTCGAGAAATATGCGGGACTGCTGGAAAAAATCGAAAAGGAATTTGAACATTATAATGGGGAATCTGTCACGAAAGAGTAAAAAGAGCAAAAAGCAAAAAAATTGTAAAAAAGCAAAAAAATTGTAAAATTGTGGTTGACAAAGCGGGAATGTGATGATAGAATCATTTTCGTTGCCGGCGAGAGCAGACAACAAAGGACAGAGATCAGTTTCCTGGAGAATCAGTTCTGTGCGAAAAAGATTTCTGAAAAAAGTGCTTGACTTAGTGAATGCCATGTGGTAAGATATCACCTGTTGCGGCTGAGGAAAGCGCCCAAGCCTGAAAGGACTGGCGGCAGGAAAGCTGCAGGGCTCCTGAAAGGGAAGCTTCTCAAAAGGAGCAGCCCTGAGAAACCAGGGCAAAAAGTACCTTGACAAATAAACAGTAATGCAACCCTGAAAATTCCAAAAAAGAATTATTCAGAGGAACGGTCCCGGAAGTCAAAAGACGGAAGGGACACAACCCAAAAGACAGTAAAAACGGGAAAGATCGACCAGAGTTGATCGGGACCAAAGATTAAACAAGAGAGTTTGATCCTGGCTCAGGATGAACG
>DWYY01000033.1 GCA_019118445.1 Candidatus Eisenbergiella merdipullorum | reverse complement strand
TATTTTATCCGCTTTTTTCCATGTCCCTTTTCCCTTTTCTTTTCTACAATAAGGGCAAGCTTATGCCAGAGGGCAGAAAGAGAGGTAAAAAGAATGACCAGTTACGTTACCCGTAAAACGCCGGGCGATACCGCATGGTTTACCCATGACCGTTTCGGCATGTTCATCCACTTCGGTCTTTACGCGCTGCCTGCGCGCCATGAATGGATCAAGACCCGCGAAAAAATCCCGGAAGAAAAGTATGACATCTATTTTAAACATTTTAATCCGGATCTCTGCGATCCCAGGGACTGGGCGAGACAGGCAAAAGCCGCCGGAATGAAATATGCGGTTCTGACCACCAAGCATCATGAGGGCTTCTGTCTGTTCGACAGCAAATATACGGATTATAAATCCACCAATACACCCTGCGGCAGGGATCTGGTACGCGAATATGTGGACGCTTTCCGCGCAGAGGGGCTGCACGTCGGTTTCTATTACTCTCTGATCGACTGGCACCATCCCGATTTTCCCATTGACCTCCACCATCCCCGCCGGGATGATCCGGATGCTTTTGCACAGAATCAGGGCCGTGACATAAAGAAATATGCCCAGTATATGCGCGACCAGGTCACGGAGCTTCTGACCAATTACGGAAAAATCGACATTCTCTGGTTCGACTTTTCCTACAGCAGCTATAACGGAACAGGCGACAGGGCCTGGATGAAGGGCAAGGGGAAGGACGACTGGGAGGCTGAAAAGCTGATTGCTCTCGCCCGTTCTCTCCAGCCCGGCATCATCATCGATAACCGGACGGAAATCGATCAGGATCTGTGGACTCCCGAACAGTACCAGCCCACCCAGTGGATGACCCATCCTGAAACCGGAGAACTTGTCACCTGGGAAGCCTGCCAGACCTTCTCCGGCTCCTGGGGCTATTACCGGGACGAGCAGACCTGGAAATCCCCCGAAATGCTCATCCGCATGCTGGTCAACACGGTCTCCTGCGGTGGAAACCTGCTGATGAACGTGGGGCCTACAGCCAGAGGCTACCTGGATTACCGCGCGGAGGAAGCGCTGCAGGTCTATGCCGACTGGATGAAATACAACAGCCGTTCCATCTACGGATGCACCATGGCAGAACCGGAATTTGAAGCTCCTGCGGACTGCCGCTATACTCAGAGCGTGGACGGAAGCCGCCTGTATCTGCACATATTCGCCTATCCCTTCGCCCATCTGCGCCTTCCCGGCCTTGGCGGCAGGGTGGAATACGCCCAGTTCCTGCATGATGCAAGCGAGGTACTTTTCACAGAAGGGACGATCGACCATTTCTCCGCAAAGGAAGAAAAAGGCGCGGAAAACGACCTGATCCTTTATCTTCCTCCGGTGAAGCCCCATATCCTGGTCCCGGTGATAGAGCTCTTCCTGAAATAAAACATACGTCGTCTGTTCCGTCATTCTTTTTTCAAAGGATGGCGGAACAGCGCATTACGGGCGGCTTTGGTTCAGCGGAACCGGATCTCGCCCGTTTTTTCATCCATGGAGTCTATGATGGCGAGAGATTCCAGATGCAGCCCCGCTTCCCTCAGCCGCTTTCCGCCGGGCTGGAACCCCTTTTCGATCACAATTCCCGCTCCTGCCAGAACGGCGCCGGCATCGCGGACCAGCCGCGCCAGCCCTTCCAGCGCCTTTCCGTTGGCAAGGAAATCGTCGATGAGCAGCACCCGGTCTTCCGGTTTCAGATACTCCTTTGATACGATGATATCATAGGTTTTTCCATGCGTGAAGGACTCTACCCGTGTACGGTATACCTCCGCGTCGATGTTCTTCGTCTGTGTTTTCTTGGCAAACACCGCAGGAACATGGAAGGCCAGCGCTGTCAGACAGGCGATCCCGATCCCGGACGCCTCGATCGTCAGGATCTTCGTAACATTTTCATCCGCGAATCTGCGTCGGAACTCCTTTCCGATCTCTTCAAAAAGCTCCACGTCCATCTGATGATTCAGAAATCCGTCCACCTTCAAAACCCCGCCGGCTCTCACCCTGCCGTCCTTTCGGATCCTTTCTTTCAGCAGTTCCATTTGCTTCCCCTCTTCCTTCGTCTCCTCTTTTGCTACGCAGAGTAGTATACCATACCAGAGGGAAAAATGCATCAGGAATTCTGCCGCCTGCAGGCGGAACGGATTTTTCTGCCGTAGGCGGCGCATTGCTTGTCCGCTATGAACGATTGTGGTAAGATAAATAGGTGTTCCTACACCAAAAGATCAAAAAAGCCGCTTCGGGCGGCAGAAAGAAAGCTGCGCGTCATAGCTCCTGCCGCGGAAAAGAGGAAAAAAATGCCCAAACAACCTGCCATCACCCTGTTGATCAAGCCTGCGTCCGGAAACTGCAATCTGCGCTGCCGTTACTGCTTTTATGCGGATGAAATGAACCTCAGGAGCGAACCGTCCCGCGGCTTTCTGAACGCGGAAACCCTGGATATCCTGGTTCAGAAAACGCTGCGTCAGGTGTCCCATATGGCTTCTTTTGCCTTTCAGGGAGGGGAGCCCACACTGGCGGGACTGGATTTTTACAGACACCTGATCGAGCTGGAGAAAAAATATAATACAGGAAGAATCGAAATCCACAACAGCCTGCAGACCAACGGGATCGTGCTGGATGAAAAATGGGCGCAGTTCCTGCATGACAATCACTTTCTGGTCGGCCTGTCCTTGGACGGCTACGAGGAGCTTCACGATGAAAACCGGAAATTTCCGGATGGAAGCGGAAGCTTTTCCCGTGTTATGGAGGCGGCGAAGCTGCTGCAGCGGTTCCGGGTCGACTTTAATATCCTTTCTGTCGTCACGGCCAGGTCAGCAAGGCGGATCCGCCGCATTTACCGGTTTTTTCAGGAGCAGGGCTTTGCCTGGCAGCAATATATCCCCTGCATCGACCCTTTTGATGAGAGCAAGGGAAGCCTTTCCTATTCTCTCACTCCGGACCGCTTAGGAAAATTTCTGAAGGACCTGTTCGACGACTGGTACGCGGACTGGAAAGCGGGACGTCCGGTCTATAACCGTACTTTTGAGAACTGGATCGGCATTCTGCTCGGTCAGCCGCCGGAAGCCTGCAGCATGAACGGGTTTTGTTCCGAACAGTGGGTGGTGGAAGCGGACGGTTCCGTTTATCCCTGCGATTTCTATGTTTTAGATGAATGGAAGCTTGGAAATATCAGAGAAGATTCTTTTGAGGAAATGAACCGGAAACGGGAAGAACTTCAGTTTGCCGCGCTCTCCCGCCATGTGCCGCAGGAATGCCGCTCCTGCCGCTGGTATCCTCTCTGCCGGAACGGCTGCCGCAGGGACCGCGTTCTTCTCCCGGACGGACGCACACCCGGCCTGAATGCCTACTGCGGCGCTTATCAGGATTTCTTTTCCTATGCATACCCAAGGCTGGAAGAAATGGCGAGAACGGTGGGGAGATAAGGATATAGTATTTCAAATCAACAGTTGTTCTTTACCGCTGTCGCCTTTTGTACGAGCAGGCTCACTTTCAGACAGATCGTGCAGGTAAAGGGCAGCATCATGAGGATATATTGCTTTGGGAAACTGTGCCTGAACAAGGTACATCTCGTCCGCTAAAGTGTCTGCAGAAACGTAAATACCATGGGCTGCCTTTTCCATCTTATTTTTTTCACATCTTCATACATATCTTTCGCCAACTTTCACGTTGATATTATCTCAATATATCAGCGTGAAAGTCAACTGCTTTTTAAACAAAGAACTGATAGACCGATTTATCAGAAGATGTGAAAAAAGAATAATATAGAAATGCCTACTTTAAACCTCTGCCGCATCCCGCGGCAGTTGCTGTACTCGTTTCAGATATTGCCTGCTGTTTTCCGCTTCTCTTTCATCATAGACGAATCCCAGTCTTTTGCCTACTTCCTGCGCGGTATTTTCAAACAGACGGCACATCTCCCATACGGCTTGCCACAAGTCATGCACCTGCGCAGGGGAATATGTTCGCAGATAACCGGCATAAATTTCTTCAGGCAGATAACGGTTCATGTACTTTCCACATTTCCCGGCACTCACCGCAAAATTATTTTCCATACCGATCTTCCATTCCAGAAGCTGTCTGAGAAGGGGACGGAGATGAAAATCCAGCATATCCATTACATAAGGAAGTTCCTCTCTCCACAGTCCCTTTGCGATATTGTTCAGGCCCCACCAGAAATCATTACAGGTACAGGAAAACCGGGCCTGGTCAGGGCGTCTGATCCAATAATCCAGTGTTTATCCTCACGAAAGGATTCTGTCTCATTAACAACGTAGACCACATCATAATCCTGAAAGATATCCCGGGGAACATTCGGGTTGGCGCGGGAGCCCTCCAGCCATGCAGCGCGGATGCGCTCATCCTCAAGAGCTGTATTTCTGATCAGTTCCAACATTTGGGTTTCAGAACGCATTCATATGTCCTCCGTATTTCTTTTTCAGACAAACTCGCTGTCCCACACGTCCACGCCGCTCTCCTGGTAGATTTCGTGCAGACGCTCCCGCAGCATTTCCTTCGTGTATCCCCGTTTCAGGAGCACCTGGAGGAAGCCGCCTCCGCCCGCTCCGGCGATGAATCTGGCGTCGATCATGTCCTCGCAGGACAAAAAGATCTGTTCGATACAGGTATTGGTGGAGCCGGAATCGAGCTGTCTCGACAGCTCCCAGTGGCGGTTCAGAAGCTCTGCAAAGGCATCCAGGTTGCCGCGCTCCAGCTCGAAACGCATCAGTACGGCAATCGACTGCATCTTTTCCAGCGCGTCGATGGACTCCGGCCTTCCTCCGAGATAGCCGCCTACCACGTCGCGCAGCAGGTTTCTTGCAAGCCTTCTCTGTCCGGTATAGATCAGTGCAAAACGGTCCTGAAGCTCTTTTTTCGTCTTCTCCGGGATCTGCACCTGTTCCACATGGATCTCCTGATCGATGCCGGGCCTTGTGGTAATGAACTTGATCCCAGGAGTCAGGCCTCCCACCTGATCCTGCCATCCGCCTCCTGTGCTCATGATCTGCTCCATGGCCAGTACGAAAGCATAGATCTCGTCATCCGCAGCCTCCCTTCCCAGGAAACGGAACAGCCCTTTCACGCAGGCGCCGGAAAGGATGCTGCTCGTCCCCAGGCCGGAGCCCTGAGGGATTCCGACCACCTTCGTGGAAAGCCGGATGCCGCCGCCCAGACGTCTGCAGATGTCCTGCAGGCTTTCTTTTTCCGGCAGGCTGACTTTCTCCTGCCCGCCGCTCTCTCCTAGAGGAATGATACCGCAGGCGATGAGGGCAGCCTTGTGCAGCGCGAACGGATCATAAGGATTGTGACAGTCCTGGATCTCTTCAATACTGTCCGCCCGTCCGGAAACGCCGATGTCGGTACTGGCAAATTCCACATGCAGGCCGGCGAGCCTTTCCACCCGGATCTGGATCGGATATATTCCGTTCAGCTTCAGCGCCGCATTCAGCACCGTTCCTCCCCGTTCATTGCAGTGCGGGGGAGTATCCGTCCAGCCGCCGCCCCAGTTCACCCGGACAGGAAGAGCCACGTCCACCACATTTTCAGCGATCCGGTAATCATTTACGGCAGAAAGACGCGAAGCCGCGTTGTCAAAGATCGTCTTCTGGATGGTCCCAAAACAGAACGCTTCCAGGCTGTCATATCCTTTTCCGTCAAAGGTCAGGCGGTTCTCCTTCATATACTGCGCCAGCGCGTAATAGATGCGGATCTTCAGGGAGAAACCGGCCTCTTTCGCATCCTTCATGAGCAGAGCGAAAATATCCTCGTCAATGCCGTGCGCGCCGAAGGTTTTCAGCGCGTCCTTATAGTAGACGCCCGCCTCAAGGTCCCACAGAAAACGGCTCGCCAGGATCCGGTTTTCCAGTTCTCTCTGCCAGGCCCCCGCGGCAAGCACGTCAGCCCGGTTAAAGCTGGACTGCAGGCTCAGCCGTTTGGCCTGCCGCCACGCGCTCCTTTCTTCCGGCGGCGCATCCCCGTCCGCCATTTTTGCTGTCAGAAGCGCGTACCGGACGGATTCTTCCATATCGGCGGAAACCGGGTACAGCCGGGCGTTCCACAGGGAATGCTCCTGCCCTTCTTCCCATATCTCCTGCATCGTCAGGCCATTTTCAGAAAGAAAAACATTCAGCGTGCTTCCCAGAAAATGCGCTCCGCCGGACTGTCCCTCCAGCGTTCCCTTGGGATTGTCTTCCACACCATAAATGCGTGTCACGTATCTTCCGTCCAGGAGCTTCAGTCCATGCAGGACCACACCGTCCGGCACCGTCACACTCTTCAGTTTGACGCCGGAAATAATGCTTCCTTCTCCCACATGGCTTTCATCCAGGATAAAGCTGTTCTCCAGGTAAGCACCTCTGCCGATCTTCGCACGCTTTCCCACGTAGCTGTTATGGGCGGCATAATCCGCTCCGGCCGGGGCAGTGGTAACGACCTGCTTTTTCCAGTCAAGGAATTCATAGTCCTCCACGTCGTGCGTCACGAGCCGCATCAGCTCTGCCGTGGTCCCGAAATGGATAAATTCCGCAGGCGACAGACAGATCAGCTTCATGGAGAAGCTGTGGAGCACATCCCATATTTTTGTACGGCAGGAGAGCAATTCCTCATTGATCTCCCCTTCCGCCGCCTCTTTATAATACTGCTCCAGAGTGGACTGGCCCGCGAGAGGATAGAGAAAATCCCCGTAAAAGCTGATGCGGGCTTTCTCATTGACAAATTCCTGAAATTTGGCCCCATCCGGCTTCCCGTCCGTGCTGATCAAGCCGTAAAGGGCATTCAGAAGCTTGACGTCAAGGACTACGGCTCCCGTATCCAGATCCACGTTTCCGTGGCTGTTGACCGCACCCAGGGCGCGCAGGCGTTCTTCACTCTGCTTGTGAAGGAACTGTCCCACGTAATCATGACCGTCATTCAAGAACACTCCATGCTCTTTGCCTGTTTCCACGTTTTCCTTCATAGAGATTGCCGCAGCGCCTCTTGCGTTGAAATCAATTTGGAGAGGATTGAACAAAAGCAGGACATCTCCGGAAAGCACCAGCATTCCTTCGGGAATCCTGGAAGGCACGCCGGACATGCCGATCACAAATTCATCAAACAGCGTGGAGCCGAATCCGTTGGGGAGCTCTCTAGGGACCGGGGAAAACAGTTTCCCACAGGCGGAATACTGGGGCACCCGTTTGCTGTCGCCGCCGGAATGAATGACCAGGATGCGGAGCCCCTGAAAAGGATTTTTTCCGGTTTTTCCTTCTGCCTGTTCCCGTTTTGCGATATAGTCCAGCACATGGAGCGTGGCTCCTCCGGACCCTACCCGCTTCCCTTCCGGATCGGGAAGCACCGCGTAATGGGTGCCGGCGGGAAGCCGCCCTTGTTTGAGCCGGTAATCGATCTGTTCCCGGTAGGTACGCGCCTGTTCCTCATTGGAAGCGGTCAGGACCAGATAATCCCATTTGATGAAGCTCGGCTTACTCAGGCTGCTCTCATAGTCCGTCCAGGAATCCAGATAGGACTGCCTGAGAAAAAGGTTTTTCATTTTTTTGTAATTCAACGCTCCGTCCCCCGTCAAAACAAGATTTATCCCTGCAGTGAGATCTCATCGATGCGTTTCAGCTCCTCCTCCGTAAACGGAGCGCTCTGAAGCACCTTCAGATTGTCCAGGATCTGCTGCGGTTTTGATGCGCCGATCAGGACGCTGGTCACAACGCCATCGCGCAGGATCCACTTCAGCGCCATCTGGGAAAGCTTTTCACCGCGCTGCGCCGCGATATCATTCAGGGCGCTGATCTGGGAAAGTTTCTCTTCCGTCAGGCTTCCTTCTTTCAGAAAACGGCCGTCTGTCCGGATGCGGCTGTCCTCCGGGATGCCGTTCAGATAACGGTCCGTCAGCATTCCCTGCGCCAGAGGGCTGAAGGAAATGATCCCTTTTCTTTCTCTTGCCGCCATATCCTTCAGGCCGTTCGTTTCGATGGTCCGGTTGAAAATATTGTAGGAATTCTGATTGATGACGAAGGGACATTTCAGTTCCTCCAGGATGCGGCACGCCTTTTCCATCGTGGGCCCGTCATAATTGGAAAGCCCGACATAAAGCGCCTTTCCGCTTTTCACCGCCTGATCCAGCGCGCCCATCGTTTCTTCCAGCGGTGTTTCCGGATCCATCCTGTGATGGTAATAGATGTCCACGTAATCAAGGCCCATCCGCTTCAGGCTCTGGTCCAGGCTGGCGATCAGATATTTTCTGCTGCCCCAGTTCCCGTAAGGGCCTTCCCACATGTCATAGCCTGCCTTCGTGCTGATGAGCAGCTCATCCCGATAGCCCCCCAGTTCCTCCCTCAGGATCTTCCCGAAATTCTTTTCGGCGCTCCCGTAAGCCGGTCCGTAGTTGTTTGCCAGGTCAAAATGGGTGATCCCATTGTCAAATGCGGTGAAAACGAGCTGCTTCATGTTCTCATAAACCGCGGTGTCCCCGAAATTGTGCCACAGCCCGAGAGAAAGCTCAGGAAGCTTCAGTCCGCTGTTTCCGCAGCGGTGATAGGCCATCGTATCATATCTCTTTGCATCTGCCGTGTAGTTCATATCAGGTTTCCTCCTTCCAGTGACAGGATCAGATATATTCCAGCTTTCTGAAATAACGCATCAAAATGTCGACGCAGTTTTCCACGCCAAGCTCGGAAGTATCCAGGATCATGTGATAATCGTTCACATCCCCCCAGGTCTTTCCCGTATGTTCATGATAATAGGCCGCACGCTTCTCGTCCGTGCGCTCCACCTTTTCCTTTGCCTGTTCATAGGTCAGGCTGTCTCTTTCCATGATCCTGTGGATCCGGTCCTCTTTATCCGCCCGAATGAAAATGTTGAAGACATCCGGGCGCCCCTTCAGGATGTCCGATGCGCAGCGGCCCAGGATGATACATGGCTGTACCGCCAGCTTCCGAATCGCCTCGGCCTCGTTTTCATACTTGTGGCCGCTGAGCTGTTCCTCGATATAGGCCTTGTCATAAACGGGAATGCCCAGCCGTTCAGACAGTTCCTTTGCAATGATGCTCGCTCCCGTTCCGTATCTGCGGCTCATGGTGATCACCAGTTTCATAAGCAGATCCCTCCTCTGTGTCCTTTATTTCAATACATCCGATCTCACATAACCGGTCTGTCCCTGAAAGCGGACTCTCGTCCATCCGTCCGCTTGTTTCATCAGGATCTCCAGCGTATCTCCCGGATAACATACCGCGATCTTGTCAGAAGTTTCGCTGACGCCTTTTCGGATATTGACTGTTTCGCTTACCGTAAATTCTCCGCTGTCCGGCACCGCTGCAGAGGAAGATGAGCTTCCTGTGCTGCCGCTTCCGGAGGAAGCGTTTTCGGAAGGATCGCTTTCGTCTCCGCCTGCCTGGGAGGAGGCTCCGTTTCCCTGCACACCTGCTGTTTCCCCGCCTGTTTCCTCACTTTCCGCCGCAGAGGTCTGTTCCTCCAGGGCCTCTCCGACCGCCGCCATCATCTCATGCATGTATCCGTCCACAAAGGCGGCAAGCGTTTCATTCTGTGACAGGCGGTTTTCATATTCTTCGTTTACCTGGTCGTACAGGGCGGCCACATCCTCCTGTCCGGCTGTCTCGTTCACATAATCGGCATCCTCCGCATCCTGAGCCAGATCGTGCAGATAATACTGCCCGTCCGCATTCCTGCACACATACAAAGGAGCGATCCCGGGAAGCGTGGGATCGATTCCCTGGAATTTCACTTCATAATATGCGAATACCACATAGGAGCCCTCCTCACGTCCGGGCTTTGTATAGCAAGAAATGTTGGTATAAGCTTCTATATGGGAGCTGTTTTCCTGAATCCTGAGAAGCTCTGTATTCTCCGTGTTGTCCCGCATGCTTCTCAGGGCTTCTTCATCCCCCTCCTGCATCGCGGTGAAATAACTGCTGATAAAATTGTTGATCTCCGGATAGGCGTCCTTCAAAAGCGGCTCTGTTGTGTCGATCGGTTCCCCCGCCACATCCGTCACCGTTTCCATCTCCGCCTCAATATCTCTTCCGGATAATCCCTGTGCCAGCGCCCATACGATAAGCCCCAGGCAGCAGGCAGCCAGCACGCAGGCAGAGGCGGTCAGCGCTTCTGCCTTCCTCCTTTTCAGCAGGCGCAGCGCCCGTCTATAATAATAGGAAAAATTTCTTGTGTTTTTCCTCCTCCTGTTCTTCTTTTTTGAGCCGGCAGACCCGGATCTTCTTTCTCTTTCCATCCATCCTCCTGAGTTTATTTCAATATCTCCCGGTAAACACGCAGCACATTTTCGCTGAATATTTTATCGATCTGCCGCTCGGTAAGACCTGCTTTCCGCATGGCATCCGCCAGACGCGGCAGGCTGGAGGCATCCGGGAGCTGTTCATTTGTCGGGATCCCGTCAAAATCACTGCCGAGGCCCAGGCAGTCCTCTCCGCCCACTTCTACGATGTGTTTTGCGTGCGCCGCCACGGCAGCAAGGCTTCCGCGCGCTTCTTTTCCCTCCTCCAGGAAGGAAGGGCAAAAATTCAGGCCGCATACGCCGCCCTTTTCGGACAGGGCGCGTATCATGTCGTCATCCAGATTCCTCACGTGACGGCAGACGGCTCTCGCATCAGAATGGCTCGCCACAAAGGGTTTTCTCGCCGTGCGTGCCACATCCCAGAAACCCGCGTCGGAAAGGTGGGAGACATCCACGATCATGCCCAGACGCTCCATTTCCTCCAGGAAAGCGAAACCAGTTTCCGTCAGGCCATGTTCCCGGTCCGGCATGGTGAGATCAGGAGCGTCCCCCGAGCCATTCTCCGGCATCCTCACGTTCGGCCAGCCCAGCTCATTGGGAAAGTTCCATGTGAGCGTCAGCATCCGGACGCCCAGGCGGTAAAGAAGCCTGAGATTGCCGAGACGCCCCTTGCACACTGCGCCTTCCTCCACCGTCAGCAGTGCGGAAAGCTTTCCCTCCGCCCTGTTTTTCTCGATATCCGCGTAATGATATACCGGGCGGATCCGGTCCTTGTTTTTCTCCAGTTCTTCATAATACAGGTCCGCAAGTGCGCTGCATTCCCGAAACGGATCGCTGCATTCGGAAAGCGCGACGAAAAGGGCAAAATTCTGAAGAAGATAGCCGCCCTTTTCCAGCTTTTCCAGATCGATGTGCAGGCTGTTACGTGCCAGCCCCTCCGCAGGGTAATCTCCCCTCCGCCGCATCAGCATCAACGCGGAAATCGTATCACAGTGCATATCTGCCGCCAGTCTGCCCATATCCTTTCCTCTCCTATTTCAAACGTCTCTCTAACAAAAAAACCTGCGGCGGGTCGCGTAAGCGACATCTTCCTTTCCGCCGCAGTGCGATCGATGTTTCTCAATCCGACGCCTGTCCGTCTTCTTTCTCCTCAGGTGCAAGCGAGGTCCCCTTTGGCCCCACAAGGAAGACCCGCACGCCGCGCGACGCCATATACTGCGAACCGATGACGATCACGATCCCAGCGATCAGAGTGAAGATCGCGATAAACTGGGACGTGGAAAGCTCTCCCACACTGCCGCGCTCCATATCGCCGCGGAAATATTCCAGGATAAACCTTCCGATGCTGTAAAAGATCAGATAAAAACCGCCGACCTGTCCCTCCGCCTTTTTATGCCGCGCGATAAACAAAAGGACAAAGAAATGAAGAAAATCCAGGCCGCTGGAGATCAACTGGGTCGGGATCAGGGAAACGCCGTTGGGCGCATATGCTGAATCAGTAAATGTGATCCCGATCGGGCTGTCGGTCGGACGTCCGTAGCAGCAGCCTGCCAGGAAACACCCAATGCGGCCGAATCCCTGCGCAAGCGCGACCGATGGAAGCGCCAGGTCAAAATAAGAAAGAAAATTAAGCTTTTTGCGTCTGCAGAACAACCAGCCGCCTAATACACCACCGATCAGCCCGCCGTATACCACCCAGCCGTTTGCCAGAGAATGCAGCAGATAGGACGGATCCTTTACGATCTCATCCAATACGGTAAGACAGTACAGGAGCTTTGAACCGAGCGCACCGAAGACCAGGCACCAGATCAACAGGGAAAAAACCTGTTCCGCATCCAGCTTCAGCTTCCTCGCCCGGTATTCTGCAGCCATATATGCGGCGATCACTCCAATTCCAACCATCAGCCCATATCCGTGGATGGTTATGGGACCTATGGTAAGCAGTTCATTTTTCATAAACTTCTCCATTCTGACACGGGACTCTGTATTGCACATTTTCTTGTGTTTTCCCGCTATTCTAAGCTACTATTATACCACGCCCCGTTAAGGCATTGCAATATAAATCACCGCAGCGCAGAGCATGATCTGGATGATGGCGAACCGGAAGACGGTCTGTGTATTAGACCATTCCCATACCTTCCTTGCCTGGTCGTGCAGGGGAGTGCGCACCTTCGTCAGGATCCTGATCTTCAGGAAACGGAGCAGGGATACCTTGATCAGGCCCAGCCCGCCGTCCAGGATCAGGACGAGCGCCACCGGAATATACAGAAAGGGGCTTCCCGTTTTAAGGACAGCAATGCTGATGAACAGACCCATGGCCCGAGAACCCGCATCTCCCATCAGAAGCCTGCTCGGCGTGGCGTTATACCACAGATAGCCCAGGATGCAGACACAGAACAGAAGGATCAGATAGGAAAATCCGTCCTCCCGCTCTCCCGCCGCAAGCGTGTCCACAAGATAGATCGTCGCCAGCGTGATGATCGTCAGCGTTCCGGAGAGCCCGTCCACGCCGTCCGAACAGTTGGTCACATTGATGGACACCCATACGAGGACCACAGCAAGAATGCCGAACAGTATAGATGGAAGAACGATCGTTTTTCCCGTCAGAAGGAAGACCACTTCACTGGAGTTAAAATTCAGAAAGGTCACAGCCGTCATCACCGCGATGATCAGGTCCAATATCCCCTTTTTATATTCTCCCCAGGGCGTTTTTGCGCAGTCATCGAGGAACCCCGTCAGCATGGCAGCCCCTACCAGGATCAGATAAATGACCGTTTCCCGGGCCGGCCTTGCGAACAGAAGCGCCGCCGCGATGAACACAAGAACGAAAAGGAACCCCGCTCCGCGCGGCTTGCCCGCCGACTTCTTCCCGTCTACTGCAAAATCCCTTCCATGGTCCTTAGGCAGAAGGTTCATACACTTATGCATCGTCAGGCAGGTGGCTGCAAACGCCAGCAAAATTCCGATAAATGCCACGGTCCTGCTACCGGCTTCTCCGGTCAGATAATTGATCATCTTCCTGTGTCCTTCCTGTTTTTTCTATTTTTCGGCCCTCTGGCCTCATTTATTCTACCATTAACATTTCCAAAAAGGAATGACATAATGAAAAATATTTTTTCCCTTTTCAAATATGGCAAAAAAGGCTACAATAAGGAAAGACGAGAGGAGGTATGCGCGATATGAAGATCGACATGCACTGCCACGTAAAGGAAGGTTCCATAGACAGCAGAGTGCCCATGGAGGAATATATACAGCTGTTGCAGGCGAAAGGCTTCGGCGGAATGGTCATCACCGACCATGATACCTACAACGGCTACCGATACTGGAAAAAACATCTGAAAGGAAAGAAATATACAGATTTTAAAGTGTTTAAAGGCATTGAATACGATACCAGAGGCGCAGGGCACATTCTGGTCATCGTTCCGGAAACGGTCAAACTGAGGATCCTGGAGCTGCGGGGCCTGCCGCTTAATATCCTGATCTCCATCGTCCACTCTTACGGCGGCGTCCTTGGCCCGGCCCATCCCTGCGGAGAAAAATATATGAGCTTCCGCAATACGCGCGCCTACCGGAGGGACCCCAAGATCGTGGAGCAGCTTGATTTCATCGAGATTTTCAACGCCTGTGAAGACGAAGAATCCAATGCCACTGCCTGCAGGCTTGCCGCCAAATACCACAAGCCAGGCGTAGGCGGGAGCGATTCCCATAAAACAGACTGTGTAGGACTTGCCTATACAGAGGTTCCGGATACCGTCAACACGGAAACAGACCTGATCAACTGCATCCGTGCCGGAGAGGTGATCGGATGCGGCGGTACGCTCTATCGCAAGACCACGAAGGAAAAGATTGGAAAGATCAATACCCTTCTCGTCTACTCCTTCTGGTTTTACAACAAATTTTCCAATCTCATCCGGACGAATAAACGGAATAAAAAGCTCCGCTCCGAGTATTCGGAACGGGAATCCCAGATTTAAAACGTGTTATCACCCTTTTCGCACAGCGTGCGGAAAGGGTCATTTTTCTTTCCGCCGTTTTGACGATCCGATGGCGAACAGTCCCTGGGGCAGCTCAAAAATACAGATGATGCCAAGCACGATCGCCACTACCGCCTTGACGGCGGCAAACCCGGCATCAGCAGCCTGAAGGAGCTGATCCGTTACCAGATAATAGGAGGCCCAGTAGATGCCTGCACCCGGGACAAGAGGGATGATCCCGGAAATGATGAAAACGGTGACCGGACATTTTTCCCTCACCGCCAAGAATCTGGAAAGGAGCATCACCAGCACGGCGGCAAAAAAGGTGGCGGCGGCAGATGACAACCTGCCCGCCAGCAGGCAGTACAACAGCCATCCGGCGCCGCCGATGGCGCCGCAGTAAAGATAGAAGCGGCGGGGAACGCCAAACAGCAGCGCAAAAGCCACGGTCCCGACCGCAGCCGCAGCAGTGGAAACAAGGATCATAACAGCCACCCCCCTGTCAGTCCGTGATAAATGGTGATCACAAGCCCTACGCCTGACGCGATACATACGAATACCAGGATCGCATCGAGCAGGCGGACCGACCCGGCAATGTAATCCCCGTCTGCGATGTCCCGCACCCCGTTCACAAAAGCGATTCCCGGAACCAGCGGCATGATCGAGCCGATGATCATATAATTGATGCTTTCACCCAGATTCATCCGGCACAGGAGCAGGCACAGCACGGTGACCAGCGCTCCTCCGCCGATGTTCCCTATGATCTTGGACAGATGCGGGGTAAACAGCTTTAGCACATAAATATACAAAAGGAAACCGGTCAGGAAAGCGCCCAGGCAGTCCAGCGGGCTCCCGCCGAACATACAGCAGAAGCAGCCGCTTCCCACCGCCGAAGCGAGCACCTTCACCCGGTCCGATTTTTCCGGCATATGCTCAATCTCATCGAGCCTGCGTTTTACCTCCGCCGGGGTGAAACAGCCCTCTGCGATCTCCCGGGAAAGCTGGTTGACTGCCGCCACCCGGTCAAGCCTTGCGCCGCTCACCGGAATGTGCTGAACCTTTGCGTAAAAAGGCTCCTGTCCGCTTCCCGCCGTCAAGAAAATTCCGTTGCTCAATACAAAAGCCTTTTCTGACTCCACACCGAAGTGGCTGCAGATCCTTGCCACGGTCTCCTCCACACGGAAAATCTCCGCCCCGTTTTTCAGCAGGATGGTCCCTGCCTGCATGGCACAGTCCAGAACTAGCCTGCGTTCTTCCATATTTTCGTCAGGTGCATCCATCCTGCAGCCTTCCCTCCCTAGACATTCTCATTTTTCTGTAAGCTTCGTTGTTTTCCTCTGAGTGAAAAAAGAAGCCGCTGTCCGTGCAGTTTCGCATAGACAGCGGCTCCGGATCAGGACCCGCCCACGATGGCACATCGACCCGACCTTTATTTCGTTTCCAGAAGCTTTTCCACGCTGGCAAGCTTCACGCACAGAACAAACAGCTCCGTAGCCTGCACCAGCTCGTCGAGAGGCGGGAAGGAAGGCGCGATACGGATGTTGCTGTCATGAGGATCCTTTCCGTAAGGGTAGGTCGCTCCTGCGCCGGTCATCACTACGCCCGCATCCTTTGCCAGCGCAACGATCCTCTTTGCGCAGCCGTCCATGGCATCGAAGGAAATAAAGTAGCCTCCCTTGGGCTTCAGCCAGGAACCCACCTCAAGGCCGCCGAGCTCCTTTTCCAAAATATCTTCCACCGCTTCGAACTTGGGACGCATGATCGCGGCATGCTTTTTCATATGCGCCCTGATGCCGTCCAGATCCTTGAAGAATCTCACATGGCGGAGCTGGTTCAGCTTGTCATGGCCGATGGTCTGAATGGACAGCTGCTTTTTGATATCCTTCAGGTTGTTATAGGAAGAAGAAATTGCCGCCACTCCCGAACCGGGAAAGCTGATCTTGGAAGTGGAGCTGAACTTGTAAACCATATCCGGATTTCCCGCAATCTCGCATTCATGCAGGATCTCCAGGATGGTATCCTGGTCGTCGTCATAAAGATGATGCACGTTGTAGGCGTTATCCCAGTAGATACGGAAATCTTCCGCCGCGGGCTTCAGCCTGGCGAACCTGCGCACCGTTTCATCGGAATAGGTGATGCCCTGCGGGTTGGAATATTTGGGCACGCACCAGATACCCTTAATGGCTGCGTCCTCGCTCACCAACTTCTCCACCATATCCATGTCAGGACCTTCCGGCGTCATGGGCACGTTGATCATTTCGATCCCGAAGTATTCCGTGATCGCAAAATGCCTGTCATATCCGGGCACCGGACAGAGGAACTTCACAACAGGCAGCTTGCACCAGGGAGTGCTGCCGCACACGCCGTGCGTCATGGAACGGGCTACCGTATCGTACATGACGTTCAGACTGGAATTACCGTAAATGATGATCTTATCAGCGGGAACCTCGATCAGGTCAGCCAGAAGCTCTTTGGCTTCCTGAATGCCGTCGATCACGCCGTAGTTCCTGCAGTCGATCCCTTCCCTGCATTTCAGGTCGGAGGAGCTGTTGAGCACATCCATCATTCCCATGGAAAGATCAAGCTGCTGGGCGGACGGTTTCCCTCTGGACATATCCAGCTTCAGGCCCATTCCCTGAAACTTCTTATATTCCGCTTCCAGTTCCGCTTTCAGGGCTTCCAGTTCTTCTCTGCTTCTGTCTTTGTACGCCTTCATTCCTCTCTCCTCTTCTTAGGTAGCTGTTTGTTTTCACCGACACATTGTTCCTGATTTGAAAAAAGAAGCTGATCATACAATCAGCCCCTTTCCCCAGACAATTAAGCTGGAAAAGGGACTCGAACCCTCGACCTACTGATTACGAATCAGTTGCGCTACCGACTGCGCTATTCCAGCATAACTCGAACAAGCAATATTATACTTGGCGTCTCCTGATTTTGCAAGCCTTTTTTTAAGAAATGTGACACGTCTGTTGCCCCATGCCCTTCAAAGGGATATACTGTTTCCATATGGACATTTCCGGAAAGCAGGAAACACAAGGAGGCGGCATATCATGACGGAACAGGAAGCATACAGGATTCTCGGGATCTCTCCCGGTGCAGATGAGGCTGATATCAAAAGAAGATACCGGAAGCTCATGATGCGGGCCCATCCCGACGCGGGTCTGGAAAATCCCATCGATGACGCGAGGAAGATCAACGCCGCCTATACTCTTTTAAAAAAGAGGACCCCGCAGGGCGGCCCCGGCAGCGCAGGGCGCACTTCCGGCGGCAGGCAGGACAGGCAGGAAGAAAAAAGTTCCGCCTGGGATGCACCAGTCAACATACACGCTTACACGGAACGCGATATCCTGCACTATGCGGAGGATCGTGAGGGGACCGTCCTGGGAAGCTTCTGCATCGCCAGAGGGAAATATCTGTGGAAAACGCAGGAGGATTTCCCCCTGTTCCTGCTCAGCATCTACCGCTGCAGCAGCCAGATCCTGGATGAAGCAGACGGCATCCTGAAAAGGGCGGACGCTCCTGCCATCCGTCCGCGCATCCAGGCTGAACTCTCCTATCTTCTGGCTCAGCAGTTCATCGACGGGACTTCCCTTTTAAAAGAGCTCGCTCACCAGGAGATGACTGATGCATCCGGACAGCCGGTTTTCCGCGTTTCTGCCATGCTGGAATCCGGGAAAACCGTTTCGGGACCGCAGCTTCATACTCCTCCGGCGTTATGCCCCGGCGAGACGCTCTGTCCTTCCGCGCTCAGGCAGCACAGGCTGTATCTGAAAGACCGGTCCGGCAGAGAAGTGGGATATCTCTCCTTTCCGGACGACAGGCTGTATTACACGATCATCCCTCTTTTTGAGCAGCGGCGTGCCCGGGTCCGCATCCGGGTCTCCTCCAAGCAGCCCTCCGGGAGCCGGTACGCGCGCTGCTATCAGAATCTGGATCTTTGGCTGAAGTTATCGCAGGAAAAGCTGTCCGGGCCGCCGGAAAGCCTGAACCTGCAGATTGAACGGCTTCTGGAACGATACCGCCGGGGCTGAAGCCCGGAAGCCTGAGCCTGGAAAGGTCAGCCTGCCCCGTATCACATCAAAAACCTTGCCCAGCCTGCAAAGATGGACATGAGTTCCAACAAAAAACGCTCAAGGAGGCTGTCCCTCTGGGCGGTCATGCCCTCGGGCACGATCACCGTATCCTCATCCAACACTGTGAGGGCTTTCTTTTCATATTCTGCCATCTCCAGCCGCATATCTTCGTTGATCTGTCCGCTGTCGATCACCAGCATGATCTCCGTATCGATATAGGCGCTGCGCATATCCCAGTTGAAGGAACCGATGCCTGAAAGCCTGTCGTCAATGACGAAGCATTTTCCGTGGTAGGAAACGCCTCCGTCATATTCCAGGATGGAAACGCCTGTTTTCAAGATATCCGCCCGGTTTTTCCGGTAGTCCATAGCGCCGAAGGGGTTCCCGTTATTGGCGGCAGAATTGGTCATCATGACCACATCCTTCACGCTTTCACACACTTCCGCAAGCCTTTGGAGCATCCAGTCATCACAGATGATATAGGGCGTATGGAAACGCACCTCCTCTCCGGCCTGCTTCATCAGCTCCGTCATTTCGTAAAAAACAACCGGCTCCTTGGCGTAACAGTGCGTGGGATTGGCGAGCAGCTCAATATGGTTTACTTCCTTTGTCATTTCCAGGTAGTTGCAAGGCTCAAACCAGTCCGGATGCGCCTTCTGCAGGTCTGCATACCGTTCCTCCAGCATCTTACGCGCATCTGCGACACGCCGGCGGGTCTCCAGGCTTGGATCGTCCTTCCAGATCCGGCACAGCGGCATCTCCCAGACCTCCGAAAAATAGTCCAGCAACGCGCTCATGGATTCTCCCGGCCCGGAATCCTCCCCATAGATCAGGACATCCCAGTCATAATTTTTATAATCTCCATAATCGCCCAGGAAGAAATCATAGGTATTGCGGCCGCCCAGGATATAAGCGGTGTCATCCGCAATGAGATATTTGTCATGCAGCCGCCCCATCAGTTTCCATGGCTTTAGAAGGCTGACCGGATTGTAAATGGCGATCTGCACGTTCCCGTGAGAAGAAAGGGCCTGGAAACAGGGATCGTCCGGAAGCTGCAGATTCTTAAAGGCAGGGACGCCGTCCATGAGTATCTGCACCTGCACGCCTCTGTCCGCGGCCGCCAGCAGCGCCGCCAGCATATCCTTTCCGCTCTCATCGCTCCGGAATTCAAAGGTGGATAGGATGATCCGTTCCCGGGCGCACGAGATCAGCCGTATCCGCTCCGCGAGAGCCTCCACATTGTCAGACAGGATGGCGGCACGCTCACCGCCCGTCTCCTGTCCGTAAAACTCCATCTGATCGAACTGTTCTTTCGTTTCTTCGGTTACTTCCGGCTGCCGCACAAACGGGATCATCGCTCCGGCAAGGATATAGCAGAGCACCGCAGCTACGGCAGCCAGAAGGATCCGCCTTATCTTTTTCATCAGGCGTCACTCCAGATCAATGTCCGTTTTCAGCCACCAGCGCAGCACATCCTGGATTTTTTGGTCCCAGTATTTCCACTGATGGTCCCCGGAGGAAACCTCCGTTCTCAACGGATATCCAAGGTCTGTCACAGCCTTCCAGGCTTTCTGGTTTCCTTCATACAAAAAATCTTCTGTGCCGCACCAGGCATACAGAGGCGGCAGTTCGTCCCTTTTCTTTTCCTCTGCCAGCTTCGCCGCAAGGGCGAGGATATCGTTGCTGCTTCCCTCCAGTTCCTCCAGGCTTCCGAAAATACCTTCAAAGAGCTGCCTGTGGCCTCCCGGCATCTCCGCCTGTCTTCTGTAATCCTCCACGATGTCCAGCGCGCCGGACAGGGACGCGCCCGCTCCAAAGGTATCGCTTGCCCCAAGCGCCAGCTTCCACGCGCCATAGCCGCCCATGGAAAGCCCTGCCGCCAGTGTATCTTCTTTTTTATCCGACATGCCCGGAAAAAATTCCCTGCAGATCTTCGGCAGTTCTCTTGAAATATAGGTCCAGTATTTCATCCCGTAGGTGGTATCCGTATAAAATCCGAGATGGGTCGTCGGCATCACCACAGCGATGCCAAGCTTACTGACATACCGTTCGATGGAAGTCCGCCTCTGCCAGATCGTCTGGTCATCGCTCATGCCATGCAGCAGATACATGGTCTTGTATTTTCCATCCGCCGCTTTCCCCTCCATTCCGATCTGTCCCCTGGTCTGCTGGGGGAGCAGCACATCCATCTCCGCGCACATTCCCAGCACATCTGAAAAGAAATCAACATGAAACAGCGCCATATTCTTTTTCTCCCTTCTTTCACAGCCAGAGCTTCTGGCCAGCTTCTTCTTTTCTTGCAAACGGACCGGGCAGGACCACAGCGCTGCGGTGGTTTCCGAAATAATCCCGGTCAAAGATGATCGGCGTTCCGTCAGGGTTCTCAAATCGCTCCTCCGGTTCAAACGCTTTCCCAAGGACATCACTGTTTACCATATCGGTTGTAAAGCCGTCCAGCCATTCATACAGGTTGGTGGATAGAACCGGTTTTCCGTCCTGCATCAAAAGGTCCACCTGCACTTCATGCCCCTCGTCGACAAACGGATCTTTTTCATTCCTGCACGCTTTTGCGCCGTTAAAATACGCATTTCCTTTCACCCAGACTGGAAGCGGCTGTGAATGGGCAGGCTCCAGCTTTGCCATATCCGGTGTGTCCGTATCCATATCGAATTTCCGTATCCACTCTTCCCAGGTCGGATAAGGGTCCATTACATGGGTGCCGACCTCCCGGTTTTCCTCATCGGAGCCTTCGCTGCTGTCTCGTAATACCGTGAAGGCTTCCCTGGGCCATTTCTGGACGAAGATATTGTTATAGAAACGGTCGTCGCCGTGCAGGATGGTCATGAATCCCATCACTTCCGTGCGGTGCGGGATGTGGTAGGGCGTATAACGCGGCCCGGTGCCGCCGCCCACGCAGGTGAAAGCCCCGCAGATCAGATTGTGGACCATAGCAACGCCCTGCGTCGCCATCCGCAGGGAAACGTCCGACAGAAGGATATTGTTATCGATCAGGGTGGGGCCGTGGCCGACCTCCACGAAGATATCCTGGCTCATCATGCCGCCCTTTAACTGCCGGGCAAAAGACGGGCGCTGATTGTCGTGCAGCAAGTTCTGGGTGATCCGGGTCCCCTGCGCTTCCCAGTCGCACCAGATCCCCATGGTACAGTGATGGATGTGGTTGCGGCGGAAGGTGACGTCGATAGCAGCATGCATCTTGATGCCTGCGATCTCCGCACCGCCCAGCTCCATCATGTTATTGATATGATGGATATGGTTGTCCTCGATGACGGAGAAAACACCGCCCATACGGCCGATGATCCCGCCCTGCTCGCAGTTGTGGATGTTGCAGCGGCGGATGATATGGCTCCCCACCTTTTCCTTCAGCCATCCGTGATACTGTCCCCTGCATACGGCGTCCCGTTCCATCTGGGTGGGGCTTTTCACATGCTTCGTGGTGAAATAATGGTCATTTTCCGGGTCCAGATATTTCCCGAGGCTGATCCCCGCGCACTTGCTGTTGCTGATCTCGCAGTCCTCTATGATCCAGCCCTTCGACCAGTGGGGGCCGATCATCCCGTCCTGATAGGCGGCCGGCGGCGCCCAGGTGGTCGCCGCCTTTTCGATCTTAAAGCCGCTGACCGTAATATAGCCCACACCCGTTTTGGAAGGCAGGAAGCATTCCCGCCTCACATTGATCTCCACTTTTTCCTCATTTGGATCTTTGCCCTGGAAATTGGCATAGATAACCGTCTCGCCGCCGTTCTGTTCGGTATACCATTTATATCTGGAAGCTTCCGGTTCCCAAGAACACTCGTATACTTCTCCTCTGATACACGCATCAAGGCTTTCCGCCTCGTACAGCATTTTATCGTTCAGATACACAGCTCCGGTATGTTTGCTTTTTCCTGCGAAATACCAGTCGCCGTACACATAGGTAGTATATGGATTGTAGTCTCCGAACAGGCTGTTCCCGATCCGGCAGACCCATACATTTTCCTGATATTTTTCCCAGCTCTTCAGCTCTTCCGCTCCGGTGATCACAGCGCCGAGCGGCTGGGTGCTGCGGTATGTGATCCTGGCGTCCTCCCTTCCGGCATTGGCCGGGTCCACATATTCCCGGTATACACCCGGGGCGACCAGGACTTCATCTCCCGGAGAAGCGATGCGTGCCGCATCACTGATATAACGAAACGGCCTTTCCTTTGTGCCGTTTCCGTCGCGGAAAGCTTCTGCATCAACATAAATCTGCATGGCGTTTTCCCCCAATCTGTTTTTTTCGCAGCATAGCTGCGTCTGTAGATATAGTAGCTTATCCGAAATCCAGGGTCAAGCCATTCCTGCAGGGATACGGATCAGTTTACCTTTACATCCCCATTTCTGAACTGCCCGGGCGACATATGATATTTTTTCTTAAAAAGCCTGCAGAAATAACTGAAATTTTCAAAACCACAGGACTCACTGACGCGGGCAAGGGACTGGCCGCCCACCGTTAACAGCTGGGCCGCCATGGTCAGCCGGTACTGATTCAGATACTCAGTGGGCGCCTGGTTGATGACCGCGCGAAAACAGCGGAAGCACTCACGCCTGCTGATCCCCCCTGCCTCGGCGATCTGGTTCACGGTTATGGGTTCCGGGTAATGCTTCTGGATAAATTCCAGCATCTTCTGTATCCGGAATGCCTGGGTAAAATCAAAATTGCAATTTGATGCAAAGTCTGTCTGACGGTGGATTCTGTGAAGCAGTTCCTTCCATATCCCGCAGATCAACTCGAGGCTGCTCAGCTCAAAATCCCTGTCCTTTTGGTTCAGTTTATGGAATTTACGGTAAAGATCCAGCATCCCTGCATCTTCCTTTTTCTCCTGGAAAAGGAAAAAACCTGGCACATGGGAATGAAGGACCGGCAGGACGATCTTCTGATAGATATTCCCGAAGACGGGATTGATAAAAAAGCCCGGCAGCATCCCGAAAGTAAAGATTTCCGTACCCCTCATCATCTGCCTGCAGCCATGGAACACTCTGGAATTGATAAAGAAGCCGTCCCCCGGCTTTATGATGCGCTGAAGCCTGGAGGCAGGATCTTGCAGAAGATAATATTCCAGCTCTCCTTTTAAAAGCAGACCGAATTGGAACTCCGAATGCCAGTGGCAGGCAATCTCCCCCTTCTGGTAATCATCCAGAGAATTTTTCAGACGTAATACAGGGAGCTCTCCTTCCTGATAGCGGTGGGACTCCATCCTGTTTTCATCCACGATCAAAGTTTTGCAGCCCATAAACTTTCTCCTGTCGTATGGCACAACTTTAACAATTTCTGGCACGATCGTTTCTTTCCATTTTCCCCCCGCGATTCTATCATTATAGAGTACAAAACCGCAAACAGTCAACGCGGAAATTTGCAAAAGAAAAGAGGGAAACATCATGAGTGAAGAAGTAAAAAAGCCTATGTCCATCAAAAAGAAATGGGGACTTCTGGTAGCAATGGCACTTGTATTCGGTTTGATTGCCGGCGGCACCATGTATGGTGTAAACCTTCTGGGCAATAAAATCTACAGCCCTGAAAGTACGGACGGGAGCAATGCCAATATTCCCCAGACCAGTACCATACAGGTTGTAAATTCCGATGAGGGAAGCACCGTCGTAGAGGTTGCCAAAAATGCCATGCCATCCGTAGTCACCATCTCCACCATGTCAGTAGAGGAAATGCGGAGCTTTTTCGGCGGCACCATGCAGTATGAGGTGGAAGGAGCCGGGACCGGCGTGATCGTAGGAAAAAATGATTCAGAACTGCTGATTGCGACAAATAATCACGTCGTTGAGGGCGCGAACAGCCTCTCCGTGGGATTTGTGGATCAGAGTTCCGTCGCCGGAGAGATCAAGGGCACCGATGTCAACAACGACCTTGCCGTGGTAGCGGTAAAGCTCTCCGACATTCCCGAAGAAACTTTGAATAATATCAAGATCGCGACCATCGGAGATTCCGATGATCTGGAACTGGGTGAACAGGTTGTTGCCATCGGAAACGCCCTCGGCTATGGCCAGTCCGTGACCAGCGGCGTTGTCAGCGCACTGAACAGGGATCTGAGCCTGACTGACGAGAGCGGCGTAACGATCAATTCCACCGGGCTGATCCAGACGGATGCCGCCATCAATCCTGGGAACAGCGGCGGTGCCCTGCTGAACATGAAGGGCGAGCTGATCGGGATCAATGAGGCCAAGACGGGATCCTCTTCTTCCGGCAGTTCCGTGGATAATATCGGATTTGCCATTCCGATCGACAAAGCCGAACCCAGCCTGAAGGAAATGATGAACCTGACCACCAGGGAAAGGGTGGATTCCAGCCAGGCCTCCTATATGGGGATCGAAGGCCAGACCGTATCTTCCGATGTGACGCAGCTCTATGGGATCCCGGCCGGCGTGATCGTGACGAACGTAGTCGCCGGAGGCCCCGCTGATAACGCCGGCATCCAGGCAGGCGATGTCATCACGGCATTTGACGGCCGTTCCGTGCTCAGCATGGACCAGTTAAAGGATACCCTGGAATATTACGCCGCAGGCGAACAGGTTTCGGTCACGGTACAGCGCGCAGACAACGGCCAGTACCGGGAACAGCTGCTGCAGATCACACTGGGTGCTGCACAGGATGCGCAGCAGAGCGGATCGGCTCCGGCTGAGACTGAGCCTGCTGAAACCGGATCCACGCCGGCCGAAACAGAAATGGAATTCACAGAATCATGAAGAAAATGATCTTAGTTACTTCTCCGCCTGCCTGCGGGAAAACCTACATTTCCAAAAAGCTGGCAGAAAACCTGAAGCATGTCGTCTATCTCGACAAGGATACGCTGATCCCGCTGTCCAACCGTGTTTTCATCGCGGCCGGGGAGGAGATCAACAGAAGCTCCGAATTCTTCGAAAAAAATATCCGCGATTATGAGTATGAAGCCATCGTGGATATCGGGGCGGAAGCGTTGGAATATGATGATAT
>DWYY01000032.1 GCA_019118445.1 Candidatus Eisenbergiella merdipullorum | reverse complement strand
GTTGATCGCAGCGGAGAAATCGCATTCGCGTTTTCTCCGCGCGGCCTCAGCGTAAAGCGCTTCGGCATGGAGGTAAATATGGCAATAGAATATTTGGGCCTGCAGTCGGTGAACGGTCCCTTCGTCGTGCTGGAGGGCGTCAGAGGCGCGGCCTATGATGAAATTGTGGAAATCGTTGCGGACGGGAAGGACAGGAGGCTCGGCCGCATCGTGGAGATCAACGAGGACAAGGCGGTGGTCCAGGTTTTTGAATCCACTGAGAACTTGTCCCTGAAAAATACCCATACCAGGCTTACCGGAAAGCCGATGGAAGTCGGGCTGACAGGCGATCTGCTTGGAAGAACCTTTAATGGGATCGGTGAGCCCATCGATAACCTGGGTGAAGTCGTGGCAGAAAAGTATGCCGACGTCAACGGAAAACCCTTAAACCCCGTATCCAGAGAGTATCCCAGAAACTATATCCGCACCGGTATATCGGCTATCGATGGTCTGACCACCCTGATCCGCGGACAGAAGCTGCCGATCTTTTCCGGAAACGGCCTTCCCCACGACCAGCTGGCGGCGCAGATCGTGCGCCAGGCTTCCCTGGGGGATGATTCCGATGAGCAGTTCGCCATTGTGTTCGCTGCCATGGGCGTCAAATACGATGTGGCCGAATACTTCCGCTCCACCTTTGCGGAAAGCGGCGTTCTGGATCATGTTGTGATGTTCCTGAATATGGCAAACGATCCGGTGGTAGAACGTCTGATCACGCCTAAGGTAGCGCTGACCGTGGCGGAGTATCTGGCATTTGAGAAGCAGATGCACATTCTGGTCATCCTGACGGATATGACCTCATTTGCGGAGGCCATGCGTGAGGTGTCTTCCAGTAAGGGAGAGATTCCTTCCAGAAAGGGTTATCCCGGCTATCTGTATTCGGAGCTTGCCACCATTTATGAGCGCGCGGGCATCGTGGAGGGGATCAACGGCTCTGTGACCCAGATCCCGATTCTGACCATGCCTAACGACGATATTACGCACCCGATCCCCGACCTGACCGGATATATCACAGAGGGACAGATCGTTCTGGACCGTGACCTGCACGGACAGTCGGTTTATCCGCCCATCAGTGTGCTGCCCAGCCTTTCCCGTCTGATGAAGGACGGTATCGGTGAAGGCTATACCAGAGCGGATCACCAGTCCGTGGCGAACCAGCTTTTTTCTTCCTATGCGAAGGTGGGAGACGCCAGAGCTCTTGCCAGCGTTATCGGTGAGGACGAGCTTTCCGATCTGGACAAGCAGTATCTGAAGTTCGGCCGCATGTTTGAAAAGCATTTCGTAGGACAGGGTCAGGAGGAAAACCGTACCATCATCCAGACCCTTGACATCGGCTGGAGCCTTCTCAGAATGCTTCCCAGAGAGGAACTGGATCGTATTGATACCAAGATCCTGGACGAATACTATGATGCCGGAGAGACGATGCAGGAGGATTAGGCCGGACGGAAATCCCGGCGATTTGTGCCAGGGCGTCAGAGAGAGCCTGACCGCCCCCGCTGACGTTCCTAAGGGAGGAACAGTATGAATACAAACGCATTTCCCACAAAAGGAAATCTCATGCTCGCCAAGAACTCCCTCGCGCTTGCAAAGCAGGGCTACGAGCTGATGGATAAGAAACGGAATATCCTGATTCGGGAGCTGATGAACCTGATCGAGGAAGCGAAGAACATTCAGACCCAGATCGACAGCACCTTTACGCAGGCTTATCAGGCTCTGCAGCAGGCGAATATCGAGGTAGGAATCCATTATGTCCAGCAGATTGCCCAGGCAATCCCGGTGGAAAATGGCGTTCGCATCAAGACCAGAAGCATCATGGGAACGGAGATCCCGCTGGTGGAGCATGAAGAGGAAAAAAAGGTTCCCTACTATGGATTTTACAATTCCAGCGAGTCGGTGGATGCCGCGAGGGAAGGCTTCCTGAAGGTGAAGGAGCTGACCCTGAAGCTGTCCATGGTGGAAAATTCCGCCTACCGTCTTGCCATGAATATCCGCAAGACCCAGAAGCGCGCCAACGCGCTGAAAAATATCACCATTCCCTCCTATACCGCGCTGGTGAAGGAAATCAGCAATGCGCTGGACGAAAAGGACAGGGAAGAGTTCACCCGTCTGAAAGTCGTGAAGCGGATGGTGGGAGAGAAAAATTAGTAAATGGAATACTGGCCGGACAGGTGAGAATCCTCAGCTGTCCGGCTTTTTACGATATGTCCGTGCCGGATTTCCCTGGCTGCTCAGTTTCGATATTCAGGGAAATGTGACAGAATGGAAAAAAGGGAAGGAGAAGGGAAAATGCTGTTTCCTTATACTATTCGCAATTTAAAGGACTGGGCCGGAATCTTTCAGGATAAGGCCGCATTTGCCCCTCTCGTAAGGGAAATTTTCAGACGTCACGGACTTGATTTTTCCGGTATCGATTCCTGCACGCCCGGTTCCAACGCAGTATTTTGTTCCGGCGGTTTTATCGTCAAAATCTTTGCACCGGAGGAATCGGAAATCGGCGGAGAGAGCGATTTTCTCACGGAACGCTTCGGTCTGCGGCGGGCGGCACAGCTGGGCATCCCGGCGCCCGGACTGTACGCGGAGGGCGTGATCGAGGATGCATATATTTTCCGCTATCTGCTGATGGAATATGTGGATGGAGAATCGCTGGCGGCGTGTTCTGCACACATGTCCGGGGCGGAACGCCGCCGGATCGGACAAAGTCTGCGCAGGATCGTTGACCGGATGGATGTCCCCTGTGAACCTTTCAACAGCCATGCGCTGTTCTCAAAGGCGGCGGAAGCGAGATGGGAGGCTTTCCCGGAAGAATTCCGTGAGGAAAGAAGGGCGTATCTGAATGAAAGACGCGAGGAACCGGCAGTTTATGTCCACGGTGATCTGAACCCGGACAACATCCTCATCCGTCCGGATGGGAGCCTTTGCCTGATTGATTTCGCCGACGCCCTCCTTGCTCCCATTGAACTGGAGCTGTCCGGGCTCCTGTGCGACGGCTTTCGGTTCGATCCGGATTATCTGGAGGGATTTCTCCGGGAAGAGTTCCGGAGAGAGAAAGACCGAAGAGCGAAAAAACTGTCGGAAAGCCTGCTCTTCGGTCTGCTGCTCCACGATTACGGGGTGAACATCATCCGGGATAATATCGGTGCGCCGGAGAAGATTTCTTCTCTGAAAATGCTGAAAGAAAAGCTGGATTACGCCCTTCTCACCGGTACCCAGACCTCATA
>DWYY01000031.1 GCA_019118445.1 Candidatus Eisenbergiella merdipullorum | reverse complement strand
ATCTTAGTGGTAGAAGACGATCTCGCGCTGAGCGCGGGACTTTTGTTTGAACTGGACAGTGCGGGATATGTCTCCGTTCCCGCCTATACCTGTGCCAAGGCAAGGGCTCTGCTTGCGGACGGCTCCTTTTCACTGATCCTTCTGGATGTAAACCTGCCGGATGGAAACGGTTTCGACCTGTGCCGGGAAATCAAGGCGCAGAATGCGGCACAGCCGGTAATCTTTCTGACCGCAAACGATCTGGAGGAGGATGTATTAATCGGCTTTGACCTTGGAGCGGAGGATTATGTGACAAAACCCTTCCGCATGCAGATCCTGCTGAAGCGGGTGGAGGTTGCCCTGCGCCGCAGCGGCTCAAAGGGAGGACCGAACGGGCCGGAAGAGGCTGGCAGCGCGGACCGCTGGAGCGACGGCTTCCTTTCCCTGGATTTTTCTTCCCTCACCGCGTCGCGGGGAAGCGATCCCCGTTCTGCCGAGAAGCTTTCCATCACGCCCAACGAATATAAGCTGCTTCGGGTGCTGACCGAGAACGCGGGAAATATCCTGACCAGGCAGCTTCTGCTGGAGCGGCTCTGGGACAGCGGCGGAAATTTCGTGGATGACCATACCCTCACCGTGACCATGAACCGGCTGCGCGCCAAAATCGAAGACGAAAATCACGCCTATATCCGCACGGTGCGCGGGATGGGCTATATCTGGACAGGAGGCCGGAAATGAACGAAACGAACGAACAGACCGAAACGCGCCCGCTGGCCGGTTCCCGGAAGGAGACGGCCGGCTTCCGGAAGGTGCGCGGATTTGTCCGCAGTCTCCTTCCCTCTTCCACCCTCATTCCCGCCCTTTTTCTTCTGGCCGCGGTCTGCCTCTCGGCCATCCTTCTATGGCTTCTATGGACCTTTGTGCCCAGAGAGCCCGTGCGTTTAGGAATCCTTTCGGCCTGTACCGGTCTCTGCGTCCTCGCCGGACTGTGGGTTTTCAGGCAGCGCCGCCAGACCGACCGTTTTGCCGACGAGCTGTGTGAAACCCTGGACGCCCTCCTGTCCGACCTAAGGCCCGACCTCTCCCATCCCTATGACGATTCCCTGGCCTCCAGGGTACAGGGCAAGCTGATGCAGTATTATGAGTTTGCCAATGAAGGCAGACTCCAGAGCCGCAGGGACAAGGAAACCATCCAGGGACTGGTCAGCGACATTTCCCATCAGGTAAAGACCCCCATCGCGAACATCCGGATGTTTGCGGAGATCCTGCAGAAACACACGCTCTCCGACAGCCAGCGGGAAACTTTTCTTGCCACCATGACGGAGCAGATCGACAAGCTGGATTTTCTCCTGCAGTCCCTCATCAAAATGTCCCGCCTGGAAACAGGAACCTTCGTCCTCCACATGGCGGAGGGGCGGCTGAACGACACCATCGCCCGCGCCATGAGCACGGTGTGGACGAAAGCCGATCAGAAGGGGATCCATCTGTCGGCGGACTGCGCGGACAATATCAGCGTGCAGCACGATCCCAAATGGACTGCTGAAGCTTTGGGAAACATTCTGGACAACGCGGTAAAATACACGCCGGAGGGCGGAAGCGTCTCCGTCTCGGTACGCCCCTGGCAGTTTTACACCCGTATCGACATCACGGATACCGGCATCGGCATTCCGGAGGAACATTACCATGATGTGTTCCAGCGCTTCTACCGCGGAGAGGAAGCCGCCGCCATGGAGGGCGTCGGCCTCGGACTGTATCTGGCGAACGGCATCATCACCCGCCAGAAGGGCTACATCAGCGTCGCGTCAAAGGCAGGAAAGGGAACTACCTTTTCCGTTTATCTGCTCAGCTGATCCCCTGCCGGAAAATGAACGAAAAAACTCGTCTGCCGGAAGCAGGCCTAAAGAGGAGCAAGAATCACTGACTCGCTTCTTCACACAGATCAGATGCGGCCTTTAGCCGCAAAAAAGAGGAAATTATGAACATCGTAACCATTCAGAACCTGAAAAAATATTACGGAAAAGGGGAGAATCAGGTCAAAGCCCTGGACGGCATCGATCTTTCCATCGAAAAGGGGAAATTCACCGCCATCATCGGCGCCTCCGGTTCCGGCAAAACCACCCTGTTAAACATGATCGGTGCGCTGGACAGGCCCGACGAAGGAGAGGTGATCGTGGACGGCGTCCGGCTTTCCGGCATGAAGGAAAGGGAGCTGGCGGTATTCCGCCGCAATAAGGTCGGCTTTGTCTACCAGAATTTCAATCTGATTCCAACCCTGACGGTGCGGGAAAACATTCTCTTTCCCTTGAGCCTGTCGGGCAATACTCCGGATACGGCCTTTTTTCAGGAAATCACCCGGACCCTCGGCCTTTCGGAACGGCTGGATACCTTTCCGGCACAGCTTTCCGGAGGCGGACAGCAGCGGACGGCCATCGCCCGGGCGCTCATCATGCGGCCTGCGCTGATCCTTGCCGACGAACCGACGGGAAATCTGGATTCCCGAAACGGCCAGAACGTGCTCGGCCTTCTGAAGCTTACCGTGGAAACCTGGCATCAGACACTCATCATGATCACACACAATCTGGAGCTGGCGCAGATGGCCGACCGGGTAGTACGGATCGAGGACGGGCGTATTCCCGGATAATGGCATTTGCCTCCTGCCGGACGCCGCCCCAAAAAGACGGACGCATTCCGGTACAATAACGGCCGCCGCCGGCGGCAGAACAGACGAACCTGGAACGAGGATTGACATGCTTGCAAACAACAACCTGAAAATCTGCCGGAAGCTGGTACGGCGGGATTTTTCTTTTCACAAAACCGGAACCATCATCCTGATTCTCGCCGCCGCTCTGGTGACGGGGCTGTACTCCTTCGTGTTTCTGCTGGGGGACGCGGTGGAAGGCGCTTTTCTTCTGAATTACCAGTATTCCTATGGCTCCACCAGCCACATTTTATATACCGGCCTGACGGAGCATCAGGCGGAAAGGATTGAACAAAACGCGGATATAAAAAGCGCTGTCCGCCTCAGCAGCCTGGGACAGCTCACAGACCCGCAGATCGGACAGCGTTCCGTAAAGCTTGCCGTCACCGACCGGGCCTATGCGGAAACCATCCTCTCCGTGCCCACCACAGGCCGGCTTCCCGAAAAAGCGGATGAAATCGCGCTGGATGAATTCACCATGGACTCCCTTGGGATCCCCCACGAGGCTGGCGCTCCCGTCCGCATTCTCTGGACTGACCCTGAGGGGATAGAACATACCTCCGCCTTCATCCTCTGCGGCTGGTGGGAAAGCCCCACCAACTTCACCGAATCCTGCGCCTGGATCACGAAGGAAGCCGCAGAAGAGCTCCTTCCCGGCTACAATGACGAAAGCGCGCCGTGCATCACGCTGGGCGTTACCCTCTGGCAGCCCCGGAATCTGGACGAACAGGCCGCGCATCTTCTGGAGGAACAGGGTGTCTCCAGCGTATCCTTCACCACCAATCTGGCCTACAACGAAGCAAGACGGGCACAGGCAGCCGGACAGTCCCGCCCTTACTACACGCCGGCGATTCTGGTGCTGGTGTGCGGCTTTCTGATGATTTTCGGCATCGTCCATGTGACAGCGGACCGGGATCTCCTGTTTTTTGCCGGCCTGAAGGCCCAGGGCATGACACCCCGGCAGATCCGGTATTTTCTGCTGGAAAAGGGCTGTCTCGTCACTCTGTCCGGCCTGATTCCCGGCTGGCTGATCGGGTTCCTTCTGGATGTCCTCATCACCGGCCGGGTCATCATCGGAATGGAGGAGCATCCTGCCCTGTATTTTCTGAACTGGCCTCCCTTTGCGCTGGCGGCCGCCTGCACCCTGGGTACCGTTCTTCTCTCCTTCCTGCTGCCTGCACTGCGCCTGTCAGCCAGCCTTCCGGCCCCTCTGCTCCGGAAACAGACGGGTACCGGCAGAAACGGCAGAGGATGTCCGGACGGAAGGATGACTCTGCCGCGCCTCGCCCTGCGAACCCTGCAAAGGAGCCGGGGCCGTATAGTCCTGTCCGCAGGCGTCCTGCTGCTCGCCACCCTGCTTCTGTCTTATCTCTGGCTGATCTTTCTCGGACTGCAGGAGGAAGTTTATCTCTCCGCCCTGTCCCCCTGGGACTATTCCATCACTGACGGCTCCGCCGCTCTGTCCCTTCAGATCTATAACCAGGACAGCCACGCCCTCACGGCAGAAGCCCTTCAGGAGCTTCGTGCCCGCCCCGAAACGGTTTCCGTCAGCGCCCTGAAAACCAGAGAGATACCCCTGACCGCCTCCGATGAGCTGCAAAAACGGCTGACGGACTTCTATAACCAGCCCTACGATGAAAACCAGTCCCTTAGGGACACCCAGTCCGGTTTCCCGGAATGGTGCGAAGGGCTGGAGCGTCTGGAGGCAACCGGAGAATATACGGCCCTCGTCATCGGACTGGAGGGCGTTTATCTGGACTATCTGCTGGAATACTGTCCCTTCACGAGCGGAAGCTTTGATGAGGAACAGTTCCTGTCCGGCGGCTGCGTGATCGCGGGAGGAGCGTACTATGAAGGGATTTCCTCCCCGATGGCAGGAGAGACCGTAACGCTGGCAGGGAAGCCCTTTACTGTGATGGGCTCAGTCATGCACGATGATTCCTACATCAGCGGCTCGGACAGCCCGGATGCGGCCTTTTCCATCGTCTATATTGTACCGCTTTCCGTTTTTGACTCCCTTTTCCCCGGGCAGGGCATCCGGCAGATCGCGGTAAACATT
Source organism: Candidatus Eisenbergiella merdipullorum (assembly GCA_019118445.1). Classification (GTDB taxonomy): domain Bacteria; phylum Bacillota; class Clostridia; order Lachnospirales; family Lachnospiraceae; genus Eisenbergiella; species Eisenbergiella merdipullorum. The sequence goes on along the minus strand of DWYY01000031.1, from coordinate 4,694 downwards.
GACCATTCTGCTCAGGATTCCTTCGAAGCCTGGCTGGATGGGTGGGCCAGCAGCCTTCAATACGGAGCCGGCATCAACCGCCGCAGCGAATACCTGGAAAACTTCAGGAACGCCCGTCTGAACACCGTACTTCCGCAGCTGATCGTGGGCGCCGTGCTGATGGGCATCGCCCTTTTAAACCTCTGCAACCTGTTGGCCGCAAAGGCCGTCAGCAGGAAACAGGAATTTGCCGTATATGAGAGCCTGGGCATGACCGGCCGCCAGCTTACCTGTCTGCTGGCGCTGGAAGGCCTCCTCTATGCCGCCCTGTGCATCCTCATCGTAGCGCTGCCCACCATCCTGTTCACCTGCTTCATCATGCCGGATGTGGTCAATAACTACTCCTGGGCGTCGGCGTATACCTTCTCCCTCGTCCCTTTATGGATCATCCTGCCCGTCATTCTGTTTTTCTCCCTGACGGTACCGCTTCTGTGCCTGCATTTCCTGCGGAAGGGGAGTATCAGGCAGAGGATGGGAATATCTGAATAGACAGACAGCCCGCCGGAGGACCATTCGGAGCTGCCACAGCATGCAGCAGTTCCGGACAGCCCCACGGCGGGCTTTTAAACAGGTATTGTTAAACAGGTATAAAAGTCACTCTTTTGTAAAATCAATCTCATATCTTTCCCCATGCGACAAAAGAACGCCATCCGAAAGACGCACACAGAGAATGCAGGTATTTTCGTCCGCAAAATCATTGTGTCCGTTGTCAATCCAGGCGGCAAACGCCTTTCTCAGCTTTTCTGCGATCTTCCGGTTCTCCTGTTTTCCGAAATATCCCAGATTGATTCCCGTCCCTTGCGCGGTAAACCACTCCCCGGCGATTGCTGCGGCCGGATTTTTCCCCAGCTGCTTCATCTTCCCGGAAAGCGCGTGGGTGATGATGTAAAACGCCCCATCCTCGTAAAACGCGTTCACATACCGGACATACGGAACGCCATCCTCCGTGGTCGCCAGGGCGATCACCGTATCCTTTCCGAAGCGCTCTGTCATGAGCCGTTCTGTTTTTGAGGTCAGTTTTTCCATAATTCTCTTCTTCTCCTTCCCTCTCCGCAGGTCAACCTGCTCCCATGCTACAATACGGATTACCATAAAGCAACGGTTTGTTACAAAATTGTACCACAAAAGTACCTTCACCGTAACACTGGCATGATATTTTCTTTACAGAAACAAAAACAGTTCGGCAAGGAGGCAGACATGAACAACGATATCATCCTGCAGGCCAGAGGCCTGAAAAAATATTATGGAAAGGGAGAAACGGAGGTCCGTGCCCTGGACAACGTGAATCTGGACATCGAACGGGGAAAATTCACCGCCATCATCGGAACCTCCGGATCCGGCAAGTCCACTCTGTTGAACATGCTCGGAGGGCTTGACACACCGAGCGCTGGGAGCATCCTGGTGGATCATACAGAGCTTGCGAAGCTGAATAGCGAGGAGGCCACCGTGTTCCGGCGCAAGCAGATCGGCTTCGTGTTCCAGAACTATAATCTGGTGCCGGTCCTGAACGTGTGGGAAAACATCATCCTTCCTATTTCCCTGGACGGCCGCAGGCCGGATCGGAAATTCATCATGAAAATCGTTCAGCTCCTGGGGCTGGAAAAGAAGCTGGACAGCCTTCCGAACCAGCTCTCCGGCGGCCAGCAGCAGCGTGTTGCGATCGCAAGGGCCCTCGCAAGCAAGCCCTCCATCATCCTGGCCGATGAGCCCACCGGGAATCTTGACACCCGGACCAGCGACGATGTGATCGGCCTTCTGAAAATGACCAGCCGGGAATTTCACCAGACCATCGTCATGATCACCCATAATCCGGAAATCGCCCGGATGGCAGACCGGGTCATCCACATCGAGGACGGACACATTGTGGGAAGCCCGGACTAGATACACAGGCCTGCACGAACCCGCGGGTTCGTGCCAAAGAACGGCTTCGCCGTTCTTCCATGATTAAAATGCCGCCGTCGGCGGCGGAAAAGAGGTAGCATGAAAACCGTTTCTGAGAAAAAAGAATTGTCTCCGATCCGGGTGCTGGGAAGCCGCACCTTTCGGAATAACAGAGGCCGGAATCTGGCGGCCATTCTCGCCATCATCCTGACCACTCTGATGTTTACCACCCTGTTCACCCTGGCCCAGAGCCTGAACCGGAACATGATTGAAATGACCTTCCGGCAGACCGGAAGCGATACGCAGGCTTCCATCCGCGGTCTTACTGAGGAGCAGGCAGCACGGATTGCAGCCCATCCGGATGTGGCGGGAACCGGAGAAAGCATCGTTCTCGGCCTTGCAGAAAATACCGCCCTTGCCGGATCGTCCGTGGAAATCCGCTGGGCGGACGACAGCTATGCGGCCCACTCCTTCTCCGCACCCACCACAGGCCGGATGCCGCAAACAGCGGACGAGGCCGCTCTGGATACCGCTACGCTGGACCGCCTGGGAGTCCCCCATGAGCTGGGGCAGACGGTCACGCTGGAGTGGCGGAAGGATCTGAATTCCGATGAAAAAATCTCTTCCACCTTCACCCTCGTCGGCTTCTGGGAGGGGAATGAATCCTCCTACTCCCATTTCGCATGGGTGAGCCGGGAATACGCCGATGCCATGACGGAGAGTGCCGCGGAGGCCGCAAATTCCGGCTCCGAAGAAGCGGCAGATACCGGAAAAGCTTCCGTAAATGCCGAGGGCACCGATTCCGCCAATTCCTACCTGGGACTGCGAATGCTCCAGATCAGCCTCTATACGGATCAGAACATTGAAGGCGTCATGGACGGCATCCTGGCGGATACCGGACTGACCGGGCTGGAATACAATGTGAATCTCGCCTACAGCCCGGAAATGAACGCCTCCGCCTTTCAGGAAAGCCTTCCCATGTATGTGGGCATGGTACTGGTATTCGTTGCCGGATATCTGATCATCTATAACATTTTTCAGATCAGCGTCACCGCGGATATCCAGTTTTACGGCAGGCTGAAAACTCTGGGAGCTTCCACACGCCAGATCAGGAAACTCCTCTATGGGCAGGCAGACCGCCTCTGCCTGGAGGGCATTCCCGCGGGCCTGCTTTTCGGCTGGCTCCTGGGCATGGTGCTGGTTCCCGTTCTCATGGGAACAGCTGAACAGTCCTCCGTTTCCGCAAGCCCGGTCATCTTCATCGGCTCCGCCCTGTTCTCATGGCTCACCGTGCTGATCTCCTGCCTGCGTCCTGCGCGGATTGCCGCAAAGGTTTCTCCGGTGGAGGCACTTCGCATGAGCGACGCGGACGGCTCAGCGCCTTCGGGAAGACGGGGAAAGGCTGCTGCGGCACATTCCCGGAGGGCGTCTTCGACTCATTCCCTAAGAGCGCACAGACTCCGTCCGGAGAACGCATCCCTGTTCTCCATGGCGCTCGCCAACCTGGGCAGGAACCGGAAGCGCACCGTCACCGTGATCTGCTCCCTGACCCTTGGACTGGTGCTTTTAAGCTGCTTTTACGCACAGAGTGCCGCTTTCGATATGGAAAAATATCTGGCAAGTCTGACCCTGGCAGACTTTGAGCTGTCGGATAATACCAACGAGGATTATTTCAACGGCTACAACCCTCACGGCTCCACCCTTTCCGCCGATCTGGTCAGCCAGGCGGAAGCCCTGAATGGACTGGAAGAAACCGGGCATCTCTATTCCGCGCAGATGGACTGGGAAATGACGGAGGATACCATTCAGAATCTGGCCGCCTTCTACACCGAGGACCGGCTCGCTGACTGGGAGACCTACGATTCTGCGGGTGCAGATCAGCTTCGTGATGCTCTGGACAGCGGACTGGCTTCCGCCATCGTTCTGGGGCTGGACGGCATTCCGCTGAATGCCATCACTCAGGATGACTGTATCATGTCCGGTTCCTATGACGCACAGGAATTTTCCACGGGCAATTATGTCCTGGCAGTTGGGCCCAGCGTGGAGCAGGGAACGATTCCGGATGCGATTCCCGCACCCACGGCAGGAACAGATGTGAATCTGAACGGCAGGAACTATACGGTAATGGCCGTGGTCTATCCCTTAAATCCGGTAACCGCCGGCGCTTCCCAGCAGGGTGCTTCCGGCCGGTTTGAGATGGAGTTCATCCTGCCCACCGATGTATTTCAGGCTCAGTGGCCGGATCACACCTTAAGAAAGCTGTTTCTCAACGTAGACGATGCGCACCTGGAGGAAGCACAGGCATTTCTGGATTCCTACATGGAAACGGTGAATCCTGGTCTGCCCGTGGTCTCCCGGCAGAGCATGGCCAGTCAGTACGAGGCGGAAACCCGCTCCTCCTCCATCACCGGCTCCGCGATCAGCATTGTCATAGCTCTGGTGGGAATCCTCAATTTTGTCAACTCCATGGTCACGGCCATCGTTTCCCGCAGACGGGAATTCGCCGTCATCCAGTCCATCGGCATGACAAAGAAACAGCTCCGCCGGATGCTGATCGATGAAGGCCTCTGCTATGCCGTCATCACCCTGGCAGCTTCCTACCTGCTCGGCTCCCTGGCCGTCGGAATCGGCGTGCGCGCCATGGTGGCCGGAGGCTTCACCACCTTCCGTTTCACCCTGCTGCCCCTTATCATCTGTACGCCCATCCTTCTTCTGTTTGCGGTGCTGATCCCATGCATCTGCTTCCGGAACCTGGAAAAACACAGCATTGTGGA
>DWYY01000030.1 GCA_019118445.1 Candidatus Eisenbergiella merdipullorum | reverse complement strand
CAGAGTGGTCTTACCATGGTCAACGTGGCCGATGGTACCAATGTTACAATGGGGCTTGGTTCTTTCAAATTTAGCTTTAGCCATTTTTGATAATCCTCCTTAAAACAATAGATGCTAATTGTTTCCCTTTTTAATCGGCTATTCTGATTATATTCGATAATGCCGATATTTTCAATATTTATTTTGCCTTTGCCGCAAGGACTTTCTCTTGTACGTTCTTAGGCACCTGTTCGTATCTCTCAAAGAACATGGAGTAGTTTCCACGTCCCTGGGTCTTAGAACGAAGATCGGTAGAATAACCGAACATCTCTGCCAGAGGCACATATGCTCTTACCATCTTGCCTCCGCCGATATCGTCCATTCCTTCGATACGTCCACGGCGGGAATTGATATCGCCGATCACATCGCCCATATACTCTTCCGGCATGGTGACTTCCACCTTCATGATGGGCTCCAGCAGTACAGGATTGGCCTTGCTCATGGCATCCTTGAACGCAAGGGAACCTGCGATATGGAATGCCATTTCAGAGGAGTCGACCTCATGATAGGAACCGTCATACACAATGGCATGCACGCCGAGCACCGGATAACCGCCAAGGATACCGGACTGAGCGGCTTCCTCGATACCTTCTCCGATTGCCGGGATATATTCCTTAGGGATCGCACCGCCGACAACCTGGGACTCAAACAGGAACGTCTGCTCGCCGTTCGGGTCCATGGGCTCGAATTTGACTTTACAGTGACCATACTGACCGCGTCCGCCGGACTGTCTCGCATACTTGCTATCCACATCCACAGCCTTGGTAAAGGTCTCCTTATAGGCAACCTGAGGAGCGCCGACGTTTGCTTCCACCTTGAATTCACGCAGCAGTCTGTCCACGATGATCTCCAGATGCAGCTCGCCCATGCCGGCGATGATGGTCTGACCGGTCTCCGGATCCGTATGGGCACGGAACGTAGGATCTTCTTCTGCCAGCTTTGCAAGCGCTTCTCCCATCTTGCCCTGGCCAGCCTTGGTCTTGGGCTCGATCGCCAGCTCGATAACCGGCTCCGGGAATTCCATGGACTCAAGGATAACCGGATGCTGCTCATCACAGATCGTATCGCCGGTGGTGGTGAACTTAAATCCGACCGCAGCAGCGATATCACCGGCATAAACTTTTTCCAGCTCATGCCTCTTGTTCGCATGCATCTGCAGGATACGGCCCACACGCTCCTTCTTGTCCTTCGTCGCATTCAGGACGTAGGAACCAGAATTCATCGTTCCTGAATATACGCGGAAGAAAGCGAGCTTACCGACGAACGGATCAGCCATGATCTTAAATGCAAGCGCTGAGAACGGCTCCTCATCGGAAGAATGTCTTACCACTTCGTTGCCGTCCAGGTCCACGCCCTTGATCGGCGGGATATCAGTAGGTGCAGGCATATACTCCAGAACCGCATCCAGAAGCTTCTGCACACCCTTGTTTCTATAAGCAGAACCGCAGCATACCGGAACGGCCGTGCATTCACAGGTTGCCTTTCTCAGGACTGCTTTCATCTGCTCATTGGAAGGTTCCTCGCCCTCCAGATACATCATCATCAGGTCATCATCCAGCTCGCAGATCTTTTCGATCAGTTCGGAACGATACAGCTCTGCATCGTCCTTCATGTCTCCCAGATCATCCGTCACGGTGATGTCCTCGCCCTTTTCATCATTATAGATGTAGGCTTTCATCTCAAACAGGTCGATGATCCCCTTAAAATCATCTTCCTTTCCGATCGGCAGCTGCACAATGATGGCGTTCTTGCCAAGTCTGGTCCTGATCTGATCTACAGCGCCGTAGAAATTTGCTCCGAGGATGTCCATCTTATTGATGAACGCCATTCTCGGTACATTATAGGTGTCTGCCTGACGCCAGACGTTTTCCGACTGGGGCTCAACGCCGCCCTTTGCGCAGAACACGCCGATCGCGCCATCCAGAACACGCAGAGAACGCTCAACTTCCACCGTGAAATCCACGTGGCCGGGAGTATCAATGATATTGATACGATACTCGGGCTCGTTAGGATCCAGTTTACCTTCGTGGTGTTTTCTCCAGTGGCATGTGGTAGCGGCTGACGTGATGGTAATACCTCTTTCCTGCTCCTGTTCCATCCAGTCCATGGTAGCAGTACCTTCGTGGGTATCACCGATCTTGTAATTGACACCGGTGTAGTAAAGAATACGCTCTGTCAGAGTAGTCTTACCCGCATCGATATGAGCCATAATACCAATGTTTCTGGTTCTCTCTAATGGATATTCTCTTCCAGCCAAAGGTCCTTCCTCCTTCATTTTGCACCCCGGCCTTACGCGGCCGGGAGCTCTCTCCCGGAATTAGAATCTGTAGTGGGAGAAAGCCTTGTTCGCTTCTGCCATTTTGTGCATATCTTCTTTTCTCTTCACAGCGGAACCGGTATTGTTCGCCGCATCAAGAATCTCGTTGGCAAGCCTTTCTTCCATGGTCTTCTCGCCTCTCTTGCGTGAGAAGGTGACAAGCCATCTGAGGCCGAGCGCCTGACGTCTGTCAGCTCTTACTTCGATCGGCACCTGATAAGTCGCGCCGCCGACACGTCTCGCCTTAACCTCCAGAACAGGCATGATGTTGTTCATGGCCTCTTCAAATACTTCCAGAGCCGGCTTTCCGGCTTTTTCCTCAACTCTGCCAAACGCGCCGTATACAATCTTCTGGGCGACGCCCTTCTTACCATCCAGCATGATGTTGTTGATAAGCTTGGTCACTACCTTGTCATTGTATAAGGGGTCTGCCAGCACATCTCTTTTCTGAACATGTCCTTTACGTGGCACGGTTCTTCCCTCCTTAATCAATCTGAATTAGATCATCGGTACTCACATCTGTTCTACTAATTTTCACATTAAATGTGTTCGTGCGGCATATCTGTTCGCAAAAATGAAAATCAGAATCCCAACACTATAATTAGTTCCTATTGTGGTACATAAAAGGCTGTTAAATCACTTCTGAAGAAATTTATTTCGAAGAAGTGATTTACTTCTTTGCAGCCTTAGGTCTCTTAGCGCCATATTTGGAACGGGCCTTGCGTCTGTTCGCTACGCCTGCGGTATCCAGCGTACCTCTGATGATGTGGTATCTGGTACCGGGAAGATCCTTAACACGGCCGCCTCTGATCAGGACAACGCTGTGCTCCTGCAGATTGTGTCCTTCACCGGGAATGTAGCTCGTCACTTCGATCCCGTTGGAAAGACGTACTCTGGCGATCTTTCTAAGAGCGGAGTTAGGCTTTTTCGGGGTGGCAGTCTTAACAGCGGTGCAGACACCTCTCTTCTGAGGGGCGGAAGCATTGATCGGCTTCTTGTGAAGGGAATTGTATCCTCTCTGGAGAGCCGGTGCAGTGGACTTCTTCACGCTGGTCTGACGTCCCTTTCTCACTAACTGGTTAAATGTTGGCATTCTTTTTCACCTCCTGCGGTATGGGTTAACATTGTACAATGCATCGCGGATAACGGCATGAGAAAAACATGCATCCGAATGCACGCTAGAATAGTATAAGTGCTTACCTCCGCCTTGTCAAGGCGTTTTCATGAAATTTCCTGTAACGGAAGGGTAAAATACATCCCTCACTCTTCAAACATTCTGCGCAGATTTTCTCCGGCCGATTCCATCCGGGCTCCCACTCTGTTCCTGACCTCTTCTAGCGCTTTCCCGTTTCCGCCGGGTTCCTCACAGGCAGGGATTTCAGGAAGCTGATCCTTCATTTTGGAAAGCCGCGCATTAATCGCCTGCCATTCCATCTCATAGCTCATATACAGCCTGCTCGTCTTCTCCAGCCGGGAAAGCTGCTCACGGCACAGCGCCAGAGCATCGCCGATACAGGCTGCCGCTTCCTTTAAGAGCACATCCTTTTCGATCAGCTGATCCTTCAGATAAGCTGCTTCCCGGTTCTTCTTTGCGATCATTGCCTGCAGGGAACCGATCTGACGCTTTGCCGAAGCGACCTCATAACGCAGGCTTACCAGGTCAGGTTCTTCATTCCGTCCTTCCTCCACAAACGGAGGATTCCTTCTTTCTTCATTTTCCATCCTGTCTCCCTCACAGATTTCCTGCATATTCATCCGCAGCACAGTATCCCTCCGCCTTCTTCACCGCCTCCACAAATCTGCGCTCATCCTCCCAGCACTCCAGCGTCAGCAGCACATTCCCTGTTTCCGCGCAGCGGTTAAAGACGGAAATATCATAAAACTGCGGCGTGTCCCCGATCCTGATCCGGGGATGGTTCTTTCTGATATCCTCCCGGTTCTGATCGTTCACCTCAGAGTCTCCCTGTTTTACCATCATCAGCGTTTCCCCGAGCCCCGCAATCTCAGAAAGGATCCCTTCATGGTCATCCTCAAGGGAAATACCCACACAGAAGGTTGTACCATGGGCCTGCATCGCCTGTCTGGCATTCTCTATGGATCTTCTGGAATAATCAAACAAAAATTTTGCGTACCTGCAGATCACCTCACCCGCCGGCGTCAGGCGGATGCCGTGGGAAGACCGGCCGATCAGCTTCAGACCCAGATGCGCCTCCAGCGTGTTCATCTGCTTCATCACAGCGGTCGGAGAAATGCAGAGAGCCGATGCAGCTCTGGCAAAGCTGCCGCAGTCAGCGACGCAGACAAAAACGGTAAGCTGGCTGTTATACACGGATTCCTCTATTTCTCCATTTCCACGCGGATTTTGCGCATTTTCCCGATAACTTTTTAATGCATCAACTTAAAGTTAATGCAAGAATAACATCCCGGAGATTTCCTGTCAAGATTCCCGATCACACCGCTTTAAATAAGCCTCCGGCGTGAAAGAAAAACAATTTTTCGTGACGAAACCACCTGCATCCGTTATAATAAACAGAAAATGTTACTTTTTATCTGCTGACCTTTCTAGAAATGGAGAAAAAACGAAAATGAAGATCATGATCGCTTCCGATATACATGGTTCCGCTTTCCACTGCCGGAAAATGCTCGACGCATTTGAACAGGAACAGGCGGACCGGCTGCTCCTGCTGGGAGACCTTCTCTACCACGGCCCCAGAAATGATCTGCCCGATGGTTACGCCCCCAAAAAAGTCATTCCTATGCTGAATGCGCAGAAGGGCCGGATTCTCTGTGTCCGCGGCAACTGTGACACCGAAGTGGATCAGATGGTGCTCGATTTCCCGATCATGGCAGAATACTGCATTCTCTGGCTGGGGAGCCGCATGGTGTTCGCCACACACGGACACCATTTCAACACCGCTTCCCTGCCGTCCCTGCAGCCTGGAGATATCCTGCTTCACGGCCATACCCATATTCCGGCATGGGAGCCGTTCAGGGCGGGTCAGTCATCCGAAGCCGAAAACTGCCTCTATCTGAATCCCGGCTCAGTTTCCATTCCAAAGGAGAACAGCCCGAAGGGTTATATGATGCTGACAGAGACTGCGGCGGAATGGAAAACGCTGGAAGGGGAAGCGTATCACCGGATTGTATTTTAAGAAAACGAGATCACGCTTCCCCATCCGCCGCCTCAGCCGGCCTGCTATTTCATACGTTTTTCAATATACCGATAGAAAGCATCGTTTGTCACATAAGCGTATACGATCCATTTCCCGTTTTCATCCCCCTGTACCCTGACCATGGGATAGTAGCGGCGCAAGTTCTCCGGATGCTTTTCCATTTCCGTAAAAATCCTCCGCCACTTTTTCTCCATGAGGAAAACATCCACATTCTGATACACTAAAAAAGAATTTCTCTCTTCCGAAGAGCTGTTCATGAGTGTCACAAATTCTTCTTCATCACAGACACTTTTATAAAAAGCCAAAAACTTCACACAGTTTTCTTCCACTCCCGGCTCGATCCGGCTTCCGGGCTTATAGTGAAGCAGCTCCCGGTACTCGCAGATGTCGTACTTTTCCCTTTTCTTTTTCAGCGCTTCCAGCTTTTTGTCCATGAGGTCATTCAATACGGATGCAGGTTCTTCTTTTTTCCCTGCCGACTGTTTCAAAAAATCGGCCATGATCCCGCTGACGTCACAGTATCCGCCAATAAAGCGTTCCAAAGTTTCCCGGATCTCATCCGGCGGAATAAAGCGGTTCACATTGTAATTCTTCGCGCCGGAAAGGACAAACTGCGCCAACAGAGTGTAGATGGAATAAGGAGCTTCCTCCTCCCGATCGATCTCCAGGCAGTCGCGCAGATCTTTTTTCTTCAGAAACAGCTTTGTCTTCATGAGTTCTTCGACAAACGGCTTATAATATTCTGTTCCATCCCGCTCCACAAACTGTACATACCGACAGAGGTCCTCCAGGCTGTTTCCCAGATTAAGATAATCCCTGAGCACAGAAGCAAACCCCGGCGACCCGATCCTCATATCCGCAAACTCCCGCTTCCAGAAAAGAGCCTGCTCCTCCTTTGTGAAATGCTCCCTCACAAATCTGCCGTATTCCGCATCCGGCACGCCGAGATACAAATTCTGGAAAACGTTCAGCACCTCTTTCTTTTTCAGAGGGAGGGCGCGGATGCGGGCATACAAACGTTCCGGCTCACAGCGCGCGGGCAGGCTTATCGGTCTGTCCAGAAACCCGTTTGCCAGGCGCACCGCCTTCCTGCACTGTCCCATAGTAATGTCCCCGTCCACACACGCCCTTCCTCCCAGCCTGTCTTCTATCATGCAGCCAATAGCAAGCAGGTAGATATGATAAGCCTCTCCCTGGGTCTTATTCCCCCAGAGATGCAGGCTTCCGCTGCATCTTGCATCCCTCCAGTCCAGCATGGTGCGCCCCGGCGCGGCCGCAAGCAGCGGATCGTAAGGACAGCGCCCGCCCTTCCCGCATGCGCCGCCCTTTTCACACGTGTCCCGGTCCCCGTCCTGCAGGCCGCGCAGACGCCTGGGCAGGCGCTGAGCTTCCGCCCTTCCCATCGTGATACTGTCGCCAATGGCGCACCAGCCGTTTTCGTCTGCCTTCTTCTCTGACGGGATCCCGCAGACCAGCCTGTGTCCGTAAGCCTCCAGCACTTCCGAATCCATCAGATGGAACGCCCTGGCCAGCCTCAGGCTCTCCTTATAGACCGGGGCCCATTCCTCATCCGTCACATCTCTTCCTATATAAAGATCAATAAAAATACCCATGCCGGCCTCCTTTCTATCCCTGTCAGAAAACAACTGTTCTCTGTGGTATAAAAAGTATAACCTGCACGGGCTTTCCTGTCATTGAACGCAAAATTCAATTTTCCTGCAGCGCTTATGCGCTTGCTATGCGCAGCATGGCCGGCTTTCCTATGCGGCTCCTGTATCCAGGCACAATGCCTCGTAATACGTCAGCACTCTCCTGTGGAAGCCATCCAGGATGAAACAGGCCTGCATGCCGCTCCAAAATGGCGTGATACGGGCGCAGTCCGCTGTTCCTGCGACCAGATCATCCATTTTCACCTGAAAAAGGCAGCTCAACGCATACAGATTATCCACGCTCGGAATATTCGTTCCATCCAGCCAGCGGTAAACCGTCTGTACACAGGACAGCTCAAGATACGCCTGGATATCCACCGGGCTCAGCGATCTTTTTCCCATAAAAAAACGGATCCTTTCTCCCGTCTTTTTCTTGTCTATTGCAGGAATCATTTCATCCTCTC
>DWYY01000029.1 GCA_019118445.1 Candidatus Eisenbergiella merdipullorum | reverse complement strand
GGACGAACAGTATGAGGAATTTGAATTAATTTATTCCCTGAACCGGGATCTGGGACTTCCTGTTTCCCTGGAGGAAATTGAAATTACCGGGGAGCAGTGGAAGGAATGTGAAAAACGGATTCCGGACATGTCGGATGTGGCGCATTATCCTTACCGGGTAACGGAGGAGATGCTGGAAAAGGCCATGAGACAGTTGAAAGAGAGGGCGCAGAAAAATGTCTGAAAAGAAAAATAACTCCGGAGCCATTGTGCTTGGTGTGGCTTTTGTCTGGTTTACCACCCATTTTGGAGGCGGCTTTGCCTCCGGCGCACAGATTTACAGCTACTATGTGAGATACGGAATCTGGTGTCTGATCATGCCGGCTCTTGCCATGCTGTACAATACGGTGTTTTTTGCCTACAGCCTGAGATTTGCGAGAAAGCATGAGGTCTATGATTACCGTTCCTATAATAATGCATTTTACGGGAAGTTTGCGCCGCTTTTTTCCAACCTGTTTGAGGTGCTTTATGTCTGTGTGATGTGTGTGGCTCCGGCGGTCGCCTTTGCCACCGGAGGCGCAACCCTTGCGGAACTCACCGGACTTCCGTATCTGCTCTGTACCTTCCTGATCGGCATTTTTATTTTTGTTGTTGCCATATTCGGCACGAACCTGGTGCGCAGGGTGGCATCGATTCTGTCCATCTGCATTATTGCCGGACTGCTGATCGTGTATATTCCCAATATTATCGCCGGATTTCCGGAAATCAGCGGGGCAGCGCAGAGTATGACGGATCAGAATCTTCCCTTTGGAGACGCCCTGTATTCCGCGTTCCTGTACGGCACCTTTCAGCTTTCCAATATCGCGGTTTTCGTCCAGCATGCGAAATCCTTTGAAAAGCCGCGCGATGCGGTGAAAAGCATGGCGGTGGGATTTGTGGTCAACACCCTGATGATGCTCATGGTGGTACTGGGCCTGATGACCGTTTACACGAATCCGGAAGCTGCAGGTCAGAGCATTCCTACCCTGTTCATGGTGCAGAACGGTGTTGGAGCTTCCTTTATGACCCCTTTGATTTCTCTGCTTATCATTCTCGGCGCAGTATCCACGGCGGTTAATATGGTGGCGGCCATGGTGAAGCGGATCTGCAGGGAAACGGAGGAGCCCCAAATGGACCGGCTTCAGGCAGGCCAAAGGGAAAAGAGGCGTTTGCGGGTGACCGGGAAGGAGGCCGCCGCGGCGCTGCTGTGCTGTATAGTGGATTTCGGAATTGCCCAGTTCGGGCTGCTGACGCTGATCCAGAAGGCATACAGCCTGATCGCTTACCTGGCGATTCCCGTGATCCTGATTCCCTATCTCATCCACATGATAGCAACCAGATTTGATACGCGAAGCCAGAACTGAAACGCTTTGGCAGGGAGGCGTGAAAAGTCAGGCTTTTCACTGGAGATTGGTCTTGCGGACAATTCCTTTGATTATAAAATGCCGCCTGCGGCGGCAGAAAGAGGTAAAAATGGTTCAGAATTTGTCACAGATGGATCGTCTGTATCAGAGCATGATCGAATATTTTGCAGGAGACCCGAAAAGAATCCAGCATTTTATCAAGGTAAACAGCTTTGCAGGGCTGATCGGCCGCATGGAATCCCTGCCGGAGGAACAGCTTATCATTCTGGAGGCTGCCGCCTATGTACACGATATAGGCATAAAGCCTGCAGAGAGCATTTACGGCGAGTGCGGCGGAAAATATCAGGAAATGCTGGGCCCGGAGCCTGCTGCCGCCATGCTGAAGGAGTGCGGTTTCTCTCAGGAGCAGATTGACCGGATCACCTGGCTGGTGGGACATCATCATACCTATACGGACATAAACGGGCTGGATTATCAGATTCTGGTGGAAGCCGACTTCCTTGTCAATCTTTATGAAGACGGACTTTCAGAGGATGCGGTGCGCCATGCATATGAGAAGATATTCCGGACGGAATCCGGGAAACGCATCTGCAGGATTATGTTCGGTGTTTCATGAGATCAATGAAAACCTCTATATTCGGCGTGACATATTTATTTTTACGTATTTTTACGAACACAGAAAGTTCACAAATTCATTAGCACTCACCTCTTGACAGTGCTAACAATAAGTGTTATAAATGCTATAGAACAAAAAAGAGGAACCGGAAAGCGCCGGAACCAAGATGATAGAATAGAAATCAGGAGGAAAAGATTATGTTGATCAGAAATAATTTGTTTGATGACTTTTTTGGAGATATGTTTGATGACCCGTTTTTTAACAGAAGATATGTTCCGCAGAATCAGCTCATGAAAACTGATATCCGGGAAAGAGACGGACAGTATCTGCTGGAGATTGAAGTTCCCGGCTACACCAGAGAGGATGTGAAGGCAGAGCTGAAGGATGGTTATCTGACCATCACCGCTGAGAAGAAGGAGCCTGTGGAGAAGGCAGACGAGAGGACCAGATATGTCAGAAAGGAAAGACATACCGGCGCCATGAAGAGAACCTTCTATGTAGGTGAGGATATTACGGAGAACGAAATTCATGCCGCATTCAAGGATGGTATTCTGAAGGTGATTATTGAAAAGCCTCAGCCGAAGAAGATCGAGGAGGAGAAGACAATTATCCCGATCGAGGGCTGATCAATATCCATCAGGGATTTTATTCCATAGATCATGAAGAAGAAACGCAGGAAAATACCTGCGGCAACAGATTTCCGCCCGGAAGGCCAAAAGGCCTCCGGGCTTTCTTATTTTCCGGCCTCCGGCTCGAAGCCCTCGAAAATGAACAGCTGGAAATCCTTCCGGCATTCGTCCAGCTCCTGTCGGGAGCGGATGGTCCAGGCCACGGGAAGGGCGTGGTACAGATTACAGCAGATCCGCCGGGACAGGTCGTTTCTGTATTTCCAGTTATAGGCGATGAAATCCGGCCGGGCGGCGATGTTGGTCAGCATTTTTCCCAGAAGAAAATAGGGAAGGCTGTGATTCATATGCTCCTTATTGAAATTGGTGCAGAGCTGTCCGCGGAATACGTCGGGACGATGCTTTCTGTACCATACCAGCGCGCCGGGATGGAAGGATTCAATGCAGTAGGGACCTCTGTAATCCTTCAGAAGCTCATTTGCGGCTTCCGGGATCCGGGCGTCCCATTTTTCCATCTTGATTTCCACGATCAATGGAACCCGTCCGTCCACCATCTCCAGAAATTCCTGAAAGGTGGGGATTCGTTCCCCTGTATCCGGGACGCCCTGTCCGCCCAGAGAAAGCTTTTTCAGTTCCGCCAGCGTCAGATCGCGAACCCGTCTGTCTACGCCGCACATGCGCGTGAGCGTATTGTCATGGAACACGACGGGGACGCCGTCGGCGGAAAGCTGCACGTCAAGCTCGATTCCATAGCCCTTTTCCACGGCGAGGCGGAAGGCCTTCATGGAGTTTTCCGGGATTCCCTCCTTCAGATTATGAAGGCCCCGGTGCGCATAATAATATCCCATGAGCGCTCCGCAGTCCGGGCTGTGAAACCGGGGAATGAGCAGCAGAAAATACAGGGCCGCAAGAAGGAAGATCAGCGCAGCGAGAAACAGCAATGGAAATAAAATATTCATGGCTCGTTTTTTCTCCAAAGGTATGCGGGATGGCTTCTCCCGTTTTTAGTCTGTGGGACGGTTCCGAAAGAGAAACGCCCGTTATTCGGTCATCAGCCTTATTTTATTCCAAAATGCTGTGAACGGCAAGATCGATCCCTGAGCTTGCAGTAGATAATCGCAACGGCAGTGCTGATTGCCGTTGCGAGAATGCCGGGAGCGATCACAGCGGTGGGGCTTGCGCTTCCGTACTGGCTGCGGTAGGCGATAACGGAAACGGGAATGAGCTGCAGGGAAGAAATATTGAGGATCAGAAAGGTGCACATCTCATTGCTGGCGGCCCTTTCTCCTTTTTGGGAAAGATAGCCGGGATTCCCCCGTTCCTCTTCCAGATGGGCCAGTTCTTCCATGGCCTTCAGGCCGGCGGGAGTGCAGGCCCAGCCAAGACCGAGGATATTGGCGATGATATTTGTGGATATGTACTGCCTGGCAGGATGATTTTTGGGGATAAGAGGGAAAAGAAAAGTGATAAAGGGCTGTATGCCGCGGGTCATGGATGTGATCAGGCCGGATTTGGAAGCGATCTCCATCAGCCCTACCCAGAGGCCCATGACACCGATCATGGTAATGCACAGCTGTACGGCTTCCCCGGCCGCGTCCAGCGCGCCGTTTGCCACCGCCTCCATATTGCCCGTAAGGGCTCCGTAGATGATGCCGATGGCGATCATGGCGGCCCAGATATAGTTCAGCATGAAAAACCTCTTTTTTCTTCATCCTATGCGTTCTGAAAAGGCAAAAGAACCGGGGAATGGGCGGGAAAAAAGCGGCATAGATATAAACATAATTGTGTGCATGTTCGGAAAGGAAAACGGAATGGGAAATGCCCTTGCCAATCTGTCGAATATCATTATTCCGGCGCTGATTTTTTATGTGGTGGGATACGGGATCATTCACCATACTAATGTATATGAGGATTTTATCAGAGGAGCAAAGGACGGCTTCCATACGGTGATCGATATCATGCCCACGCTGATCGGTCTGATGATGGCTGTGGGAATCCTGCGGTCCTCCGGCTTTCTTGAGTTTTTCGGAGAGCTTTTTGGCACGCTGACGGAGCCCTTCGGCCTGCCGGCCCCGGTGGTTCCGGTGATCATTGTAAAGCTTTTTTCTTCTTCTGCGGCTACGGGGCTGGTGCTGGATATTTTCAAAAACTATGGAACGGATTCCAGAATCGGTATGATGACCTCCATTCTGCTGAGCTGTACGGAAACCTGTTTTTATACCATGAGCGTTTATTATATGGCGGCAAAGGTGACGAAAACCAGATATACTTTGACCGGGGCGCTGCTTGCGACGGCGGCGGGTGTGGCCGCAAGCGTCCTGTTGGCGGGACTGTTTGCGCGATAAGCCAGGCAGAAAAACAGTTCAAGAATAAAAAAGAATTGAACTCATGTTTCTTTGATGCTATAATTGGATACATAAAAATTGAACTTCTGGAAACAAACTCTTTAAAATTGAACTTATTGAAATTAGAATTGAACTTCTGGAGGAAAGCGGATGGCAAAAGAAACCTTTGCAGACAGGCTGAAATACGCCATGGAAAAACAGGGGAAAAAACAGGTGGATCTGATCCGGATGGCGGCAGAACAGGGAGTGAAGCTGGGGAAGAGCCAGGTGAGCCAGTATGTGAGCGGAAAAACGATTCCGCGAGCAGATATTTTCAGATTTCTGGCGGAGATGCTGGAGGTGGATGCGGACTGGCTTGCAGGAAGGAGTCCTGCCAGGGAGCCGGATGCTTCTGGGGAAAAGAACGACGCGTTGGAACGAAACGTGCCGGAACAAAAAAACGACAGTACAGTGGGAGGAGAAAACATGCAGGGATTGCGGGAATTTAAAAAATCGACAAAGCTGGACAATGTTCTGTACGATGTAAGAGGGCCGGTGGTGGATGAAGCCGCCCGGATGGAAGAAGCGGGAATGCAGATTCTGAAGCTGAATATCGGAAATCCGGCTCCATTCGGCTTCCGCACGCCGGATGAGGTGATTTATGACATGCGTCAGCAGCTGACGGAATGCGAGGGTTATTCCACGGCAAACGGCCTGTTTTCCGCAAGAAAGGCGATCATGCAGTATGCGCAGCTGAAAGGAATTCCGAACGTTTCCATCGAGGATATTTATACGGGAAACGGCGTCAGCGAACTCATCAATCTGTGTATGTCTGCCCTTTTAAACGACGGAGATGAGATTCTGATTCCCTCTCCGGATTATCCGCTGTGGACTGCCTGCGCCACCCTTGCGGGGGGAAAGGCGGTACATTATATCTGTGATGAGCAGGCGGAATGGTATCCGGATATTGAGGATATGAAAAGAAAGATCACGGACCGGACCAAGGCGATCGTCATCATCAATCCCAACAATCCTACCGGAGCGCTGTATCCAAGAGAGATTCTGCAGCAGATTGTAGATATCGCCAGAGAACATCAGCTCATTCTTTTTTCTGATGAGATCTATGACCGTCTGGTTATGGATGGAGAAGAGCATGTCTCCATCGCCTCCCTTGCTCCGGATCTTTTCTGCGTCACCTTCAGCGGTCTGTCAAAATCCCACATGATTGCGGGCTTTCGGATCGGCTGGATGATTTTGAGCGGCAATAAGCAGATCGCCAGGGATTACATGGAGGGCCTCAAAATGCTTTCCAATATGCGGCTCTGCTCCAATGTTCCGGCGCAGTCCATCGTACAGACGGCGCTGGGAGGGCATCAGAGCGTAAAGGGCTATCTGGTTCCGGGCGGAAGGATATATGATCAGAGGGAATTCATCTATAAGGCGCTGACGGATATTCCGGGCATCAGCGCCGTGAAGCCGAAGGCTGCCTTTTATCTTTTCCCGAAGATCGATGTGAAGAAATTCAACATTACTGATGATGAAAAGTTTGCCCTGGATCTTCTGCGGGATAAAAGAATTCTGCTGATCCACGGAGGCGGATTCAACTGGAAGCAGCCGGATCATTTCCGGGTGGTTTATCTGCCCCGCGTGGAGGTACTGAAGGAAGCGGCCGCAAGCATCGCGGATTTCTTCAGCTATTATCATCAGTAAAAGCAACATAAAAAAGGACGGTGCCCAACCGTCCTTTTTTATGTTATTCAATGGAGATGTACTTATTTTCCTCAATCTCAGGAGCTTCCTCCGCTTTCTTTTTAGGAATCACCAGTTTCAAAGTACCGTGATGGAAGCTGGCTTTGATATCGGACTGTTCCATATCGCTGCCGACATAGAAGCTTCTTCTGCAGTAGCCCGTATAACGTTCCCTGCGAAGGAATCTGGTATTTTCATCAGGATCTTCACCCTTCTCTGCGCTTACGATCAGATAACCGTTTTCAAGTTCAACCTTTACCTCATCCTTTGTGTAACCGGGCAGATCGATCTCAACTTCGTAACAGTCCTTCTTTTCCTTCACATCGGTCTTCATCATCCGTGCCGCTCTTCTGGCAACAGCGGTGTTATTCTTCATTTCCTTTTTCAAAGCCTTATTCAGCTTCTTTTCATACTTCGGATCATAATATGTGTAATACGGTGTTTCAAACCAGTCATCAAAGAAATCATCAAACAGATCATCAAACAACATAGGTCATTCCTCCATTCTGTCTAAAAACCAGGCTGATTTATCTGATTCCTGTGGGAGCGGCGGCCTCACACCGCCGCCCTTATCATTACCCTTCAATGGCAATGTGTTTGTTTTCTTCTACTGCAGGCTTCTCTTCCTTCTTCGGGATAGACACCTTTAGGATACCATTCTCAAATTTGGCTTTGATATCCTCCTGCTTTACATCCTCGCCCACATAAAAACTTCTGCTGCAGGAACCGGAATAACGTTCCCGTCTGATGTACTTGCCATCGTTGTCCTTCTCATCATTATTCTTATGAGACGAAGCGCTGACGGTAAGATATCCATTCTTCAGCTCTGCCCTGATATCTTCCTTTTCAAATCCGGGCATATCCATATCCAGCTC
>DWYY01000205.1 GCA_019118445.1 Candidatus Eisenbergiella merdipullorum | reverse complement strand
CCCGATACGGCCATCATGGCCTGATCCATGGTCACGCCGCCTGCGTTCAGCTGCGCCTCCACAGCAGCGCTTTCTTCCACGGTCATCCCCGAGATGGATCCGAGCGATTTGTTCGTGTTAATCGCCGTGATGATAATGGCAAGAATTGCGCATACGATCAGGAGAATTGATGCGATCTGGAGTAATTTGTTCTTTTCTTTCATTTGTTTTTTCCCTTTCCTTATAAGATATAAAGCACAGATATTATATCATATAGAATGTAATTATTCCAGCTGTTTTCCAGATGGCCGTGGAATGTGATTGTCTATGTTCTTCTGGCTGTGATCCTGCGTATTTTCCCGATTCCGTTTATACTGCTCATCATGTGGTGGAACAAAAAACAGCAGCCGGACTATGAAATGGCCCGGAAATATCTGGAGCGGATTGACTGGGACTGCAAGAACGGCTTTTACCTTTTGGGGTACCTTTACGCCAGGGGCCTTGGCGGGCCGAAGGATATCGCCAGAGGCGTTGAACTCACACAGGAGGGGAAATGCCGAATGCGGAAACAGTCGAGGCCATGCGGGAAGTACAGCAGATGAAGGTTGATCCTTCTCTTGGAAAAACTTATAATAATGTAGACCAGATGATGGAGGAGCTGCTTTCCGATGTATAATATCAGACTAACCACAAAATTCCAAAAAGATTTGAAAAGAGTGGTGAAGAGCTGATTTTGTACCTTACCCGAACAGGAACCCTCAGCGATCTGTTTTAAGAAATAATTTTACACACAGGAGGCGGTCATATGCTTCAGATAGCGATCTGCGACGATGAACCTTCCCAGCTGACCCTGCTGGAAACGTTCGTATCGGAATGGGCGAAGGAAAACAGGCAGGAAATATCACTGGAGCTGTGCCGGAATGCGGAGCAGTTCCTTTTTCTGATGGAGGAGCTGGCGGAAAAAAGACAGAGTGTGGATATCCTCCTTCTCGACATTGAGATGCCCGGAATGGATGGGATGGCGCTGGCGCACAGGTTGCGGGAGAATGGGGCCGGGATGCAGCTTCTGTTTGTAACCGGAATCGCGGAGCGTGCGCCGGAGGGTTATGACGTGGACGCGGTATCCTTCCTTATCAAGCCGGTGAAAAAGGAACGGCTGTCTGCCTGTCTGGATAAGGCGGTGTCACGGATCGGGCGGCGGGAGCCGACGGTTCTTCTGGAAACGGCGGGGGCTCTGGAACGGGTCAGGCTGCGGGATATCTGTTTTCTGGAAAGCGCGTCCCATGACACGCTGGTGTACTGCGCCGGATGCGGGGAGCCGATACGCTGCATCCAGGGAATCGCTCAGGTGGAGCGGCTTCTCGGGGAACAGAGCGGGGCCTTTTATAAAATCCACCGGACCTGTGTGGTGGGACTTGCCCATGTGGAACGGATCACCCGCAGGGAGGTGATCATGGAAGGCGGAACGGTGCTTCCCATTGCCAGAGGAAAATGGGAAGGGCTGAACCGGGCGTATCTGGCCTGGTACCGCATCGGAATGTCGCGGGAAATGGAGTGAGAGCGGCGCAAAAGGGAGCATGAGGGAAACTATGATGGAAACGGCTGTTTTGAGCCTGATCTGGCTGTTTTTATACGGATACTGTATCGAAGGAACGGGCGCCATTCAAAAAGGGCGGGGGAGACGGATCGTGGCAGGGCTCATTTCCCTCCTTATTCTGGCGCTTTCGTTCTGGATTCCGCTCTGGACGGTCTGGCTTCTGGAGGGAGTGACGGCGGTTCTGTTCGTCCTTTTTTTCGATGAGGAGCCTTTTCGGCAGCAGTGGAAGCGGGCGGCAGCTCCGGCCCTGCTTTTTTCCTGTCTGACGGCGGCAGCAGCGGCTTTTGGAAGCGGAAGCCTGCTTCCTGTCGTAAACGGGATTGTCTGTCTGGCCCTGTTCCTTCTGCTGGCGCATAAACGGGGCTATCTGCGGGCGGGAAACGCCGCAGCGGTGGGAGCGGTGTACGTTCTGCTTTCCGCATTTCCGGCATTGCTCTGCGTCGGAGAGCCTCCGGATGCTGCGGGGCTGTGGGTTACGCCGGAAATGCGGCGGCTTCTTCTGTGGGGAACCCTTCTGGTGGAGGTGCTGTTGTTTTTCGCTCTGGAGGGAACGCTGTTTTCCTGGCAGAAGGGATTTGAACGCAGCGCCGAACGCTTTCAGCAGGATGTGCTGACCCATCAGTATGAGGAAATCCGCACCATCTATACAAACATGCGGGGGTGGCGGCATGACTACCATAACCATCTGCAGGTGATCAAGGCGCAGCTGGCCCTGGGAGAGACGGAACAGCTCCAGCGCTATCTGGATGAGCTGGAGCAGGATCTGGATCGGGTAGATTCCTGGATCAAGTCGGGGAACCTGATGGCGGACGCCATTTTAAACAGCAAGCTGTCCCTGGCACAGCAGAAAAAGATCGCCGTGAACTGTAAGGCCAGACTGCCGGAAAACCTGCCGGTGGAGGATGTGGATCTGTGCGTGATTTTGGGAAACCTGCTGGATAACGCGCTGGCGGCCTATGAGCAGATTCCGGAGGAAGGGCGTTTCCTGCGGGTCTATCTGGCGGTAAACGGCCGTCAGCTTTATATGTCCATCCAGAATTCGGCAAAGGAGGAGCTGAACTTCAACGAGCGCAATTACATCACCCAGAAGCGGGGAAGCCATGGCTTCGGCATGAAGCGGGTCAGCGCGGTAGTGGAAAAATACGGCGGCTTTCTCAACCTGGCGAATGAGCCGGGCATCTTTGCGGCGGAGGTGACGCTTCCCCTGCCGGAGTGATACGGTCAGAGCAGCCTTCCCGGCATGGCGGCGCTGCCGGGGGAAGGTTGCTATTCACAGTATCACCCTCATTCGCACCCGTCGCCTCTTCGAGGCTCCAGTCCCGCGCCTTGCGGCGCTAAGGCTGCAGTTCGTGAAAAAAATCAGTCATTTCGTGCGGGAATCTCCACAGACGGGGATTCCTGTTTTATCATGAAGAAAAGTCCGGTACAGGAACTGGCCGGCCCGGGGAAAAGATCAGCCGTCCGGACGAGGCTTCAGGGAAAATGCATGAAAGGATCATGGGAACATGAAGACAAAAATGAAAAAGAGCCGAAATAGCAAAGCTGAAAAAGAATATTCCGTTCCGGACACGCTGCGATATGTTTTGAGGCTGTTTGTCCGCGAGATGGGAGGGAAAGGGATTCTGGTCTGTATGGGGCAGACGGTTTCCGGAATCCTGTATCCCTTTCTATCGGCGGCGCTGGCCGGAGTGATCGTGGCGGCGTTTTCCGGGGGAGGAAGCGCCGGAGAAATTCTTATTACCGTGGGCGGATATGTGGCGCTGCAACAGGCGTTCCGCCTGCTTGCGGGATATCTGGTGCAGGTTGGAGAAGGTGTGATCTTCCAGTTTCGGATACAGATGGGGATTCCGCTTTACCGAAGCTGTCTGGAAGCGGATGCTGCCTTCCTGGAAAGCGATGAAGGGCAGAAGAAGATGGCGGGAGCGCTGGAGGCAGTGTTCCGGGGGGACTGGAATGGGTTTGAAGCATATATGAGGGAGCTGGTGAGACTTGTGACCAATCTGGGAGGCTTCCTGCTTTATGCTTTTGTCATCGGAAACCGCAGCATGCCGCTGTTTGCCTTGATCCTTTTTTCTGCCGTTCTGACGGCAGGAGCCTCCCTGCTGGCGAAAAGGCGGGAGACCGTGCTGGAAAAGGAGAACGACGCCAATTGGGAGGCTCTGGCTTATCTGCGTAAGATAACGGTGGATACGGTCAATGGAAAGGATATCCGTCTCTACCGGATGGACCGCTGGCTGCTGGGAGCATTTG
Source organism: Candidatus Eisenbergiella merdipullorum (assembly GCA_019118445.1). Lineage (GTDB taxonomy): Bacteria > Bacillota > Clostridia > Lachnospirales > Lachnospiraceae > Eisenbergiella > Eisenbergiella merdipullorum. The sequence continues at coordinate 13,136 of DWYY01000205.1, read as the reverse complement.
AGAAGGTCATTAACCGCTTTACGGAGTTGCGGGGAAAAGGGAAGGCTGCCTATATGGCGGCGGGGCTGTTCGGAAAGGGGCTTTCCTTTATGAAAAATCTGCTGATCTATGGTTTTCTGATCCTTCAGATGGTGCAGGGCAGGATGACGGTAGCGGAGTTTCTGATCTATACGGGGCTGGTTTCCGGCTTTGACACCTGGCTGACAGCCTTTTTTTCCGCTCTGCAGGAGTTTTTCCATCAGGACATTATTATTGGGAAATTCCATGCCTTTGAGGATGCCGTGGCTGCCGGAAAACGGGGGAAATGGGGAAGCGCAGTGCCGGAGAGGGCCGGACAGGCACATGAGATCCGACTGGAACAGGTTTGTTTCCGGTATCCGGGAAGCGAAACGGATGCCATCCACGATCTGAATCTGACCATCCGGCCCGGAGAGCGGCTGGCGCTGGTGGGCGCAAACGGCGCGGGAAAAACCACGCTGGTGAAGCTGCTCTGCGGCCTGTACCGTCCGGATTCCGGGCGGATCCTCCTGGACGGACAGGAGCTGGGCGAATTGACGGAGGAGACCTGCTTCCGGGAATTTTCCGTGGTGTTCTAGGATGTGTTCACCTTTTCCTTTTCTCTCATGGAAAACGTATCCTGCGCGGAGGAGGAAGAGACGGATATGGACAGGCTGCGCGACAGCCTGACCCGGGCGGGCCTGATGGAGAAGGTGGACGGGCTGGAGCAGGGCGTGCATACGCCCCTGAACCGGGATCTGGGGGAAAACGGAATAAGCCTTTCCGGAGGCGAGCTGCAGAAGCTGATGCTGGCCCGGTCGCTGTATAAGGATGCGCCGGTGGTCATTCTGGATGAGCCCACAGCCGCTCTGGATCCTATTGCGGAGGGAGAGATGTATGAGAAGTATGACGAACTGCTGCAGGGGAGAACGGGAATTTTTATCTCCCACCGTCTAAGCTCTACCCGCTTCTGCGACCGCATCGTATACCTGGAAAACGGACGGATCACGGAACAGGGCACCCATGAGGAGCTGATGGAAAAGGCCGGCGCCTACGCGAACATGTTCACCGTTCAGGCGCGGTATTACAAAAAAGGAGAGGAGGCGGCCTGCCTTGGATAAACAAATCACTTTTTGGGGGAAATTACGAAAAAATGGATAGAAAGCGAGTTCGCGTCCACCCATCGGGTGGGATTCCGGCTTCTGAAAATGGTGCATGAAACGGATTCCACCGTCCTTCCCATGAATCTTCTGATGATCTGTGTGAATCTGGCGGAAATCTATGCAGGACTGTTTCTTACATCGACCCTGATCGACAATCTGCTTGACGCCCGCTTCCGGCAGGCAGCGCTGTACGCTCTTCTGCTCGCTGTTTCCGCGCTGATACTGGGAAGCATTGGTGAGGTGCTGTTAAAAAAGGTGCGGACCGTACAGAACCGGTTCTGGCAGATCGTATATCTGTGGATTGCGAAAAAAGCGATTTCTCTGGACTATGAGACTATGGAGGACCCGGATGCCGTCAAAAAACTCCTGTCCGCGGAGCGGACCTGTGATATGTATGGAAGCGTAGGGATCGTGGTCCTCAATTACGGAGAACTGCTGAAAGCCCTTCTGAACATCGTTATATCAGTGGGTCTGTCGCTGCAGCTGGTGCTGAAGCATCCAACAGTGGGCGGCATAACGCCCCTTTCCGGGCGGGAGGATGGAATTGGACAGGCGGCCGCTCTGCTTTCTGTACCGGGCGTTTCTCTGTTTCTGTTCGGCACTGCTCTTACGGGAGTGGCCCTTCTTTCTGTGCGCACGGCGCATAAATATGCGGAAAGGGAAAAAAATTTTTTCCAGAATCGTACAGGAACGGAAGAAAAGCTTACCTATCTGAACGACAATATTTTCTTTAACTACCGGGCGGGCAAGATCATCCGTATTTTCGAGATGCAGGACATGCTCCTGAAAAACGGGGAAAGAGAGTTTAACAAGGGGTTTCGTTTTTATCTTCGCAGAATCCGCGCAAAACGAGAAGAAACCATGGAAAACCTGGCCAACAGCGGTCTTTTTACCGTTTTTTCCTATCTGCTGGTGCTCCTGAAAACCATTTCCGGAGCCATTACCGTCGGAGCCTTTACCCAGTATGTGGGAGCGCTGAACCAGTTCGGAAGCGCCTGCGCCTCCCTGATCGAATACAATGCGGCCATCCGCAGGAACGCCGCTTACATGGGGGAATTTCTGGCCTTTCTGGATGTGGAGGAGAAGCATTCCCACGGCACGATTCCTTTGGAGAAGCGTGACGATGGGGAATATGAGTTGGCCTTTGAAAATGTGAGCTTCCGTTATCCGGGAAGCGCTCAATATGTGCTGAAAAACGTGAACTGCCGTCTGGACATGAAGCGGAAAATGGCGGTGGTGGGAAGGAACGGCGCGGGGAAAACCACCTTCATCAAACTGCTCTGCGGCCTGTATGAGCCTACGGAGGGGCGTATTACCTTAAACGGCGTGGATATCCGTAAATATAAGCCCGACGAATACCGGGATCTGTTCGGCGTGGTGTTTCAGGATTTTCGCCTGTTCTCCTTCCCGGTCTGGGAAAATGTGGCGGCCGGATATGGGCGGAACGACGGCCGTCTGTGGAAGGCCCTGCGTCAGGCTGGTGCCGAAGAAATGGTAAAAAATATGCCGGAGGGGCTGGAAACCCTGCTCTATAAGGACACGGGTGAGGGTGTGGAAATCTCCGGCGGAGAAGCCCAGAAGCTGGCCATCGCCCGCGCCCTGTACAAAGATGGAGCCCTGGTGGTTCTGGACGAGCCGACAGCCGCTCTGGATCCTTTGGCAGAAGCGGAGGTCTACGCCCGTTTCGACGAGATGACCGAGGGCAAGACCAGCATCTACATCTCCCACAGGATGAGCAGCTGCCGATTCTGTGACGATATCATTGTTTTTGATGACGGGAGGATTGAAGAGCGGGGCAGCCACGAAACGCTGCTGGCTGCGGGAGGGCTGTATTCGCAGCTATGGAATGCGCAGGCGAAGTATTATGCGTAAACGAACCGTACCGCATGGACGGGCATCGAGACGGGAGCGTGAAGAACGCTCCCGATTTGCATGATACGCCAGACATACGGCCGCCGTACTTGTATAAGTAGACATCTTCTTTAGAGAAAGATTTTTCAAGACAAATTTTCCTGAAAAATCTTTTCTTGTATGCATGTCCGAAAGATGCTACAATGCGCATAAGCATAAATTTCTATATTTAAAGCCGTTCGGCTTTCGTCAGGACAGAATATCTGCTGTCCTCTCTGACGTTTTTCAGAACTTTAAAGCGAACAACGAAAATTTTGCCGCTCTTGGCATTGAAAACCAGTCGGAGATCGATTATGCCATGCCTTTTCGGGTACTTGAACTGGATTTTTTCAACTACGCCCGCCAGATGCAGATCATCAGGGAGCGCCATGATACAGAATGGAGAACGGAGGATGGTCATCCGTTATTCCCTGTCCGTTCCAATCCCCGGCAGATCCCACCGGTAATGGCTGGCAAGCAACCGGATAGCGACGACCAGAAAGGCACTTGCGACCATGGCCAGGTCGGAATAGGTGTATTCCAGCAGAAAAGTATAAAGACAGGCGCCGGCGATGGAGGCGCAGGCGTAGATGTGCTTTTTCAGGACAAAAGGCGTTTCCCCTGCCATGATGTCACGCAGAATGCCGCCTCCGATTCCTGTGATGACGCCCAGAAAAATGATCAGAAAATGGTAGCTCCCGTATCCTGCCGCAACACCGGTATCAATGCCGGTCACTGTAAAGGCGCCCAGACCGATGGCGTCCAGGATGTTCATGATCTTTTCGTAGTCTTCGATGTAGCGGCTGGCGAGCAGAGCGGGCTGTAGACGGAACAGGATGAACAGGATCATAACTGTCAGGAAAGCGGCGAATACGTAGACCGGATTGCGGAACATGCTGGGAGGGATTTTTCCGATCAGGATGTCGCGCATCATGCCGCCGCCAACGGCCGTGACCACGCCAAGGACGATGATACCGAACAGATCCAGCTTTTTGCGCACTGCGACCATGGCGCCTGAGGAGGCGAAAGCGACGGTACCTATGATTTCTACGAAAAAAATGACATTTGACTGCAGCTCCATGGCTCATTCCTTCTTATAAACTCTAAAATCCCGGACGACAGGGAGGAAGCTTTACGCAGGCTTTTCCCATGGTCTGTCCCGGCCGTTTCATCATAGCACGAAACCCTTCGCATATCTATACCAAAAAACATAGAAAAAAGAAAAAGAATCCCTTATAATAGAAAGGGACGAGTGAACTGTAGCAAAAAAATGATCCTCAAAAGGGAGCCGCCAAAGCCGGGAGTATGATTCCGGCGCGCGCCCTGCGGGAAAAACAAAAAAGGAGAAGGACTATGGAAAAAAGAAAAATGGAGAAACTTGGAATCGAAACATCGCTCCTGGGTTTCGGCTGCATGCGCCTGCCTGTCCTGCCGGACGGAAAGATCGATGAAGCGGAAGCGGAGAAGATGCTGGATAAGGCGATCGCCGCAGGCGTGAACTACATAGACACAGCTTATCCGTACCTTGACGGCCAGAGCGAGCCTTTTGTGGGAAGGGTCCTGAAAAAATACGACCGTAATTCTTTTTATCTTGCTACCAAGCTTCCGCTCTGGGCGGTGAACAGTTTGGAAGATGCGGAACGGATCTTTAACGAACAGTTGGAACGTCTTCAGACCGATCACATTGATTTTTATCTGCTCCATGCGCTGAGCAAGGAAAGATGGGATCATATGAAGGAACTCGGCGTAGTGGATTACTGCGCGAAGCTGAAGGAGGAGGGGAAGATCCGCTATTACGGCTTCTCTTTCCATGATGATTATGAGGCATTTGAAGAGATCCTGCGCTATCGTGCCTGGGATTTCTGCCAGATCCAGTACAACTATCTGGACAGAAATGAGCAGGCAGGCGACAAAGGCTATGCGCTGGCGGAAAGCCTGGGTGTGCCGATGGTGATCATGGAGCCTATAAAGGGTGGAAACCTGGCAGGATTTTCTGATGATATCAACGAACGCTTCCATAAGATGGATCCGGAAGCCAGCGTTGCCTCTTTTGCTCTGCGCTGGGTGGGCAGCCATCCTAATGTGAAGGTGATCCTGAGCGGCATGTCCACCATGCGGCAGGTGGAGGACAATCTGAAGACCTTTGAGCATTTCAGACCTTTAAGCGCGGCGGAGGAAAAAGAAATTGACGAGATCGTAAAGGAGCTCCGTTCCCGTGTACAGAACGGCTGCACGGGCTGCCGTTACTGTATGCCGTGCCCAGCGGGCGTCAACATCCCCGGAAACTTCAGGGTATGGAACAATTATCATATGTACCGCACCTACGATCACGTGAAACGGGCATGGGAAGTGGAGCTGAAGGATGAGGAAAAGGCGAAGAACTGCGTGAAGTGCGGAAGATGCGAGACCCTCTGCCCGCAGAAGATTTCCATCCGCGCGGACTTGGAACGCGTGCAGAAAGAACTGGACGAGAAAATATTCAAATAATTAAAAAAATTGTCAGAAATTAATAATGGAAAAAGCATATAAGCTGGAATTTGAAAATGAACAGACCGGAGCGCTCATCGTAAACTGCTGCGGCTGCTCCAAAACGGAGCCGCTGCACAGTTTCGGCCCGGCGCTAAAACCTCATTATATGATCCATTATGTCCTGAGCGGGAAAGGAACCTTTCGCATGGGTGGCAGAGAATACCCATTGGAGGCGGGCAGCGGCTTTCTGATCGTGCCCGGCCAGCTTGCCTTTTATCAGTCGGATGAAAGGGAACCCTGGACCTATGTGTGGGTCGGCTTTTCCGGAAGCGGAGTGGAAAGCTTTGTGTCCTATACGGGCCTGTCGGTCAGACAGCCCGTTTTTCAGTCAGACCGTTCGGATGAACTGTACGGCAGCGTCCGGGACATGATGGAGCACAATACCTATGGCCTGACCAACGAACTGCGGCGGAATGGCCAGCTGCAGATATTTCTTTCCCTGATCGCGGAAAGCGCCAGGCCGCAGGACCGGCCGGAGGAGGATAAGGCCAACCAGTATGTGAAAAGGGCAGTGGAATTCATACAGCGCAATTACTGCAATCCTGTGAAAGTGACGGATGTGGCCGATTATGTATGCATTAACAGAAGCTATCTGTATACACTTTTTGAGCATTCCATGGGGATGTCGCCGCAGCAGTTTCTCACGGCCTTCAGGCTCACCAGAGCGGCGGAGCTTCTGGCGGTCACACAGCTTCCCGTGGAAAGCATCGCGCTTTCCTGCGGCTATAATGATCCGCTGGTATTCACGAAGGCATTTAAACAGATGAAAGGAATGGCGCCTTCAGCCTATAGGAAGGAGCTGCAGAAGGGGGAGAGCCGCCGGAATAAAGAATATCTGCGGCAGGTAGAGGATTTTATCAGCCAGGTGAACAGCCTGCACGGATGAGGAGAACGCCTTAACATTTTGACAGGTACATACAACAAATATCCGCTTGTCGTCATTGTTTTTTTGTTATATGATGAAAAAGTTAAAGGCGGCCGTATGTCTGCGCGCCGCGGCTGTACGTCTGGTATTATGGAAAAGAAAAGGAGAAGGGACTATGGAAATGAAAGAAAAAGTCATACAAAAATTCGGTGAGATATTTGGAGATACAGACGGGGTGAAAACCTATTTTGCGCCCGGCCGTGTGAATCTGATCGGAGAACATACAGACTATAACGGCGGCCATGTATTTCCCTGTGCGCTGACCATCGGGACCTATGGCGCGGCGAGAAAGAGAGAGGACCGGAAGCTCCGTTTTTATTCCATGAATTTTGAGCATCTGGGCGTGGTCGAAAGCAGCCTGGATGACCTGGTCCCAGAAAAGAAAGCTGACTGGACCAATTATCCCAAGGGAGTGATGTGGGCATTTGAAAAAAGGGATATGAAGATCCCGTTTGGCATGGACCTGCTCCTGTGCGGCAATATCCCCAATGGTTCCGGCCTTTCCTCTTCCGCTTCCCTGGAGGTGCTGACCGGCTTCATCCTGCGTGATATGTTCGGCTTTGATGTGACCAATCAGGACCTGGCGCTGATCGGCCAGTATTCCGAGAACAACTTTAACGGTGTCAACTGCGGTATCATGGATCAGTTCGCTATTGCGATGGGAAAGAAGGATAACGCGATCTTCCTGGATACTGCGGATCTGAGCTATGAATACGCACCCATCCATCTGGACGGTGCTAAGATCGTCATCGCCTGCAGCAATAAAAAACGCGGTCTGGGCGATTCCAAATACAATGAGAGAAGAAGCGAGTGCGAAGAAGCGCTTGCGGAACTTCAGAAGGTGGTTGACATCAAGTCCCTGGGCGATCTGACCGAGGAGCAGTTCGAGCAGTACAAGGGAGCCATCAAGGACGATGTCCGCAGAAAACGTGCAAAGCATGCGGTTTATGAGAACCAGCGCACCATCCAGGCGGTTGCCGCCCTGAGGGCCAATGATATCGCCCGGTTCGGCCAGCTGATGAATGCTTCCCATGTATCCCTGCGCGATGACTACGAAGTGACCGGGATTGAGCTGGATACTCTGGTGGAGGAAGCCTGGAAGGTGGACGGCGTGATCGGTTCCCGCATGACCGGAGCGGGCTTCGGGGGTTGCACCGTGAGCATCGTGAAAACGGACGCCATCGATAACTTTATCGAGAAAGTGGGAGCGGCATACCTGAAAAAGATCGGTTACGCGGCTGACTTCTATGTGGTGGAGATCGGCGGCGGACCGAGCGTTCTTTAATGATGGAAGAAGATTGAACAACAAGCCCGATGGCTTGTTGTTTCAAAACAAAGCCAGCTTTGTGGCAGTTTTGCGCCGAAGCACAAAACTGCTGTGATCGCAGAGGAGAAATCACCTGCGTGATTTCTCCTCGCGGCCTCAGCAACGCTTCGGCATGGAGGTAAAAAATGATTCAGAAGAGCATCAGAGAATTAGTGAGATATGGGCTTGCCACCGGACTGATCGAGCCGGAAGATACGATCTATACGACGAACCGTCTTCTGGAGCTGTTCGGACTGGACGAGCTGGAGGATGCGGATACGCCCATTACGACGGATAAGAGCGAGGAGACTGAACTGGTCGCGAGGCTGGAGAGCATTTTAAAGGATATGCTGGATTATGCGGCGGAAAAAGGCCTTTTGGAACATAACAGCGTGGTGTACCGGGATCTGTTCGATACAAAGATCATGGGCCTGCTGGTGGCGCGTCCCAGCGAGATCATCCGTACCTTCCGCGCGCATTATGCCAATTCCCCGCAGGAGGCAACCGATTATTTTTATAAATTCAGCCAGGATACGGATTACATCCGCCGGTACCGCGTCTGCCGCGACCAGAAATGGGTGGCGCACACGAAATACGGCGATCTGGATATCACCATCAACCTTTCCAAGCCGGAGAAGGATCCAAAGGCCATTGCGGCGGCCAGAAACGCGAAGCAGAGCGCATATCCCAAGTGCCAGCTCTGCATGGAGAACGAAGGCTATGCGGGCCGTGTGGACCATCCCGCCAGACAGAATCACAGGATCATCCCCATCACCATCAACAACAGCGCATGGGGCTTCCAGTATTCTCCCTATGTATATTATAATGAGCACTGCATTGTGTTCAATTCCAGACATATTCCCATGAAGATCGAGCACGATACCTTCGTGAAGCTGTTCGACTTCGTGAAGCAGTTTCCTCATTACATGCTTGGTTCCAACGCGGATCTTCCCATTGTGGGAGGTTCCATTTTAAGCCATGACCACTTCCAGGGCGGACATTACGAGTTCCCCATGGCAAAGGCAGGCGTGGACAGGACTTTCACCGTGAAGGGCTTTGAAGACGTGAAGGCGGGCGTGGTGAACTGGCCCATGTCGGTCATCCGTTTAAACGCCCCGGACAGCGACAGGATCATCGCCCTGGCAGATGAGATCCTGGCAAAATGGCGCGGCTATACGGATGAAGCTGCTTTCATCTACGCGGAGACGGACGGCGAACCTCACAACACCATCACCCCCATTGCCAGAAAGCGCGGGGACAACTATGAGCTGGATCTGGTGCTGCGCAACAACATCACGACCAAAGAGCATCCTCTCGGCGTATACCATCCTCATGCGAAGCTTCATCACATCAAGAAGGAGAACATCGGCCTGATCGAGGTCATGGGCCTGGCGGTGCTTCCGTCCCGTCTGGACGGCGAGATGGCGGCCCTGGAGAAAGCCATTCTTTCCGGTGCGGATATCCGTGACGACGAAGTGCTTGCCAAGCATGCGGACTGGGTGGATGAGTTCCTTCCCAAATATGAAAATGTGAATGCGGACAACATCCATGAGATCATCCAGAAGGAGATCGGCCAGGTGTTCATGGAGGTTCTGGAGGACGCGGGCGTATACAAGAGGACTGAAGAAGGCCAGGCGGCGTTTGACCGGTTTATCGCAGTGTTGGGATAAGGCTGGACGAAGCGGCTTGATTATGCGATGCGGCACATGGATGGATTCCATGTGCCGCACATTTTTTCAGCTTCCTTACGGTCCCAGCGCTGTGATGGGAACAACGAAAACGCCGTCAGGACGCTGATAAGCTGCGTTGGAGAGGCCGCACAGTACGCAGAGAATGGAAGGGGGACGGCCTTTGGGATCTTTTTCTATCTGTTTTCTGATCTCCAGAAGATTTTGAGCGGCCGTATCGATCTGACTGGCTCCCAGCTTGATCTCAAAGGCACACCAACATCCATCCGGCAGTTCAATGACGGCATCAATTTCCTGATTCTGATAGTCCTGATAATGGTACAGGAGAGCGCCGAAGGATTCGGCATAAATTCGAAGATCCCGTTCACAGAGCGCTTCAAAGAGAAAGCCCAGCGTTTCCAAATCTCCAAAAAGTCCGGCGGGTGTCGCTTTCAGCAGCGCGCATGCAAGAGAGGGATCAGAGAAATGCCGCTTTTCCGCCTGTTTTACCCGTACAGAAGAACGAATGCCTGAGGAAAAAGGCGGCTGGTTGTCGGTCAGAAACAGCCGCCTGAAAATATCCAGATAGGAAGATACGGTATTGGAATCCAGTTCCTCTTCGTCAAGCGCTTTGATATCCTTCATCAGAGTTCTGTTCGTGACGGTGGTGCTTTCGTTCCTGGCGAGAGAGCGCAGAAGGAGACGCATTTTATGCGTATCTCGTTTGATGCCGTCGATGCGGTATACGTCATCCTCAATAACGGCATTCAGGTATTCGGCAGGAAGAAGAGCTGCCTGTTCAAAGGACAGGGACAGACTGCCAGGCCATCCGCCGCGGATAATAAGTTCAGCCAGTTTTTTCAGTTCAACATTCTCTGTCAGGACCGGTTTCAGCCTTCCCTGACAGAGCTCCTTCAGAGAAACGATGCCGCTGGAGGCACCGGCTTCATAGAGGGACATGGGGCGCATTCTCAGCCTGGCAATTCTGCCTGCACCGCTGTGGAGGATGCCTTTGTGATTGGGAGTGGCAGAACCGGTGAGAATAAACTGTCCTTTTTGAGGATTCTGGTCCACCCGGTATCGTACAGCATCCCAAAGGGAAGGAACCTCCTGCCATTCATCGATCAGACGGGGTGTTTTTCCTTCCAGGATCATGTCGGGAGATAATTCTGCAAGCAGGCGGTTCTGAAAGTTTCCGGCAGGATCTCCAATATAAATCTCGCTGTTGCTGTGGAAGGAAGAGGTCCAGGTTTTGCCGCACCACTTTGGGCCTTCCAGGCATATGGCTCCGAAGGCGGATAAATATTCTTCTATTTTCGCATCAATGATACGTGGTTTATATTCCTTTTTTTTCATGATCTTAATGGCCTCGAACTTCTGATATATAAGTTATTATATCCTATTCAATCGGGTTTTACAATTCCATTCAGTTAAATTTTATAATTATATTCAGCCTGATTTTATAATATTATTCAGTTAAATTATGTAATTGTATTCAGCCGGATTTGCAAATTTCATCAGCATCCCTCTCCTATTCTCCTCCCCAAAGCCTTTGACGAAAGGAGCACCGAGTTGTACAATAGCAATATATTATACCTGCAAAAGCTATTAAAGATAAGAAGGGGTACGGGAGGGAAAATGAACAAAAATCTGTTAAATCGGCTGCCTATGCCGGAGGGAATGAGTAAATCGGAAATCATACAGGTCCTTTTATCGGAAGAATACGGTTTTCTGCCAGGGCCGCCTGAAAAGGTGAGCGCAAAAGAGGAGTCTGCGGAAGAACAGTTCTGCGCGGGGAAGGCTGTTTTGAAGAAACTGCTGCTGACCTGCCGCGCGGAATATGGAGATTTCACATTCCCTGTCTATTTTATTTATCCCACAAAAAGGGAAAAACCGGTTCCCTGTTTTGTGCATATAAATTTCAGAGATCTTATTCCGGACAGATATCTTCCGATAGAAGAGATCATTGATTCAGGCTATGCCGTATTATATTTCTGTTATCAGGATGTGACCTCTGACGATGGGGACTTTACGAATGGTCTGGCAGGTTTGATCTATCCGGAAGGAAAAAGAACAAAAACGCAGTGTGGAAAGATCGGCCTGTGGGCCTGGGCGGCGGGCAGGGTTATGGATCATGCGATGACTGTGCCGATACTGAATCATGGGAAGATCAGTATCGTGGGGCATTCCAGGCTGGGAAAAACAGCGCTTCTTGCTGGCGCTCTTGACGAACGGTTCTATTGCGCGTTTTCCAATGATTCCGGCTGCAGCGGCGCGGCAATTTCCCGGGAAAAACGGGGGGAGACCATCCAAAGGATATTTCAGGTATTTCCGTACTGGTTCTGTGAAAATTATGGGAAATATGCGGAAAATGTGGAAGAGCTCCCCTTTGACCAGCATTTTCTCCTGGCTGCCAACGCGCCGCACCGGGTCTATGTGGCGAGCGCTTCTGAGGATAGCTGGGCGGATCCGGAGCATGAGTATTTATCCTGTGTTGCCGCGGACCAGTATTACAAAAGCTGCGGATTGAAAGGTTTTGTCCATCCGGACAGGGACCCGGTCCCCGGAGATTTCTTTGGGGAGGGAGAGATCGGGTATCATCTGCGGGCTGGGACGCATTATCTGAGCCGGGAGGATTGGCAGAGATATATCCAATATTTAAATCTTGCGGATGGGAATTAGACTGAGATAAGACAGAAGAACCCGGTGTGGTGCGCATATTGCCATGCTATTATGGACCATCCTTTTTTATCATGGAGGACGGGCAGTCCCAGTACGGCCTTATCAGCAGAAATATCATTTGCGAAGCATGTGAGCGGCGTCCCTTGTTCAAAAAAATCTCGAAAACCTCTTCTCTCAGTTTGTTGTACAGATCGGCAGATCCTGTTTGGAAATGAAAAAGGTATCGGCTGTTCCTGCCAAACTGTCCGCTGACGGCGGATGCCTGTCGGAACAGCCGAACCTGAAAGCCAGGCTGGATACCTGTTTTTCGATTATACCCGATGAGTGTGGAACAGATCACGGATTATCTGCACATATCGCGCAGGCAATTCAGCCGCCTGATGCAGAAATACTACGAAACTTCATACACCGATAAGATTAACGATCTCAGGATATCCTCCGGCTATCAGACCAGCCAGCATTTTATCATCGTTTTCAAACGGCTCACCGGGATGACTCCTGCCGAATACCGGAAAAAGAATGCCGCTGGGAAGCTTTTTCGGGCGCTTCCAGGTATATGAGTCTTGCGCCATACTGGGCATTGGCCTGTTCCAGAAAAAGGCCAGCCTTCATCAGTTCCTGCCCGGTATAGCTGCGGCTGTTCCACTGATAGCGTTTCTTTTCATCCAGGCCCTCCAGCCATACCATGTGCTGCTCCCCGTTCTTCCCGTTCCGTGTCTGGAAGGCCAGAAGGACTGCCTCGCTCCGGTCTCTGCTCACATATTCCCAGGTGGTATAGGACCCGTCAAAGGGGCTTTCCAGCCGGTAGAAGTCTCCCTGGCAGATGATGTGGCGCAGCTTCTTATAGATCTCCACATATCCCTTCACCTGCGCTTTTTCCGTTTCAGACAAAAGGCTCAGATCCATTTCCAGTCCGAAGTTTCCTCCCATCGCAACCAGCGCAGAAAATTCCAGGTAAGGGTTCCTGGCGTTTTTTC
>DWYY01000204.1 GCA_019118445.1 Candidatus Eisenbergiella merdipullorum | reverse complement strand
GGAAAGCGCCGGAGAACCGCAGACAGGGCAGGAAACCGCCGTCTCAGGTCCGGCAGAACGGCTGACGGAAAGGGCGAAGAAGAGCCTCGAAGAGAAGCGGCAGCCACAGATCATGGAGACGGACTGGTCAGAATATTTTCAGGGGCTAAACGGCACCGCCGTTCTGTATGACGCAGAAGAAAACAGATATCTTGTATACAATCCTGAGCTGGCGGAGACGAGAAGATCGCCCTGTTCCACCTTTAAAATCATCTCTTCTCTGCTGGCGTTGGAAAACGGCGTGATTGATCCGGAAAATTCTGTCCGGAAATGGAGCGGGGAATACTTCTGGAACGGGGAATGGAACCGGGATATCGGTTTTGAGGATGCCTTTCATGCCTCCTGCGTCTGGTACTTCCGGCAGGTGGTGGATGACATCGGAAAGGAACGGATGCAGGAGGGGCTGGATGCGCTGCGGTACGGAAACTGCGATATCTCCGACTGGGAGGGCAGTCTGAATACCAATAACAGCAACCGGGCGCTGACGGGCTTCTGGATCGAATCCTCTCTGAAGATTTCTCCGAGGGAGCAGACAGAAGTGATGGAACGGATTTTCGGGGAAGATGGATATGCCTCGGCAGCAACCGGGGAAAGGCTGAAGCAGGTCATGCTCCTGCAGGAAGAAGACGGGCTTTCCATTTACGGGAAAACGGGGATGGGAAAGGCGTCCGGCGTTACGGTGGATGCCTGGTATACGGGCTTTGCCGAAACGCCGGAGGGAAACCGGTACTTTTGCGTCTGGCTGGGACAGACGGACGGGGCGGAGGTGACCAGCGTGAAGGCAAGGGAAATCGCGGTCCGCATGATCAATGATCACTGGAGGATGGAGTGAACCCGGACGGATATTTTCTGAGCATTTTGTGAAACCTTTCTGTTCGCAGGGCTTCCGCACTTGATAGAACCTCCCCCTTTGTGTTACACTAATCCGGCAGTAAGAAAAAACCGGAAGAGGAAGCAAGATGCGTTTTTTAAAGAAACTGATCCTTTTTACCCTGCTGGTTCTGTTTGCCGGCGCCGCCGTGGTGGGCGGCAGGCTGATCTGGCAGGGATATCAGATATATAAACAGGTGACGGGAGAAGAGTCCCTTTCCGAAAAAGTGGCGGAAATCCGGTCCAATCCCCATTATACCACGCTGGACGAGCTGCCGCAGACCTATAAGGATGCGGTGGTCGCAGTGGAGGACAGCCGTTTTTATAAACACGGCGGCCTGGACCTGATTTCCACAGGCCGGGCGGTCGTCATCAACCTGCGGGAAGGAGAACTGGCGGAGGGCGGAAGCACCATTACCCAGCAGCTTGCCAAGAACATGTATTTTACCCAGGAAAAGAAATTTCTCCGTAAGGTGGCGGAGTTGTTTGTGGCCTTTGATCTGGAGCGGGATTATACCAAGGATGAGATTCTGGAGCTGTATCTGAACACCATCTATTTTGGCAGCGGCTATTACTGCGTTTATGATGCGGCGGAGGGATATTTCGGAAAGGAGCCCTCTCAGATGACCGATTATGAGAGCACTCTGCTGGCGGGAATCCCAAACGCGCCTTCCGTTTATTCCCTCACCAACAGCCCAGAGCTGGCTGCGCAGAGGCAAAAGACGGTTCTGGAGTGTATGGTACAGCAGGATTACATCACACAGGAGCAGGCGGATGAGATTCTGGCGGAGGGAAAAATTCTGCCGGACGGAGAGATTCAGCAGGCGGGAGAGGAATAAGATTGAAATGAAAGAAATCCTGCAAAATGAGCAGATACTTCGACAGAAACTGACAGCCGCTCTGCAAAAAAGAACGCTCACAGGTAATGAGGCACCATCACCAGAAAAACGGAATAGAACAGAGCCGCGATAGTAAAGAGGATCACGATGCCTCCTGTCACGGCAGAGATATAAGAGGAAAGCGCGCGCAGCTTCAGATGGTCACATAGTGACTGAAGCAGGTGCGCGGCTTTTTTTTCGCCCAGTGTCACCAGGTACATGAAGGCAGGAAGCATGGGCAGCAGGTATCTTCCCTGCGGCTGAAAATCCCAGGTATAGGAATAGATCACGCACAGAAAGATGGGAATCAGGCAGGTGAGCACCATGACAGCGTTGGTAAAAAGCCGGTGTCCCCTGTCCATCCAGGTCAGATACAGCCCCTGGCCCACAGGAATCAGGGCGGCGATCAGCCCGATGCCGAAGAGCCAGTAGTATGCGTTATAAATATAATAATGGGTGGGCAGGTTCATGGGCCCGAACATGGCCACAAAGCTGCGGCAGAGCAGGGTGAAAAAATCGGTGCCAAACACCATGGAAAAGACGCTTACACCCATGCCCTGATAAGTGGTCCGCAGGAGCGGATGGTATTCCGGCAGGCACGTTTCGGCGACACAGGCGTTTCTTGCTGAAATGCCGAGAAAATCTCCATGATAGAGAACCGCGTTCCGGATAAACCACCAGCCCGCTCCGAGAAGGACGATGGCGCTGATGAAAAGTCCCTTTTTCAAAAGGGGAACCAGGTGGATGTGAAAACGTTCCTTCGGGAAGGCGGTTCCGTCCGGCAGGATGGTCCCGGCCTGCATCCGGCTGACAAAGGCGGAAATGAACAGAAGGATAACCGCAATCACCGCACCATAGGCATTGTAATAGGAGAGAGCGCACAGAATGATACCGACGGCGAGGCGGATGCAGACAGGGCGGCGGAATCCGTCCCGCAGGCCGCCCAGAGCCTCTGTAAGCATCATCATGACGGAGAAAATGGCACAGGAGTCCGTATTCACATAGGTATGGATGAAAATGCTCTGGGGCAGAAAAACGGCAAGACAGGAAAAGACCCACTGCGAAAGCCGGTCGGGAAACAGCAGCCTGGACAGCCTTCTGACGTAAATGGCCGCGCTGAGCCCAAACAGGGCATTTACCAGCCGCGCCGAAACCAGGAGAACGTCAAAACGGTCGGTGAAGAGACGGAGAAACCATAAAAGATACCCCTGCAGAATGTAGGTCAGCATGGGCTGGAAGGCATAGGAGCCGCCATAGCCCGGAATCAGGACCGCAGGGTCATCTCCTTTAGGGAGCCGTCCGTTCTGCGCGATGTACCAGACGATCCGGAAACGGTTGATTTCGTCCGGCCCTTCTCCAAAGGGCTGTATGAAGATGAACGCCGTCATACACAGAAGTGCGAAGGCGAAAAACAGCAGATCATAAAAAAGATCGTTCTTGAAGATGCTTCGTACTTTGGTCATTTTTTCCTCTATGCCGAAGCGTTTTACGCTGAGGCACGCGCGCCGAACCTCCAGTTCGGCGTCTGCGCAAGAATACAAATCCCGTTATGGGATTTGTATTCTCGGGATTTGCGACGCTTCGGCGCAAATCCTGATTGAAAAATGCGCTATCGAGCGCATTTTTCAATCTTGTCCTCTGCGCCGGAGGAAGCGCTTCCTGCCGCACGCATTTTGCCTGAAGTCAGAATAGGAAGATTCTACTCCCATTATAAACATTCCGGTCCGGCGGTGTCCAGTGAAAAGTGAGGCGCATGGGTGATTGTGGTGAGGCGCATGGGTGATTGTGGATATAAAGGAAGACATGTTTATTTCATGGTTTGTTAGAAAACAGCTCGTCATCAAGCAATTCTCTGATTTTGTCCGGAAGGTCTTCCAAATGAGAAGAAGAATTCATGAATAAAAGATCTGTATATTTTTTCTTATCGTTCGGCTTTGAAAAGATATGGGTTACCTCATATGCCTGTTTGCTTTTCCGTTTCATCTGTTTCCATATTCATGCAGATGGAAAAATTAAGATCAGTTGTTCCGAATTTATACGTTCGTGTATTCGTTATAATTTCTTCCAACATAAAGCTTTCAGAGCCGGCTAATGTTGCAACTTCATTTATGTGTTTGAGCTTTTTCAGGCAGAGACCATAGGGATGTTTAGAACTGAAAAAAATATGGCTGGACTGTAGCTTGTTGTTTACGGCATTATGAAAAAAACGTTTGGCGGATAAAATTGTTTCAACCCCGGTCAGATGTCTGAAGTGTTGTACCTTATATAGAACCTCTATACATTGTCCTTCAAATACATACAGAAATTTTTTCCCAACCAGATATTTTTTATAAGATTTTGCCGCTGATTCTATCTGGCTTATTATTTTATTTTTATTTTCCTGTTTTTTTCTCATACGCTTAACCCTGTATGGTATATCATTTGTAAAAAAACGCTGGATAACATATAGTCATCCAGCGTATAAATCAAATAAGCGGTTTTATGCTGGCTGTCAGCCTGGATACCCTTCCGAGTATCTGAAAAGTGCTGATACTTAATCTCCTCAGCCGGAGTACAGCTTTTACGTGCCGCCACACGGAATCCTTTGATTCACTGATATTATGCTCAGAAATACGGCCAATATCAACAGATTTTCAGAAAAGTTAGTGTATAATTATCATTGGCAAAGATAGGAATGGTTACTAAATAAAAAGGGAAGCAGAGGAAATCCCTGCTTCCCAATCATACCGTTTTTCTTTATGATGTTAGTTGCGAAACAAAACATGTA
>DWYY01000028.1 GCA_019118445.1 Candidatus Eisenbergiella merdipullorum | reverse complement strand
TCCGGCGATGAATCCACATCCTCCGCGTCAGCGGAGACCGGTAGCTTTGACGACGTCATCACGCTGACCGCGGACAGCGACAATGATCCTTTCTCATGGGATCCGTCAACCGATACGATGGCCGCTTATATCGAGGAGAATTTCGGCCTCGCTTTCGAACAGAGTGAGACAAACTATTACAACAATGACTTTACCGTGACCCAGCTTGCGGCTACGGACGGCACTCTGCCTAAGGTGTTCTGCGCGGATATCCTGTATTATCCCCAGGAGATCACCCAGTTCATCCCGGAAGGCCTGGTAGCTGAAATTCCGGAGGAACTGCTGGACAAGTACCCTCTGACCAAGCAGCTTCTGGAGAATGACGCTGTAGCCCAGACGGTCTATGGCATGTACGACGGCTACTATTTCCTTCCCAAGCCGGATTCCGCAGACCCTGACATCTACAAGGCAGAGCGTAAGGGAATCTTCATCCGTAAGGATTGGCTGGATGCTGTAGGAATGGATATGCCTACCACCTGGGAAGATCTGTATAACGTTGCCCATGCGTTCACTTATGACGATCCGGATGGCAACGGTGTAGACGATACCTACGGACTGACCGGCGACGGTATGGGTACTCTGCGTTACTTCTTCGCGAGCACCGGCGTTTCCAACCGTTACTGGAATAAGGATGCTGACGGAAACTGGTTCTTCGGCGCGCTGGATGACAGCAACATCGAGGTTCTGGACTGGCTCCGCAAGATGTGGGAGGACGGCTCCATTGACCCTGACTTCGGCGCTTCCACCTGGGAGACCGGACTTCAGAAATTCTCCTCCAACACCTTTGGAATGTGCGTGCGCAACGCAGATGCAGACTGGATCAATCAGGTCATGGTGCAGTACTATGGGGCAGCCAACCCCGGTGTGAATCCTTTTGACTGCATCGATGTCATCCCCTGCCTTGCCCTGAACGAAGGCGATACTCCCCGCATGGACGGCTATACCAGTTGTATGGTTGCTACCATGTTCTCCGAATCCATCACGGAAGAAGAGATGGACCGTTTCCTGAACTTCTATGAATATCTGCTCTCCGATGAAGGCAAATACATGCGTATGGGCTTTGAGGGAGAAGACTGGGAGCGCAATGACGACGGCACCATCAGCCTGATCCGTGACGAGAACGGCAATGCTCCTGTTCTTGTTACAAAGTATCCCTGCATTACCACCACACATTGGCCGAGCTGGGGATTCGAACTTGCTGCAGATCCCAATGTGGAATACTTTGATGAGTACAATGAAGAGACGAAAGCCCTGAACAGCGCAGCGTGCGAGATCAGGAATCAGGATCCTGTATATCCTGAGATCGGGCCGATGCTGATCGACGATACCACCGTTACCGATACGACTGCATTTGATTTTAGCTCCGAATACTGGCAGATCATCACAGGGACCGAGCCTGTTGCTGATATGTTCGCTGATATGAAGGACCGCGCTATGGCAAGCGGATACACCGATGCCACAGAAGTCGTTACCGAGTATGCTGAGGAGTACGGCTGGTAAAACAAACTAAAAAAAGGAAGGCGTTTCCATAACCCGGAGCGCCTTCCTTTTTGCTTTTCCTGCTTCAGTCAAACACCACTGTCTTATCCCGGAACTCCACCTTGATAACGATATACGGATAAGATGGGCTGCTTCCCGACGCGCTGCCCGCCTTAGGCCCGAGCAGGTTTGTATTTACATAGATGGCGTTTTCTGTCTCATAAAGGGAATCCACGGTGATGCTGTAGCCGCCGCTGTCCTGTTTTCCGTACCCGATACAGATGTAGAGATAACCTTCATCCGCATAGGTGAGCTTGAAGGCGCTTCCCTTTTTTTCTTCTACGATCTCCTTCAGCTCCTCCGGCAGCCGGTCTTCGCTTACCACCGTAAATTCCATATCATCCTTTGATTCACTTTGCTGCACAGAAGAGGTACAGGCGGCGAGCCAGAGTCCAGCAAAAAGGGCCGCAAGAAGAACGTATATTTTCTTTATCCCGTTTCTTTTCATAAAAATACCATCCGCCTTTTTTACTAATCTATTGGCGGATGGTTTGTCCTATGACAGTTTTTCATGTGCATATGGGGCATTCTGTTCCTTTACGGATGTTTCTGCAGCCTGTCAGCCAATGATCCTGCGCGCCACATCCGGCCGGTTGGTGATCACCGCGTCGATCCCGGCCTCAGCCAGCCTGCGGATGTCTTCCGGCCTGTCTACCGTCCAGACATGCAGCAGCAGGCCATGCTTCCTGCAATCCTCCAGGAATCCCGGATACTGCAGGTTATAAAGCGCCGGATGCAGCGCGTCCGCCTTCAGCTTTGCCGCATAGCGCGGCACGTCCTGGAAGCCGTCCGAATACAGGAGCCCCACCTTTGCCTCCGGATTCAGCTCTTTCATTTTCATGGCGCTGTAGTGGTTAAAAGAAGAATAGATGATCCGTCCTTCCATTCCCAGTTCCAGCTCCAGCCGGTACAGCCGTTCTTCGATTTCCGGGTAAAAAATGATCCCGGTCTTGATCTCCACGTTGATCTCCATTCCTGTGGGCTTCAAAAGCTCATACACCTCGGCCAGCGTGGGGATCGTAGCGTCAGTATATTCCGGATGGGTCTTATTGAACTTCATCTCCTTCAGCTCCTCCAGCGTATGATCCATGACTTTTCCATGGCCGCCGCTGGTCCTGTCAATGGTCTCGTCATGAATGACCACCAACTTTTCATCCTTTGTCAACTGCACGTCCAGCTCCACGCCGTCCGCTTTCTGATCTGCCGCAAGCTGAAACGCTTCCAGCGTGTTCTCCGGCGCATAAGCGCTTGCGCCTCTGTGTGCCCATACTTTTGTTTTCATAGCCATTTCTCCTCGTATGATCTTCTTTTTGTTTCATTTTCTATCTGCCCTATTTTCACGGTTTCACTGCCTTCGTCGCCCAGAATGTGGGTACGCCATACTCCTCCAGCTTCCCATATCCGTTCGTATCCTGGTACACATCCTTCAGGACGAAGCCTGCGGCAAGCTGACCGCCGATCTGTTCTTCGATCGTATGGGAAAACTGAATCCCCCAGTTATTTCTCACCGACTCTTCATAGAGCGCTTCATCCTTCAGCGGATCATAGGGGAGCCGGTAACGGATCGTGGTCTCTTCTTCCTCTCCAAACAGATAGTTGAATCCGTTGTCCAGCCCTGCCAGTAGGATTCCGCCCTTCTTCAGCACCCGGAAGCACTCCTTCCAGATGGGAAGCACATCCTCCACATAGCAGTTGGAGACCGGATGGAAGATCAGATCGAAGCTTTCCGCTGTAAACGGCAGCGGCTTCGTCATATCCGCCCGGACAAGTTCGATGGAATATCCTTCCCGCTCCGCCACCAGCTTTTCCATGCGAAGCTGCTCCTCCGAATAATCCAGGACCGTACATTCCGCCCCCGCTGCTGTAAAAATAGGCATCTGCTGCCCGCCGCCGGAAGCGAGGCCGAGAACCTTTGCACCCTTCAGATCACAGAACCAGTCCCTGGGGACAGGTTTTGTGGGGGTCAGATACACCTTCCAGTCTCCCCGGACCGCCCTTTCCCAGGTCTCGTGGTCAATGGGCTTCCCCCATTCCCAGCCGTTTTTTACCCATCTGTCGATCGTCTCTGCGTTGATCTGCGTATAACTTTTTTCCATGTTCTCCTTTCCCTTTCTCACTGAGCTGATTTTAAGTATATCACTCCCTCAAAACGAAGAGAATAGGATATGAAATAATTTTTAGGTCAATTTAACCCTAAAATTTAAGGTCTGATACACCATAATGAAATTACTTTGATTTTGAATTTGAAATTCAAAACGGACTTGAGGAAAGGTGTGAAATCATGACCAGATTAAAAGAACTGAGAAAAGAAAAGGGATATACCCAGATTAAAATGCAGCATCTGACGGGGATCGATCAGAGTGATTATTCCAAAATCGAAAACGGGAAACGCTATCTCACCTTTGAACAATGCAGGCGGATCGCCCTCGCGCTGGATACCAGCATGGACTATCTCGCAGAGCTTACAGACGAAAAGAAGCCCTATCCGAGAAGCGTTTCCCCGGAAAGAAAGGGTTGAGCGTTCCCGGCCGGACATCTTTCAGATTGATATTTTTGCTGGCTCCTCCTTCCTTTTTCTGAGATATCCGTAATATGCTGCTCCGACAACGTCCGCCAGCGCCCAGCCGATAGGGACCGCCCACCAGATTCCCAGCACACCGAAGGCGGGAACGGCCGAAAGCACATATGCCAGGACCACTCTGGTCCCCAGAGAAATGACCGTCAGCACAAGAGACATGCCCGGCCGCTCAATGGCGCGGTACAGGCCATACAGCAGGAACAGTCCGCCGATGCCAACGTAAAACGCGCCTACTACACGGAGATAGGATACGCCGATCGCCAGGATTTCCGTCTCCTCCGGGCGGATGAAGATCAGCAGGAACTCTCTCGCAAAGATCACGACCACCGCCGAAACGCAGAGAGCAAAAATGACCGCCGTCCTGACCCCGCAGCGGATTCCCTCCCGGATGCGTTTCTCTTTCTTCGCGCCATGGTTCTGAGCGATGAAGGTAGAAAAAGCGTTTCCGAAATCCTGCAGCGGCATATAAGCAAAGGAATCTATCTTGACCGCAGCCGCAAAAGCTGCCATGACCGCAGCGCCGAAGCTGTTGACCAGCCCCTGCACCATCAGGATTCCCAGGTTCATGACCGACTGCTGCAGACAGGTCAGAACGGAAGAACCCGCCACCTCCCGCAGCGTTTCCCCTGTGATGCGCATGTGTGCTTTTCCCACCCTGAGCCCGGGACATTTCAGGATTTTATAGAGCAGCAGTCCCACGCCGGATAACCACTGGGCGAGGATGGTCGCAAACGCCGCTCCGGCCACGCCCCATCCGCAGGAGATCACGAAATACAGATCCAGCACTATGTTGATCACAGCCGAAATCCCCAGAAAGATAAGCGGCGCTACAGAATTTCCCACCGCCCGCAGCAGAGACGCATAATAATTGTAAAGGAAGGTGCCTCCGATCCCCCAGAAAATCACCCACAGGTATTCCCTCATCAGCCCATACACCTCCTGCGGGACGGAAAGCAGGTGCAAAATCCCGTCCAAAAACACAAATACCAGAACGTTGATCACTATGGTGATCGCTGCGATCATCACGAAGGATACGAACATATCCTCTTTCAGCTGCTTTTCATTTCCCTCTCCGTAACGGATGGAAAACATGGCTCCGCTTCCCATGCTCATGCCGAGCTGGATCGAAGTCAGAAAAGTCATCAGCGTATAGGCGGACCCCACCGCCGCCAGCGCGTCCGCGCCGAGAAACCGGCCAACGATCAGCGTGTCCGCCACATTGTAAAGCTGCTGGAGCAGATTTCCGCATATCATCGGAAGCGCGAATTTCAGCAGCGTCTTTGTGATATTTCCCTGTGTCAGATCCATCTGTGCCATTTATTGTCCATCCTCTTTCTTACGCTTTCCTGTCTTATTCCTTGACATTGTCATAATAACAGCCGTACACTGAGGATGTATATTAAAAGAACGGCATTTTTTATAAAAATATTGCGCTTTTTCAAAATTAAAATGCCGTCCGCGGCCGGAAATGGAGGATGGAATATTGATCGTTAATCAGCTAAAGACACTGGACAACAAAGAGGGGATCATGGAGCGGCTCTCTTTCGGTTTTCCTCTCTCTGTCTATCAGACCAACTTTTCCCTGTCTTCCGCTCCCCTCCCCTGGCACTGGCATGAGGATTTCCAGCTCTGCCTGGTGGACCGGGGTGTGGTATGTTTTCATGTAGTTCATCAGAAATACAGGCTTACGCAGGATACCGGCCTTTTCATCAATCGCCGGCTGGCGCACATGGCAGAACCAAAAAGTCCAGACGCTTCCTACTACGGCATCAATGTCCATCCGGATCTGATCTGTCCGTACCCGGATAGCTACGTTTATCAACAGATGCTGCTTCCGCTTTTTCAGTTATCCACATCCTCTGTCTTTCTTTTTAACAGAAGCACGCCGGACGGCCTCAGCCTTACCGACGCCTTTTC
This sequence comes from Candidatus Eisenbergiella merdipullorum, assembly GCA_019118445.1. GTDB lineage: Bacteria > Bacillota > Clostridia > Lachnospirales > Lachnospiraceae > Eisenbergiella > Eisenbergiella merdipullorum. The sequence continues at coordinate 3,503 of DWYY01000028.1, read as the reverse complement.
CCGGATTCTGGCGCTTTCAGAACAAAAGGAGATCCAGGGCCGTGAACTTCTCATCCAAAGTGCGCTGCTTGGCGCCTGGCCTGGCGTTCTGAACATCGTCCGCGGAAGCGGGAAAAATGTCAGTTCCTCCGAAAATCAGCGGCTGAAGGAAATCCTCCTCTACCTTGAGACCCATTATGCTGAAAAAATAACCCTTGCATCTATCGCCGGACACATCCATCTGAGTCCAGGTGAATGCAGCCGCTTTTTCCGCCGGGCCACAGGATTGACGTTGTTTTCTTATCTCCTGCAGTACCGCATTTGTCAGAGCGAAAAGCTTCTTGGCAGAACGGATCTAAGTATTGCGCAGATCGCGCTCGAATGCGGCTTTTCCTCACAAAGCTACTTCACGGCATGTTTCCGGAAGTTGGAGGGCTGCACGCCACAGCAGTATCGGCGCCTTCATTAGGCTGGTCAGACTCCCTGTTCACTCCGCTCGCGGAAAGCCTTCTAATTCCAGACCTCGCCAGCTCTTCACAGGTTTCTTTTTCAGACAAAAAGCGGAACCAATGACGCCTTTTGATCTTACGGGCGACACCGGCTCCGGCTTCTTTTCAGATTCAGTTTTTCACACCGATCCCTTATCAGACCAGCTCCTTATTTTTAAAATACATCTCCTTAATTCTTTCCAGAGTGATCTCCGGCAATCTCTTTCTATCTTCTTTGGAAAGCTGGTCCGGGTAGATCGGCTCTCCGTATTCCAGGACTACATGCGTTTTTCTGATCCAAGGCAGATGATCCTCAAACACATTCCCCACATTATTCAGGGCCATGGGTACAACAGGACATCCGGTTTTCTCCGCCACCTTAAAGCTTCCCGCATGGAAGGGGAGGAAGGTGTCAGAAACCTTGTTGCGCGTTCCTTCCGGGAAAATGCAGACGGAAATCCCGGATTTTATCTGACTGATCGCCGTCATGATAACCTTCATCCCCTGCTTCAGATCCTTCCGGTCCAGAAACAGACAGTGCAGGTTCTTCATCCAGTGAGAGAGCAGCGGGATCTTTTCCATCTCTTTCTTGGCAATGTATCCCGTCATCCGCGGCACCCGCACATAGGTGATCACGATATCGAAATAGCTGCGGTGATTGCCGATATACAAAACCGGCCGGTCTTTCGGCACCCGGTCCAGTCCGATACAGGTCACCTTCACTCCCGCAAGCCTGAGTACCCACCGAAAGGCCCAGTTCACGATAGCAAGAGAGCTTCGTCCCTTCAGGTCCATATTGAATTTTCCGATGATCCACTCCGCAATTAAAAGGGGAATACTCAGGATCAGGAACAAAACGACAAAAACAGCCACACATATCAAACGGATCATGGTAGTACCTTCCTTACGCTTTTCGTTCTGTCAGACCGGAACGCGCCCCGGACAATACTTCCGGCAGCCCTCCCGCCTTTTCCAGTATATACTACCCCTTTTGCGAAAGCAACATGTTTCTGGTCAGCCTGCGCCTGACCGGACAAAGCCCCATCGCAGGCACCTTGCAGGGGACTGTCTATCTTTTCATTTCCCGGCCACTTCTAATTTTTCCCACTGCTTCACTTTCTCTTTATACTCTTCATACATCTCTTCCCACTTCGCCGCATTCTCCGGTTCAAACCTTCTTATCGGTTCTGATGCTGCGACCACCTTTCTCAGCTCCGTCAAGCTTCCGATCTGTCCGGCTGCCATGAGCTGAATGGCTGCATTCCCATATACCGTAGCCTCCACCGGTCCCGCACACACCGGCCGGGCGCAGGCGTTTGCGGTAAACTGACAGAGAAGAGCGCTCTGAGTACCTCCGCCAACCATATGGATGACCGGATAATCCCTGCCGGTGCATTCCCGGATTTCTTCCAGGGTCAGACGATATTTCAGTGCGAGGCTCTCATTGATGCAGCGCACCACCTGTCCGGGCGTCAGGGGCTCCGGCTGTCCCGTTCTGCGGCAGAACTGTCGGATCCTTTCCGGCAGATTGCCCGAAGGAGTAAATTCCGGCGCGTCCGGATCGATCAGGGAGCGAAACGCTTCTTCCTTTCCGGCCAGGCTCTCCAGTTCCCCAAAGCTGTACTCTTTTCCTTCCCGCATCCATTGGCGGCGGCTCTCCTGAACCAGCCACAGCCCGATAATATTTTTCAGGAAAGAGATCCTGCCTTCCACTCCGCCTTCGTTTGTGATGTTCAGGCGCGCGCTTTTTTCATTGATGATGGGGGAATCCAGCTCTGTACCAAACAGGCTCCAGGTTCCGCAGCTGATGAAAATAAAATCTTTTTCCTGTGTAGGTACCGCTGCAAGCGCACACTGGGTATCATGACCTGCCGAAGCGATCACCTGTAAGGACGATACGCCAAGCTCCTGTGTGATCTCTGTCCTTAGGTCAGACAGCATTGTGCCGCTTTGTACCAAGGGCTGAAGCAGCTTATCCGGCAGTCCCAGCGCTGAAAGCACTTCACTGGACCATACTTTTTCTTTTGCATCCAAAAGCTGAGTGGTGGATGCAATAGAATATTCACTGCATTTTTCCCCACACAGGAAATAGTGAAACAGATCCGGCATTAAAAGCAGACTGTCTGCCCGTTCGAGAAGGGCAGGACGCTTCGTGGACAGATACAAAAGCTGGAATGCCGTATTGATCTCCATAAACTGATTTCCGGTAATCTGGTAAAACTTCTCACGGTCCATCAAGGCAAAACTTTTTTCCAGCATTCCCTGGGTCCTGCTATCCCGATAATGAACCGGATTTTCCAGCAGATACCCTTCCGCATCCAGCAGGCCGAAATCCACCCCCCAGGTATCCACGCTGATGCTGTCTGCCCCGCCCTGCTGCTTCGCTTTCAGGATTCCCTGCTTGATCTCATGAAACAGGCGCAGGAAATCCCAGTACATTGTCCCGCCCAGAACGACAGGATCGTTGGAAAAGCGATGAAGCTCTCTTATGCTGATCTTTTCCCCATCAAATCCGCACAGCATCACTCTTCCGCTGGACGCGCCCAGATCCGCTGCCAGCACTTTTTTCTCTGAAACCGACATATGTGCCCCCTTTCTTTTTCCTCGTCTGTCCGGGGCTTATCCCTTCAGACAGACAGAGGTGTCCGCCTGCGCGGGCACCCCTTTTACGTCAATCGGATGAAAAATTATTTGTACAGCGGTCCGTATGCGGCGCACGCTCTATAATCCTGTCCTTCCTTATCCATGCCGAATGCATTCCATGCGGACGGACGGAAAATCTTTTCTTCCGGAACGTTGTGCATGCTCACCGGAATCCGGAGCATGGAGCACATGGTGATCAGATCCGCACCTATATGGCCATAGCTGATCGCTCCATGATTGGCGCCCCAGTTGTTCATTACACCATAAGCCGTTTTGAAAGCTCCCTTGCCGGTGGTTCTGGGTGCGAACCAGGTGCACGGCCAGGTGTAGTCCGTTCTCTTCCAGAGCTTATCGGTTACCTCTGCCGGAAGCTTCACCGTCCAGCCCTCTGCA
>DWYY01000203.1 GCA_019118445.1 Candidatus Eisenbergiella merdipullorum | reverse complement strand
TGAAAAAAAGAGAATTCGACTATCCTTCTGCGGATGGAAAGACCAGAGTGCACGCGGTGGAGTGGCGGCCGGACGGCGATCCGGCCTGCATCCTCCAGATCATTCACGGCATGGCGGAATATGTGGATCGGTATGATCCCTTTGCTTCTTATCTTGCGGAAAGAGGGGTCCTGGTGACCGGCCACGATCATCTCGGCCACGGGATGAGCGTGGGAGAAGACCATCCATATGGATATTTCTGCCATGCGAATGCCCCGGATGTGCTGATGGAGGACGTCCATACCCTGCGTATGTATCAACAGAAACGCGGGCCGGAGCTTCCTTACCTGATGCTGGGACACAGCATGGGATCCTTCATCCTGCGCAATTACCTTTGCCGTTACAAAGAAGGACTGGCCGGAGCCCTGATCATGGGGACCGGGATGCAGCCGAAAAGGCTGTTGGATCTTTCTCTGGCGCTGGTGCGCATCCTGTCCATCCTGCAGGGGGAAAAGCACAAAAGCGGGCTGGTGAACGCGTTGGCCTTCGGAAGCTATGACCGGAAGATACCCTACCCATCTTCTCCCATGGACTGGCTTTCCAGGGATAAGAAGGAGGTAGAAAAATACATCGCCGACCCGCTCTGTGGCTTCACCTTCACGCTGAACGGCTTCCAAACGCTGTTCACCCTGATCCGGAGGCTGCATGACACAGAACGCCTGGAAGGCATGCCAAAGCAGCTTCCGGTGCGTTTCCTGTCCGGTGAGATGGACCCGGTCGGCGATTACGGAAAGGCGGTCCGCCAGGTATACGATTCATTTCTCGCAGCTGGCATGAAAAACGTGTCCATGAAGCTGTATGAAAATGACCGGCATGAGCTGATCAACGAAGCGGACCGAAAAGAGGTCTGGATAGACCTGTATGAATGGATCATGACAATCGTGCGGGAGGGTGACTCCTCAGAAAGGAATGGAGAGAGGATTGAAAAAAGACCGGAACACCAGTAAGATGGTAAGATGGACCTGGGTATGCGCAGCAGCGTTTTTGCTGATATATGCGCAGCCTGCAATGCGGGCGGATAGGGTTCTGGCATCGGACGGGACGCAGGCCGGAACTGAACAGGAAACGGATGAGAGCGGCCAGGAGAGCTTTATCGGGCTGCTGAGCGAAGACCAGGAGAAGCTCCTGGAAGAAATGCTGAAGCGGCTGGAGGACGGAGAGCTTTCCACGCAGGAGCAGATCGATGCGGCGATCAGCGATGCGGAGAAAGAACTGAATATCACGCTCACGGAAAAACAGAAGGAACAGATATCAAAGCTGGTGCTCCGGGCAAATGAGCTGGGCCTTGACCGGGAAGATATCCTTAACAGGGCGCAGGAGCTCTATGAGCGGTATGGGAGCAGGATCATGGAAAACGCGGAAGATGCCGTCCGGGAAAACATCCTTGAGCCGGCAAAGGAAGCGGCGGTCACGGAAACGAAGAACACGTTCCGCGAGTTTTTCCGCGATATGGGAGAAACGGTAAAAAATTTTGTGAAAAATCTATTCGGATAGACTTCAGGCCTTTTGAGTACACTAGATGATGCGGCGGAGGGCATTCCGCCGGAATCAGGTGGAAAGGAAGGCTTTTTCTATGCAGATCGCTTTTTTCAGTACCAAGCCCTATGACCGGATCTGGTTTGAGCCGATGGCGGCGGATTACGGTTTCGGGCTGCGTTTTATCGAGCTTCCCTTTAACCGGGAAACCATGTTCCTGGCAAAGGGTTATGACGCGGTATGTATTTTTGTAAATGACCATGTGGACAGGGAGATGATCGACTGGCTCGTGCAAAACAAAGTAAAGGGGCTTCTTCTCAGGAGCGCGGGCTTCAACCATGTGGATATCCGCGCGGCTAAGGGACGCATCGCCGTCCTGCGGGTGCCGAGTTATTCGCCAGAGGCGGTGGCCGAATATGCGATGGCCATGTTCCTGACCGTGGACCGATGCACCCACAAGGCGTATGGAAGGACGAGGGAATTTAATATGAGCATCAACGGCCTCATGGGGACGGACCTGTATCATAAGGTGGCAGGCGTGGTAGGGACCGGGAAGATCGGGCAGGCCATGATCCGCATTTTTCGCGGTTTCGGCATGCAGGTGCTGGCCTATGACCCATACCCGGTCAAGGGGCTTGACGTGAGATACGTCTCCCTGGAAGAACTCCTTTCAAAGGCGGATTTCATATCCCTGCATTGTCCGCTCACGCCCCAGACCCGTTATCTGATCAACCATAAAACCATAAGCCTCATGAAGGACGGCGTCTATCTGGTCAATACCTCCAGAGGCGGCCTGATCGACACACAGGCGCTGATCGAGGCCCTTGCCGCAAAAAAATTCGGCGGCGTGGGGCTGGATGTCTATGAAGAAGAGGAAGGGCTTTTTTATGAAGACTGTTCTTCTGAGATCATCCAGGACGAAAACCTGACGCGGCTGGTGACTTTCCCCAATGTGCTGGTCACTTCACATATGGGATTTTTTACCGTTGAGGCCATGCAGGCGATCGCCTATGAGACGCTGGAAAACGCCCGCGACCTGGAAATGGGACTGCCGCTTAGGAACCTTGTGGAATGAACGCTTCCGGCTCTGTCCGGAAAGGCTTTCCCGGGAAGACCTCCGGGAACTCTGCCCGGTTTCAAATTAGCTTGCACGAAACCGGGCGGCGTAGTATGATACTTATCAAAGGTCCAAACAGCGGTCACAAAAGGCCGCAGCAAGAAAATACAGGAGAGGTACAAATGGGAAGATTTTTTAATCTGGACAGTCCGCTGATGACATTTCTGTCCAAAGTAGCTGATCTGATGATCCTGAATCTCATCACGCTTTTATTATGCATTCCGATTATTACGGCGGGGGACGCTATGACGGCGCTGTATTACATGACGATCAAGATGGTCAGGGGAGAAGACTGCTACATAATCAGGGGCTACTTTAAGTCCTTTAAGGAGAATTTCAAACAGGCGACGATCATCTGGATCGTGGCGGTGCTGCTGTTTCTGGTGCTGGTCGGAGATTTTACGATCATCCGGAGCGGTGCCCTGTCATTCGGACAGGTGATGACCGTTCTTCTCATCATCATCACCGTGATCTATGCGTTTACGATGTTTTATGTGTTCCCGGTGCTGTCGCGCTTTGAAAACACAGTAAAAAACACGGTCCGGAACGCGTTCCTGATGAGCATCCTGAACCTGCCCAGGACGATCTTGATCGTGATCATCAACCTGCTGCCGGCGGCATTGTTCCTTCTGATCCCGCAGGCGACGCCGTTCGTGATCCTGTTCGGCTTTTCCGTGCCCGCCTATCTGTGCAGCACGCAGTTTGTGAAGATATTCAGGCGTTTTGAGCCGGAAGAGGAGAATGCGCCCGATAACGGGGAGCTGGAACCCCTGTCCTTTATAAGGGAAGAGGAAGAAGAAAAGAGGAGAAAGCTGGAGGAGGAACAGGTGCGCGGACAGATACAGGCGGAGCGTGAAGAAGTCGAGGTACAGGAAGAGATAGAGATCGCGGAAGAAGCGCCCTCTGAAGAAGGATCTGAGGAAGTATCAGATGCTCAGGAGGAGGAAAAAGATGCTCCGGAACGGCCTGAATAATCCTTTTATGGTAAATGTGCATAAGTTTGGAATGCCGAATTCAGCAAGTTGACAGGGGTAAATTTTCGATTCTCTTTTTGTGAGCAAAATTTACAATGCGACGATAAATCTTTGTGAATTTGTGGTATGGTCAAAACTTTTTTTCTCAGTTATACTAAATGCAGGCTCAGTTGACGGAATGTCACTGGATACATGTAAATCATTATTTTTAGGGAGGCTGACAAAATGGCAAGTTTATCGTTGAAAAACATCTGCAAGGTGTACCCTAACGGATTTGAAGCTGTTAAAGACTTCAATCTGGAGATCGCTGATAAAGAATTCATCATCTTCGTAGGTCCGTCCGGATGTGGTAAGTCCACAACCCTTCGTATGATCGCAGGTCTGGAAGATATTTCTTCCGGTGAACTGAAGATCGGCGACAGAGTAGTAAATGATGTAGAACCCAAGGACAGAGATATCGCAATGGTATTCCAGAACTACGCTCTGTATCCTCATATGTCCGTTTATGACAACATGGCTTTCGGACTGAAACTGAGAAAGGTTCCTAAGGATGAGATCGACAAGATGGTTAAGGAAGCCGCTAAGATCCTTGACCTGACCCCGCTCCTTGACCGTAAGCCTAAGGCTCTGTCCGGTGGTCAGAGACAGCGTGTTGCCATGGGACGTGCTATCGTGCGTAACCCCAAGGTATTCCTGATGGACGAGCCTCTGTCCAACCTGGATGCAAAGCTTCGTGTACAGATGCGTATTGAGATCGCAAAGCTGCATCAGAGACTGGGCACCACCATCATTTATGTAACACATGACCAGACTGAGGCTATGACGCTGGGAACCAGAATCGTTGTTATGAAGGACGGCGTTATCCAGCAGGTAGATACCCCTCAGAATCTGTATGAGAAGCCTCAGAACCTGTTCGTAGCAGGATTCATGGGATCTCCTCAGATGAACTTCCTGGATGCTGTTGTAGAAGCAAACGGAAACAACGCTTCCCTGAAGGTTGCCGGAAAGTCCATTCCGCTGCCTCCTGCGAAGGCCAAGAAGCTGATCGACGGCGGCTATGTTGGAAAGACCGTTACCTTCGGTATCCGTCCTGAGGATGTATATGATTCTCAGATGTTTATCGAGACTGCCAAGTGTGTATTTGAGTCCACTGTAAGAGTATACGAGCTGCTCGGTGCAGAAGTATTCCTTTACTTCGATCTGGCTGAGTTCCCGATCACTGCGAGAGTGGATCCTCGTACGACTTCCAGACCTGGAGATACTGTTAAGTTTGCTTTCGACGTTGAGAAGATTCACGTATTCGATAAGGAAACCGAGCAGATCATCACCAACTGATCATGAGGATATAAGGGAGGGTGCATTTGCATCTTCCCTTTTTCTTTTTCCCTGAGAAATACCGGCAGCACGCTGCCCTGCGGGTGGATTGACGGATGTTCAAATTTGCATTATAGTAGAGGAAGACTGGGAAAGGACGGAAAGAGAGATGATTTCCAATCAGGTAATACAGAACAGTATAGATGAACTGAGGGCGATCACCAAGGTTGATCTGGGAGTCTATGATGTGGAAGGGATGAAGGTTGCCGCCACAACAGAGGATATTGATATTTCAGGGGAGATCGTTGAAAATTTTGCTTCTTCACCTGCGGACAGCCAGGTGGTGGGAGGACGTCATCTTCTGAAGATACTGGATGAAGGGGAGCCGGCCTATATTCTGGTGGCGCAGGGTCCCAGTGATGACGTTTATATGGTGGGCAAGATCGCGGTAAGCTGTATTCAGAACCTGATCACCGCCTACAAGGAAAGGTTTGACCGGAACAATTTCTTCCAGAATCTGATCCTGGACAACCTGCTTCTGGTGGATATTTACAATCGTGCGCAGAAGCTTCATATCGAGGTGGAATGCCCGCGCATCGTGTACCTGATCGAAACGAAGATAGAAAAGGACAACAGCGCGACGGAGCTTTTAAAGAGCCTGTTCTCCAGTCAGAACGGCGACTATATCACTGCGGTGGACGAGCGGAATATCATTCTGATCAAGGCGCTTGAACGTGCGGATGACATGGAGACCATCGAAAAGACGGCAGATATGATCGTTGATATGATGAACAGCGAGGCGATGATGAACGTTCGTGTTGCCTACGGGACTGTCGTCGGAGAGCTGAGAGAGGTATCCAAGTCCTATAAGGAAGCCAAGATGGCGCTGGATGTGGGAAAGATCTTCTATGCGGAAAAGAACGTGATCGCTTATTCGAGACTGGGGATCGGCCGTCTGATCTACCAGCTTCCGGTGAACCTGTGCAAGATCTTTATCGACGAGATTTTCGGGGATAATGTTCCCTATGATATGGAGGAGGAAACGCTTACCACCATCAATAAGTTCTTTGAGAACAACCTGAATGTTTCCGAAACCTCAAGGCAGCTTTTCATCCACCGGAATACGCTGGTTTACAGGATTGAAAAGCTCCAGAAGAGCACGGGGCTTGATATTCGGGTATTTGACGATGCCCTGACCTTTAAGATCGCGCTCATGGTTGTCAGCTATATGAAATATCTGGAGACTGTAGATTATTAAAGCTTTCCCGAAAGGGCTCAGAGCCTGCGGGATAATTGTACCGGCCGAATCCTGAGAGAGGATGGCCGGTATTTTGTTTTGTGCTTCCGGATGATCTGCGTTATATAAATAACGAAAAACTGATTAACGAAAAAATGTTTACAAAAAAGCAGGAAATTCCTGTTTCCGGGCATTTCAGGGGCCGGTTTGACTTTGACAATACCACGGTGCTATGGTAAACTTAAAAGATGTAATGGGCAGCGGCGGTTCCTGCAGATCCGCAGCTGTTACGACGGGCGGACGGCAGACCGCCGGCATATCAGTTTACGACAGAGGTGACACCCTTGGATAAATATGAATACAAGATACGGGCTGAGGAAATAAAAACGCTGATTTCCCAGAAAAAATATGTGGAAGCGGCAAAGGTGGCGGATACGATCGACTGGACGAGGGTAAAGAGCGTAATGATGCTCTGTACGGTCAGCGATGTATACAAGGTAAACCGCAGATTTGAGGACGCAAAGCTTCTGCTTGAGATGGCGAATGAGCGTCATCCGTCCGGCAGGATGATCCTGTATTCTCTCTGCGACCTGGCGATCAGAATGGGCGATGTGGTCCATGCGATCGAATACTATAAGGATTTTGTGCAGGTCGCGCCCAATGACAGCGGGAGATATGTCCTGCAGTATAAGCTGTATGAGGCGCAGGATGTGGGGCTTGAGGAGCGGATCGCGGTCCTTGAGGAGCTGAAGAAAAAGGACTATCGGGAAAAATGGGCCTATGAGCTGGCGTATCTGTATCATCGGGTGGGTCTGGCGACCAAATGCGTGGAGGAATGTGATGAACTGATCCTGTGGTTCGGAGAGGGAAAATATGTGATGAAGGCCATGGAATTAAAGACCCTTCATCAGCCGCTTTCTCCGTCCCAGCAGCGGAAGTTTGATGCCTACATGATGCGCAGACAGGGACTGAGGGTCCCGGAGGAGGCGGAGCAGGAACCGGCCGGGAAGCCGCAGTCAAAGGCGGCGAAGGGCAGAGCTTCCGGACAGGAAATGGACATCCAGGTAAAGACCATGGATGTGGGCAAATATAATACCATCAATCTGCAGAAGGAGCTTGCTGCGAGCATGCAGGAGCTGATGCAGGAGGGGCGGAAGATGGCCGCTCAGGGACGTCAGGAACCGGAGCCGGCATATCCGGAGACCGCATACGCTCAGCCGGAATATTCAGAGCCGGCGTATCGGGAAAGTGAGTACGGCCAGCCGGAGTATTCAGAACCGGAATATCCGGAAGAAGCAGATGTTCAGCCGGAATATGCCGAAGGACAGAACGGCGCGGCGGCCCATATTTCGGAACCGGAGGCAGAATATCCGGAACGGGAAGCAGAGAATGCGCAGAGGAAACAGGCGGAGCCGCAGGGGATCCGCAGCGCGCGGACGGAAAAGAAGAGCGACAATACGCTTCCCCGGGGATTGGATGGACAGGCCGGAGTGATGCCGCAGGAGCATCCTGCGGAAAAGCAGATCACCGGACAGATGAACATCGAAGACATCATGCGCGAATGGGAGAAGATGAAGCGCGAAAATGAGGAAAAGCGCAGGCAGGAGATCAGACAGCGCGTGCAGGAACAGACAGGAGCGCTTTTCCGGGATTTTGATGAGACATCACGGAAGGGTGTGCTGGAGCGCCTGCAGAAGGAGGAGCGGATTCCTGTAGACCGCAGAGAGCGCAACAGGGACAGCGTGATCTCCGCCCATACGAAGATCTGGGCGGCGGAAGAGGTCCAGAATGCGATGAAGGCTGCGGCTGCAGCGGGCAGTCAGGCAGGGGCGCGCGAGGCAGCGGAACAGGAAAAGGCTGCGAGAGCAGAACTTCAGGCTCAAAGGGCCGGAGCGGCGGAGCCGGTGCAGGAAGAGACCCGGGCAGCGGTGCAGGAGCCGGTGTCCAGGACGGTACAGGAAGAGACAGAGGAACAGGCGGCTCAGGCAGCGCAGAAAGCGGCGGAAGCCCAGGCGGCCGCTGCGATGCAGAAGGCTGCGGAAGCGCTGGCGGCTGCCATGATGCAGAAGGCTGCGGAAGTGAAGGCGGAGACGGAGGAGAACCGGACAGGGGCTTCCAGGGGAGCAGCAGGGACAGAGACGGCAGAGCCTGCAGCAGAGGAACAGAAGACCTCCGGGCCGGAGGAGGCAGCAGCGGAATCTGCGGAAAGAAAGGAA
>DWYY01000202.1 GCA_019118445.1 Candidatus Eisenbergiella merdipullorum | reverse complement strand
ACCGCCTCGGCATAGAGAGGATACCCTTCCGCCACATTTGCCATGCCGATCATGGAGAAATGACTGTCCAGAGACGGCAGCCTGTGAAAATGCAGGGGAAACAGGCGCGGCATGATAACGACCTGCTCTCCGAAGGAATATTCCAGATCCAGATTGCGGCCAAAATAGCCGCCGCCATGAAGCAAAGCGATACTCGTACACATAAAAAACCTCCCGCCGGCTTTCATGACCGGCTTTTTATTTTATTATATCCAGTCTGGGAAAAAACAACAAGGACGCGTGCAGCAGCCCGTATACGGGCAGTAATAAGTTGACTGGATGCGGAAGAACGGGTAGAATATTTTTCAGAGCATTTAACAAAGGAAGTCGAAACGCGGTGAACAGAATCCAAAGCTACTACCGGGAAAACCGGGCGATTCTTCAGACGATTTTTTATCTCTCCTGGCCTGCTGTGGTGGAGCAGGCCCTGCAGACACTGGTGCAGTACATTGATACGGCCATGGTAGGAAGGCTGGGCGCGCAGGCCTCTGCGGCGGTTGGGCTTACCAGTACCATGACCTGGCTGGTGAACGCGCCCCTGTTTGCCATGGGGATCGGCGTGCTTTCCAGTATTGCGGAATCCATCGGTGCGGGAGAAGGGGAAAAGGCCAGACGGTACGGCATTCAGTCCCTCTATTTTGCAGTGGTCCTGGGCATCATCCTGGGCGTGCTGATGGTGGGGATCAGCCCTTTTCTGCCCCGTTGGCTGGGGGCGGAGCCGGAGCTGTACCGGGACGCATCGCTGTATTTTGGGATATGCTGTTCTCCTATGATCTTCCGCGCCTTTTCCGTCATTCTGGGAAGTGTGATGCGCGGGGCCGGCGATACCAGAAGCCCCATGACTGCCAACATCCTCATGAACCTGACCAATATCGTCTTCAATTTTTTCCTGATCTATGACACCAGGCCGATGTATCTGGGAAACATGAAGGTGATGATCCCCGGCGCGGGGCTGGGCGTTGTGGGAGCCGCCATCGGAACGGCGGTGGCCTACTGTGTGGGCGGCGTTTTCATGATCGTGGTCTACTGGAAAAATAAGATCCTTTCCCCTAAGGGATATCCGCTGCGGTTCGACCGGACTCTTGCCGCCAGATGCCTAAGGATCGGCACGCCTGTGGCCATGGAGCGGGTCAGCGCCTGCCTGGGACAGGTAGTGTTCACCTCCCTGGTGACGCGGCTTGGCACGCTGGCACTTGCCACCCATTCCATTGCCATCACTGCAGAGCAGGCTTTCTATATCCCCGGTTACGGCATGCAGGCGGCCGCTTCCACCATGGCGGGAAACGCCCTGGGAAAACGGGACGAAAAGGAATTCCGTCAGGTGACCAAAACCATTGCGGCCATCGCTGTTCTTCTGATGACCGTCACGGGCGCGCTGCTGTTTTCCTTCCCCGGCGTGATGATGTCCCTGTTTACGGAGGATGTGCAGGTCATCGCCGGAGGGATCACGGTGCTTAGGATCGTGGCGGTTTCCGAGCCCATGTTCGCTGCTCTGATCATTTTTGAAGGTGTGTTCAACGGTATTGGAGACACGAGGGCGCCCTTTGTCTTCTCTATCATTTCCATGTGGGGCGTGCGCATTGCGGGCACCTGCCTCTGCGTACTCTTTCTGCACGCTGGGCTGGAGATGGTCTGGGTGTGCATGGTGGGAGACAATGTGACCCGCTGTCTGCTTTTGGGGCACCGGTTTGTGAAAGGATCCTGGAGAAAACGGTTTGGAGCCGGGGCAGATCATCCGGCGGAAAAATAAACAGGAAAGAGGCCGCTTGCGGCCATTGCAGGAAAACTTATGGTACAGAAGGAAAAGCTGGCGCAGTTTTATTTTAATCAATACAGGGACTGGGCAAAAGCATTTAAAAAGAAAAATAACGATGGGAAAAAAACCTATGAGCAGAGGATAGATCGGCTGCTGGATGATATGAAGACCCCCAGAAATCGCCTCTCCCAGGCGCATCTGGAGGAATTTCACAGACAGCTGCGGAACGTGGCCTACTTCGCCTTCCGGGAGGGAAACCGGTTTGCCATCATGAAGATCCGCGACCTGCTTCTGGAGGAGCTGGTGCGGCTGGATCTGGAGACCATGCGCCCGGAGGACAGGGAGCTGATCACAGCCCGCTTTCTGGATTATCTGCGGGAGGAAAAGCCCTATGAGATCTGCCAGCGCACCATGGGAAGGCTGGCGGCCAGCTATGCGGGCGCGGGGATACGCGGACAGATCATCGACATGGTTCCCGCCCGGCCGGAAACGGAATTTCAACAGACCCGCCAGATGACCCGGCACTTTGTGCTCCACATCGGCCCCACCAACTGTGGCAAGACTTTCCAGGCGCTGGAACGGCTGAGACAGGCAGAAAGCGGCGTGTATCTGGGACCGCTGCGCCTTCTGGCCCTGGAGGTTTATGAGAAGATCAAGGACGCAGGCATCCCCTGCACCATGCTCACCGGAGAGGAACGCATCTATGAGGACGACAGCCGCATCATCTCCTCCACTGTGGAAATGCTGGACATCGACCAGAAATATGAAGTGGCCGTCATCGACGAGGCTCAGATGATCGCAGACCCCGACCGGGGCCACTCCTGGACCCGGGCCATCCTTGGCGTACAGGCGCAGGAAATCCATGTGTGCATGAGTCCTGCTGCCGAGCGGGTGGTCACCCACCTGATCTCCCTGTGCGGAGATACCTATGAGATTCACCGCTATGAGCGAAAAACCGCCCTGGTATGTGAGGATGTACCAGTCCGTTTCCCGGAGGACGTGAAGGAGGGAGACGCGCTGATCGTGTTCACCAAGCGGGCCGTGCTGGACATTGCGGGACGGCTTGAGAGAAACGGGATCCGCGCCAGCGTCATATACGGCAGTCTTCCCCCGGAGATCCGTCGCCGTCAGATCCGGCTTTTCTCCAGCCATCAGACGAAGGTGGTGGTCTCCACCGATGCCATCGGCATGGGCCTGAACCTGCCCGTGAAGCGGATTGTTTTCATCCAGACGGACAAATTTGACGGCAGACAGACCCGCCCCTTAAAAGTCTCGGAGATCCGCCAGATCGCCGGCCGGGCAGGCCGCTACGGCATCTATGACACCGGCTATGTCAGCGCCGTGGGAGAAGAAGGCCTTGATTTTATCCGTACCCATTTCGACGAGCCGGAGCCGGAGATCGATCATGTGAGCCTTGGCTTTCCCCAGGTGCTTCTGGACATGGACGAGCCTCTGGACGCTGTCCTGAAGATCTGGAAGAGCGTGGAAACGCCGCCGCCCTTTGAGAAGATCAGCATCGAGGAGGTGCTGTTCCTCTATGAAAAGGCGTTTAAGGACAGAAAGGAGATCGACGGCTTCGAGGACAAGCACATGCTCTATCGCATGCTGACCTGTTCCCTGGACATTAAAAACCGGGACATCGTTGATCTGTGGCTGTACTACTGCAAAACCTATACGGCGGACGTGTCCCTTCATTTTCCTTCCCTGATGATGTGCAGCGACAACGGCCTGATGAAATATGAAACCTTTTACAAAATGCTGGATCTCTACTACCAGTTCTCCATCCGCCTGGGCAAGGAGATCGACGCCGACCGCCTGTCCGCAGAGCGGGAAAAAACGGAAGAGACCATCATGCGCTATCTGACGAAGGATAAAAAGGATTATATCCGCAAATGTCAGTATTGCGGCGCCCTCCTTCCCCTGAGCGCCCAGGGACGTATCTGTGATTCCTGCTACGCCCAGATGAAGGGAAACCGCAGTCTGTTCGCCCGCCGCAGAGGAGCAGGAAAGGGAAGCGCCGTGGCAGAGGAAAGGAAGAAGCGTACAGGAGGCTCCGGGACAGAGGAAAAGCGCAAGCGCGCAGAAAGCGCCGGGCAGGAAGAAAAGCGGAAGTGCAACGCTTCGACGGAGGGAAGCCTGGACGGAAACGCTAAGAAGAAGCACAGGCGCAGACGCCCGAGAAGAAAGAAAAGCGCCGCAGCCGCGGCACAGCAGCCGGAAAGCGCAGTTTTATGAATGAAATGCCGCCTTATGGCGGCAATACGGAGGCCGGCACGAACTTTGTTCGTGCCAAAGAACGGCTATCGCCGTTCTTTTATGAATGAAATGCCGCCTTACGGCGGCAAAACGGAGGTAGACCGATGGATTGCAGAATCATAGCAATTGACGCACAGACCTGGCGACTGGAGGAGGAGGGCGTCCGTTTTTTTCTGCTGACAGGAAGCAGGAGCGCCCTGCTCATCGACAGCGGCATGCAGACGCACAATGCCGCGAAGCTGGCGAAGGGGCTGACCGTACTTCCCCTGTCCCTTCTGAATACCCATGCGGACATTGACCATATTGGAAGCAATGCGGAATTTGACGCTGTCTATATGAACCCGGCGGAGCTGGTCAATTATCCTCTGGCGAAAAAGGCCTCCGATATCATCCCTATCCGGGACGGAAACAGCATCGACCTGGGAGGACGCCGCCTGGAGATCATCGAGATTCCGGGACATACCCCAGGCAGCATTGCCGTTCTGGACGTGGAACGCCGTGTTCTCTTTTCCGGAGACACCGTCCAGGACGGAAGCATTTTCCTCTTTGGGCCTATGCGCAATATCCCCGCATTTTACCACAGCCTGAAGCGCCTGGAGAGCATGACCGGACGGTTTGATCTGATCTATCCTTCCCACGGCAGCTTCCCGGTGAAAAAGGAGCTGATCTCCCGCCTGGTTTCCCAGACGGCAAAGCTGGAACGGGGCGAGCTTGCGGCCACGGATGCACAGTTCCGTGGAATCCCCCTGAAACGCTATGATGTGGGAGCAGCGGTTTTTCTGTGTGACGCGGATTATGGACAGGACGGCGGAGAAGAAAGATAGGAAACGGTACAGGAACGCCGGGAGGGATGGAATGAAGCGGATCGTGCGAAAGGAAAAGGGACTGACCCTTACCTGCCTGCTCCCCGAGGGGCAGGAAGAACGGGATAGGAGCGGGGCGGCGGATTTCCGGCCCGGCCTGATCTATTTTCACGGGGGACAGGACGGCCTGCGTCTGCCGGAGGAACTGTTGGAAGCCGCGGATACGGCCTGTATCTGCATTTCAGGCGAGGACTGGAACCGGGATCTGACGCCCTGGCCCGCTGAGAAGGTTTTTAAAAAAGGTGAGGATTTCGGCGGAAAGGCAGACGCCTACCTGTCTTTTCTTACGGAAAAGATCATTCCTCATATGGAGGAGACTCTGTCTCTCATTCCCCGCTTCCGGGCCCTGGCAGGCGTGTCCCTTGCCGGGCTTTTTTCCGTATATGCGGCGTATCGGACGGATCTGTTTGACCGGATCGCCAGCATCTCTGGCTCCCTCTGGTATGATGAGTTTCTTCCCTATCTGCGGACGCACAGGCCATCCGGCCGGCTGAAGCGGGCTTATTTTTCTCTGGGAGACAGGGAAAGAAAAACCGGAAACTGCCGCATGGCCCGGGTGGAGGACTGCACGCTGGAAACTGTGGAGCTTCTGCGGGAGGAGCTTGGCGATATTGGAAGAGAGCGGGTTTTCTTCGAATACAATCCGGGGAACCACTTCGCCGATCCGGAGGAACGGATGGAAAAGGCGTTTCGGTGGCTGCTGCGGGAGGAATGACAGGCAGCAGATGGACAATAAGAAAACGGGAGGCAGTTCCGCACCCCGAAGGATCTGGCCATATCCATCAGTCTGGAAGGCGCGGAGCTTCTGGAGGTATTCCAGTGGAGCCGGGACGACGTCTGGTGTAAGGCGAAAATGGAAAACATGCGGGAGGAACTGGCTGACGTGCTGATCTATGGCATCATGATGGCGGACACCTGTGGCCGCAGCATAAAACATTGCGGCGTCCTGATTTCCTATCCGAGTGTATATATTGCAGAGATCAACAGCCGGAAATGGTAGGAGATAAAAGCATGAAAACTTTATATGTATCCGATCTGGATGGCACCTTATTAAGAAACAATGAGAGAACCTCAGACTTTACAAATAGTGTGATAAATGATTTAACTGAACGAGGGATGATATTTTCTTATGCGACTGCTCGGTCATTGATAACAGCGAAAAAAGCGACTAAAGGAATGGTTGCCAAAATTCCGCTGATTGTATACAACGGAGCATTTGTGATTGATAATATAACGGAATATATCCTGGTTGCAAATTATTTTGATTCTTCAGTGTATGAAGTGATAGATGATTTATTGGAAAATAAAGTTTATCCTATAGTGTATGCATATATAAACGGAAAAGAGAAATTTTCATTTGTGCCAGAACTGTGTACAGAAGGAATGCTGAAATTTCTTAATAGTAGAAAAGGAGATGTTCGTACTAATGTTGTAAACTCGGTCGCTGATCTGAAATCAGGGAACCTTTTCTATATCACTTGTATAGATGAGCCGTACAAGCTTAAACCATTGTATGAAAAATATAAGAACGAATTTCATTGTGTTTATCAGACAGATATATATACAAACGAACAATGGTTGGAGATCTTGCCTTCCAAGGTCTCAAAAGCAAATGCTGTAAGACAATTAAAATCATTATTACAATGTGAAAAAATAGTTGCATTTGGTGATGGGAAAAATGATATAGATATGTTTGAGTTGGCTGATGAGAGCTATGCCGTTGAAAATGCTCATGAAGATTTAAAAAAATACGCTACAGGTATTATTTTATCTAATGAGGAAGATGGCGTTGCTCAGTGGCTTGCTAAAAATTTTATTTAACATATACATAAATTTGTAGGGCACTTTTCGTCTATATATCAATAAAAAATATGGAACAGGAGGCTTTATGAGTATGACACAGCAGGAATGGAAGCAGGCAGCCGAATATTGGGAAAAGAAGGACACCGACAGTGTCAAAATGGACCGAGACCGGCTGAAACAGGCAATTGAGGAATACATTCAGGCCAACAATACCTGTGCGCTCGCCACGGGGGCGGGAGATTTTGTCCGCTGCACACCCATTGAGTACAGCTATCATGACGGCTGCTTCTGGATGTTTTCCGAGGGCGGCAGAAAATTTGAGGGGCTTTCGCAGAACCTCAATGTCTGCCTGGCAATCTATGATAAATACGATGGATTTGGCAGCCTTCATGGAATGCAGGTTACCGGAAGGGCCGAGCTGATCGAGCCATTTTCGGAACGCTACAACGCTCACGCCGCCTGGAAGAAGATTCCTCTTGAGGCGCTGAAAAAGCTGGACAGTCCCATGCATCTGATTTGTGTTCATCCGGAGCGCATCGACTATCTCTGTTCTGATTTTAAGAAGCAGGGCTGTTCCAGCAGGCAGACTCTGATACCGGACTGATTTTTGGCAGCTTGCGTCCCAGCGCGATGCCGAAGGCCCTGGGATTGCCTCCGCCCACCTCAAACACGCTGTTTTCAAGCCTCTGTCCGGTCCGGCGGCTGACCAGATCACTGGAGGACAGCCATACCCAGGGGGAGGTAAAATCGCCTCCCCAATTCTTGTCCGCATAGCCGAAGCAGGTCTCCGGTTTCACAAGATATTTTTCCCCATTCAGAATCACCCATCCGTCAAAGGCGGTTTTCATGCCCTCGGCGTGCCAGAACATTTCAAAAGCATTGAGGGAACG
>DWYY01000201.1 GCA_019118445.1 Candidatus Eisenbergiella merdipullorum | reverse complement strand
TGACACGAAGGCGGAAATTTCGGTAACGCAGGAAAAGGATGGAATTCGTATTCATGTACTTTCCCGCCCCGTCTCGCTGGAGCAGGAAGAGCTTTCAAAGCCTGTCCGGTTTCATATTGACTATTGGCTTCATAAAGAGGGACTTTCCATCCGGACACAGATCGAAGGGCCGAAGGAGGAAGTACGGCTGGTGCTTCCGGTAATTGCGGGGAACGCATCTGTTACTGCCGGACGGCAGGAAGCGGAGCCGGAACCTGTTTTCTTTCTGACCGGGGGATTCGGAGCCAGAGAATTCAGGATTCTTCCGGATGAGGCGGGTATGATTGGAGTGGAGATTTCCTGTGGATAAGACTTAAAAAAATGAGAGGCGGCGTGGAAAACTTTTTTTCTGTTGATGGAAAGCATGTTTGAAGGAAGTTCTGAATCATGAAAGGGGACTCATATGAAAACAATCATCACGATTCAACATACACAATCGATTCATCATATAAATGGTATGGTTGGTTCATGGACAGACTGGGAATTATCAGAACTGGGAGTAAAACAGGCGAATCGAATGGGAGAAACGTTAAAAGCAGAACTGTCCGAAAAAAGATTTGTCATGTATTCATCTGATTTGTTGCGGGCAAGGCAGACGGCTGAAATCATTGGAAACTATTTGGGTCTGACACCTGTTTTCAGGACAGAATTAAGAGAAAGGAATCTTGGCAGGTGCTGTGGAAAATCAGTGCGGTGGATGCGTGAAAATATGGAAATGCAGGAGAAAACCATTGATGACAGAATGTTTTCTGACGCGGAAAGCCGCAGAGATGAGTGGAACCAATTAGAACCGTTTTTTAATGAAATTATGAGCAGTAATAATGAAAATATAATTATTGTTTCTCATGGAGACTTATTAAGCGTCTTTTATACCATGTTTCTTGGATTAAGCGTTGAGACGATCAATGCAGGTGAAATATTTGGATTGTCCGGAGGAGTTTCCCATATGTTTGAAAATGAGGAAGGGAAGCGGTTTATAAAGAGAATCAGTGACATGTCTTATATAAAATAGTGGCAGATTTCATAGTGGATGGTTTCCCAAAGAAGGGCTCCGTCCACTATTTTTTTTGAATGAGAGAGGGTACATTCCCCGCCGCTTGCGGCGTAAGAAACTTTTCGAATAAAGTAGAAAGATGGTATACTATGTGGAGAAAGGAGAAGTGTAGATGAGTGAGTACATCCACAAATCGCACAATGTATCAAGGCTTATGTACCATATAGTATTTCCAGCAAAATATAGAAAAGTAATCATAGATGAACAGGTAGATAGAGTAATAAAAGAAACCTGTATAGAGATATCGAAAAGGTATCCGATCAATTTTTTAGAAATCGGAACGGATAAAGATCACATACATTTTCTGGTGCAATCGGTGCCCCGATACAGCCCGACAGAGATCGTAAGGATTATAAAAAGTATCACGGCACGTGAAGTCTTTAAGCAGTGCCCGGAAGTAAAGAAGAAATTGTGGGGAGGAGAATTCTGGTCAGATGGGTATTATGTGGCAACAGTAAGTGAGCATGGAAATGAGGACACAATAGCAAATTATGTGAAGAATCAGGGAAATGAGTACAGGAAAATGTATAGAGGAACGGAAATAGAAGGACAAATGAGTTTTACAGAAATAATGTAAAGGGAAGAGAGAAAGAAAATCGGGATACCCCGCTCACATGCCAGCGAAGCTGGTATGTGAGGCAAGTGTCTGAGCGGCCGGAGAACCAAAGGTTCGGAGGCCGAGCAGACGCTTGAGGGCTTGCCCCGGGGAGCCTTCATTTCGTGTAAAAAAAGCGGTTAAAAAATCTTGAATTCGTGATTTTAAGGGAGGCAGCATGAAAAAACTCTATTACGCCGAGGACGATATTACTATCGCCCGATCCGTACAGGAATACCTGTATCAGCAGGATTACAGTACGGAAATTTTTCCCACAATCTGGCAGACGAAGCAGGCGCTTGAGAAAAACGTCCCGGATATTCTGCTGGTGGACTGGAATATGCCGGACGGAAGAGGGGACGAGCTGTGCCGATGGGTTCGGCGCAGATGGGAGAAGCTTCCCATCATCTTTCTCACCGTCCGAGGCGATGCCAGAGATGTGGTATCCGGTTTTGAAAACGGTGCGGATGATTATGTGACAAAGCCCTTTGAACTGGAAATCCTCGCATCCCGGATCCGGGCGCTCCTGCGGCGTGCCGGACAGAATCCAAAAGAAGAGGAAGGCATCCTGCGCTGCGGACAGATTAGGCTGGATGAAAGAAAAACGGCGGTTTTCTGCGGACAGGAGGAAATCGGCTTAAGCCGACCGGAATACGGCATTCTTCTGATTCTGATGAAAAACAGGGGAAGGACAGTGACCAGAAGGCAGCTTCTGGAACAGGTCTGGGACAGCGAAGGAAATTTTGTAAATGACAATACCCTGACCGTCACGATGAAACGGCTGCGGGAAAAGCTGCACAATCCTGCCTGCCTGAAGACCATCCGCAGCTTCGGGTACCGCATGGAGGATGTTTGAGGGGATATGGTAATGGAAAAAAGGCAGACTCTCTTTTCTATTTTTCCGGCTTTTCTATGCCTGGCAGGAATGATCATTCTGATTTTTATCTGGCAGATTGCCTGTCAGCGGGCGGTTTTTACTCAAATGTCCGGTTTCTGCCGGACTCTGCTGGAAGAAAATCCGGAG
Organism: Candidatus Eisenbergiella merdipullorum; assembly: GCA_019118445.1. Classification (GTDB taxonomy): domain Bacteria; phylum Bacillota; class Clostridia; order Lachnospirales; family Lachnospiraceae; genus Eisenbergiella; species Eisenbergiella merdipullorum. Next base: position 956 of record DWYY01000201.1, on the reverse strand, counting down.
CTGGAAACAGAAGTGCTTTCTGCTCTGCAAAATGATGAGGATGGAAATGCCGGGGAAAGCTTTCTCTCCCGTTATGGATATGAGGCGGCGGACTTCGCTCCGAAAATGGGAGAAACCGGATATCCGCTGCTGTTTTCCGCCGGACTGACAGCTGTCGTGTCGGCGGCTGTTTTTTTCCTGAATCGGAAAGAAAAGCAGAGAATCAGGAAGAAGATTTTCGGACTGACGGATTATCTGGAAAGGATCAACATGGGAGCACGCGGCATAGACTGCGCCAGCTCTGACGGTATATTGCTTGCGGAAAAAGAGGATGAATTCGCTCATCTGCGGGATGAGATTTATAAGACGGTCACCCATCTTTATGCCACCAGAGACGCTGCTTTACGGGCAAAGGACAGCTTTGCGGAAAATCTGGCCAACATCGCACATCAGCTCAAAACACCGCTGACCGCTGCGCTTCTTTCCCTGCAGCTGATGGAAGCGAAGACGCCAAATCCGTATGCGGAGCCGGTCAGAAAGCAGATGGAACGGCTGAACCGCCTGGAGGAGGCCCTGCTTTCCCTCTCCCGGATTGATTCCGGCTCCCTGAATCTGGAGAGTGTTCCTGTGGACGTGTACACGGCGCTGAATCTTGCCGCCGAAAATCTTGCCGGTCTGCTGGAAGAGGCGCGGATTCAGGTGGAGATTTGGGACCGGGGTTCCATCGCTTTTCCCGGGGATCTGGAGTGGACCATGGAGGCGCTGATGAACCTGATGAAAAACTGCCTGGAGCATTCTCCGGCAGGCAGCTGCATCCATTGTGACTATTCGGAAAATCCGCTGTATGTACAGATTCTCATTCAGGATGAGGGAGAAGGTTTTGCGGAAGAAGATCTGCCCCATCTTTTTGAGCGCTTTTTTAGGGGAAAAAACGCGTCGGAGGGGAGCGTGGGGATCGGTCTCTCCCTGGCCCGTGC
>DWYY01000200.1 GCA_019118445.1 Candidatus Eisenbergiella merdipullorum | reverse complement strand
TCTCCGGATTTCTCTGACGGTCAGTCCGCGGAATGCGCCCCACTCTTCCACCATCTCTGAAATCTCCCGAAAAAGAACGGTCTCATCCGGCAGCTTTTCTTCCCGGTCCGGCCAGAGCGTGACCGCTGCATCCATTTTGTTCCCCTTCTTCCGGGTGGTCCAGATCCCGACCGCCCTTCCCTGAAAAATCACTGCGCCGGGATTGGAGACGGTCCGCCAGATTTTCCGCTGAAGGACTTTGTCAGGCTGGAGCACCGTCCGGTCGCGCTGATCCAGATAAGGATCGTAACCGTTCAGAAGAAGAACCGGGCGGGAAAAATCCGGTTCCGAAAACAGGCTGTCGTGGTCAGCGGCAAGAATCCATGCCGTTTTTCCACATACCCGGACTTCCTCCATTTCCTCCGAAACCGCGGCCCACAGCCTGCGTGCCTGCTCTTTAGAGCAGCCAAGCCAGTCCGCGAACATGGCGGGAACCGCCGGTCCATAACAGTGCAGATATTTTCTTACCAGAGCTTTCTGCGCCTCTCTCCGGGCCATTTCATCCAGGGACAGGGAAGTCCCCAGCCAGTTCTGAAAGGAAGTGAAGGAAGGGCCTTTCGGCAGACGCCTGCCGAATACCACCAGGCCGCAGAAGGCACATGGACGAAGCAGGAAGGAAACCACCGCTCCGCCCACGGTCTGACGGTCCGGTTCTCCGTACATGGAGGGCCGCATCCAGAGCTGCCGCTTTTCTTCAGGAAGAGCGGGGAGCATCCACTGGGCAAGGGTCTGATCCAGCGGATTTTTTCCCACAATTACGTTTCTGTCCAGCCCGGAAATAACCTGCTTCAGCAGTTCGAACAGGTGGCCCATTTCCATTCCCAGATAATCCAGCGCCAGGGTGATGCCCCGCGTATAGATCCAGGGTTCATCCTCCTGTGGAATCAGCGCGGAGAGGAAGGTGCCGCTTTCGGAGGCCGGAAAGACAAAAGGCGCGCCCCGCAGGCTCCAGGCCTGAAGGAGCGCTTTACCCGTTTCCGAATCTGTCGGACTGCCATATAAAAGCCGCTCCATCTGCATGAGGCTGCAGGAGGGGATGCGGTGATACAGGGCATTCTCCCATGCGCCGGGAGGGGTATTCTGCATACCGCAGGCCCCCACAGCTTCCGGAATATCTTCATATGCATACGTTCGGTCAAGATGATGGGCGCGAAGACGGAAGGCCCGGATCTGCGCCACGCTCGGTTCGTTCATTTTTTCTTCCCCCATTATACGCCGCAGGCGTACCTGTTATCAAGTGTGATGCACGGTCTACATGCGCTTCAGAAACCGCGTTATCATGAGGATCAGCGAATGGGGACACAGTTTTGTCAGCAGGCCAAAGGCCCGGATCGGCAGGCTGTATACCGCCATGGGATGTCGCCTGGCGGATGCGTAAAGGGCATCTGCCACCACATCCTTTGCGTCGACCATCACATATTTTTTGATTGCCAGCGTGGACGCCTTTCTCTCGGCACGTTCGAAAAATTCCGTCCGCACCGGGCCGGGACAGACGGCCGTGACGAAAATTCCCTTTTCCCGGAGTTCTTCTCCCAGCGCCCGGGAAAAGCTGAGCACATAGGATTTTCCCGCCGCGTAGACCGCAAATCCGGGCTGGGGAAGAAAGGCGGCGCTGCTGGCCAGCTGAATGATCCGGCTCCCCCGTTTCATAAAGGGAAGACAGATATGAGTCATGTGGGTCAGAGCCCGGCAGTTTAAGTCGATCATACCAAGCTGTTCCCGGGTTTCCAGATCCGCTACATTTCCCATCACCCCATAGCCGGAACTGTTGATGAGCATGCGGATCACCGGGCATTCCCGCTCCAGCGTTCTCTGGAAGGTATCCAGCTGTACGGAGTCGGTGAGATCCATGGCAAAAATGCGCGTTTTATGCCGCAGCTTTTCGGAGAGCTCCTTCAAGCGTTCTCCCCGTCTTGCGATCAGCCAGAATTCCTCTATGGTTCTGAGCCCCTGATCCAGCTGGCGGGCAAACTCCCACCCCATTCCGGAGGAAGCGCCGGTTATGATGATTACGTTCATATTAAGAAAGTCCTTTCAACCTTTTCTCTTTTACCGGATAAAATTCGTCATTTCACCGGTTTCCCTTTCAGGAAGACCGTATTTTTCCTTTCCCAGCTGAATGCTCTTCATCAGGAAGGTCATGTTGCGGGCAAGGGTGCGCATGACGCGCAGGCCTTCCGCATCCTGCAGAGCCTCTCCGGGAAGACGGCCGTGGATGCTGTTCCAGTAGCAGCTGGAAGCCACGGGCATTCCCGCGATGGTGAAAAATTTGTTCAGCTCGTCAAAGGTTGCGGACAGGCCGCCTCTTCTTGCCGCCACCACCGCTGCGCCCACCTTCATGCTCTTGTCAAAATGGGTGCTGTAGAAAAGCCTGGTGAGAAAGGCGACCAGCGTTGCGTTGGCGGATGCGTAATAGACCGGGCTGGCGACGACCAGACCGTCGCAGGCTTCAAATTTGGGCGCGGCCTCGTTTACGATATCGTCAAACACGCATTTTCCCGTTTCCGCACAGCGTCCGCAGGCGATGCAGCCTCTGACATCTTTATTCCCGATGGACAGAATTTCCGTTTCCACACCTTCCTGGGCAAACACCTTTTCCATCTCTCCAAGCGCAATGGATGTATTGCCGTTTGCTCTGGGACTTCCGTTGATCATTAATACCTTCATTGCTGTTTCTCCTTTTCCTTTGATTATGACTCTTTCCGTTTTTTTCTCCAGACAGCTTCAGCCAGAGAGACCGGGCAGTTTCTCTGCCGTCTCTCTGGCTCCTGTGTGCATTATGTGCATTATATACATAATGAATTTTCTTTTTTACTGTCTGGTGTTGATGTAGTTTACAAGCCCTTCCGCATCGATGATCCGCTGCATGAACTCGGGAAAAGCCTGGCCCTGATAAGAGGTTCCTTTGGTCAGGTCGGTGATCACACCGGTGTCAAAATTGACCTCGACTTCATCGCCGTCCTCGATTTCCGCTGCCGCTTTGGGGCACTCGATGATGGGAAGGCCGATATTGATGGCATTGCGATAGAAAATCCGGGCAAAGGTTTCCGCAATGACGCAGCTTACGCCAGCCGCCTTAATGGCAATCGGGGCATGTTCTCTGGAGGAGCCGCAGCCGAAGTTTTTCTCGGCCACAATGATGTCGCCCTTCTGTACCTTTTTGATGAACTCTTTATCGATATCCTCCATACAATGTGTGGCGAGCTCCGCCGGATCGGAGGAATTCAGATAACGTGCGGGAATGATCACATCCGTATCGATATTATCGCCGTATTTGAATACGCGTCCTTTTGCATTTTTCATTGATTCTCTCCATTCTGCCGCAGCTTATGCAGCGGCGCGCATGATTACTTTCAAAGTTCCGTGGCTCAGGCATCCAGAGCGCCGGGCCAGGAAATGGTTCCCGTAACCGCGCTTGCCGCCGCAACGGCGGGGCTTGCCAGATAGATTTCCGAATTCACATGTCCCATACGTCCCACAAAGTTGCGGTTCGTGGTGGAGACGCAGCGTTCCCCTTCCGCAAGAACGCCCATATAGCCGCCCAGGCAGGGACCGCAGGTAGGAGTGCTGACAACAGCGCCGGCCTCGATAAAGATTTTCAGGAGGCCTTCCTCCATGGCCTGCAGATAGATGGCCTGTGTGGCGGGAATGATGATGCAGCGGATTCCCTTCGCCACATGACGGCCGCGCAGAACCTCGGCCGCGCAGCGGATGTCTTCCATCCGTCCATTGGTGCAGGAGCCGATAACAACCTGATCGATCTTAATCTCGTCCGTGATCTCGTCGATGGTTTTTGTATTTTCCGGAAGATGCGGGAATGCCACCGTAGGCCGCAAGGAAGACAGATCGATGGTGATTTCCTCATCATAAACGGCATCCGCATCCGCCTCATAAACAACAGGCGTTTTGCTGGAATGCTCTTTGATGTAGGAAAGCGTCTGATCGTCTACCGGGAAGATTCCGTTCTTCGCTCCCGCTTCGATCGCCATATTTGCGATGGTGAAACGGTCATCCATACACAGGCTGGATACGCCGTCCCCCACAAATTCCAGAGACTTGTACAGGGCTCCGTCCACACCGATCTTTCCGATCAGATGCAGGATCACGTCCTTGCCGGAAACCCATTTGGGAAGGCTTCCGGTCAGTGTAACGCGGATCGCGGAAGGAACCTTGAACCAGGCCTTTCCAGTCGCCATTCCAGCCGCCATATCCGTGCTTCCCACGCCCGTGGAAAAAGCGCCAAGAGCGCCATAGGTACAGGTGTGGGAATCTGCGCCAATCACCACGTCGCCTGCTACCACCAGACCTTTTTCAGGCAGAAGGGCATGCTCGATTCCCATTTCTCCCACCTCAAAATAGTTGGTGATCTGGTTCCGGTATGCGAACTCTCTTACGCATTTGCAGTGTTCCGCTGATTTGATATCCTTATTCGGAACAAAGTGGTCCGGTACCAGGGCGATTTTGTCCTTGTCAAAAACGCCGTCCACCTTCATTTTTTCCATTTCCTTAATCGCTACAGGACTGGTAATATCATTTCCAAGCACCAGATCCAGATCGGCCTCGATGAGCTGTCCCGCTTCCACAGACTCAAGATGCGCATGCGCCGCCAGAATCTTTTGTGTCATCGTCATTCCCATGGCATATAACCTCCGTCTTATTGATAAAAACAGTGTAACATATCCGGAAGATTCGGGAAAATACTTTTCTATTATGTTTACTATAATGACGTGTTATATTATAATTTATTATAATGAATGTAAGTTATAAAAAGAGGTATATATGGAACAGAATCTGAATCTTTATCACATCTTTGTCACCGTCGCGAGATGCAAAAACATCTCCGGAGCGGCACGGGCGCTTTATATCAGCCAGCCGGCCATCAGCAAGGCGATTTCCCGGCTGGAGCAGAACCTGAACACCACCCTGTTTCTGCGGTCAAGCCGTGGCGTGAAGCTCACCGAGGCCGGCGAAATCCTTTACCGTCAGGTGGAGAGCGCGTTTCTCGCCATCAATCAGGGCGAACAGCAGCTGAAAAAAATGCAGGAGCTGGGAATCGGACACCTTTCCATCGGCGCCAGCAGTACCCTCTGCAAATATGTGCTTCTGCCCTATCTGCGCACGTTCACGGAGGAAAACCCGCACATCCAGATTTCCATCTCCTGCCAGTCCACCTACCAGACGGTTCAGGAGATGGAAAACGGATCCGTGGATATCGGTCTGATCGGAGAAAATGACCAGATGGATAAGCTTTCCTTCTATCCCCTTCAGGAGATCGAGGACATTTTCGTGTGTACTGGAAGCTATCTTGGCAATCTGAAGGAACGGGCAAACCTTCCCGCCTCTCCCACCGCGCGGGAGATCATCGGCGCATCCACGCTGATGCTTTTGGATAAGGGAAATATCACGAGGCAGTATATCGACAAATATCTGGCTGTGGAAGGTATTCTGGCAGGACAGGCGCTGGAGGTCACTTCCATGGATCTGCTCATCGATTTTGCCAGACTCGGCCTCGGAATCGCCTGCGTCATCCGTTCCTTTGTCAAAAGGGAGCTGGAGGAAGGAACGCTCATCAGCCTGCCCCTTGAGGCGGAGATCCCCAAACGGAGAATCGGCTTCGCCGTCCTGAAAAACACGCCCCTGTCTCCGGCGATGCAGAAATTTATGGACAGCGTTTTTGGACCCGGCGGAAAGTTTGCCGGCCTGGTTTGAGAAGGCGAAGGAGCGGCCTTCGGAGCCTTATGTGCGAGATTTTTTGCAGAGAATAATAGCCAGGTCTGTGCAAGGCCTGGCTATTAGTGTAAAATTTATTTATGCGACTAAATTACAGTTTTCACATAAGAATTATTTTCAGATTATATCATACGAAGTAATTTTTGTTGCTCGCTTTTAAATTCTTCGTCGGTAAGCAATCCAGATTCTTTCATCATTTTAAGTTTTTCTACTTTTTGTTTAAAATCATTGATTGAATCTGAGGATGATTCAATTATATTGTTACTAGCAGAATTTGCGCCCGCAATCTCTACTCTTAAAAGGCTTCCATCTTCAATGACATTTACTGACTGATGTAAAACAGTTTTCTTTTCCAGTTCATCTACGATGCCATATTTCTTTTCAGGAAGATATGTCTGTAAAAAATTATAAATATCCTGTGGTAATTCAATATCAATATATTGTTTTTTTGTATCAGAATAAAAATTCAGCATAACATTTCTATTGTCGATTTTTTTAATATCTGTATCTAAAGAAAAAGAACTATATCCTAATGTATGTTCAGCAGGTTTATATGTCAGCGCAGCACCTAATGCCATACCCATCAACCCAAATAGTACCCCTCCTCCTACTGTTGCTAATTTTGAAATCTTCCCGCCAGTTAAGCTGCCTCCATAGCTTGAATAGTCACCATGAATATCTGAAACATATGAAATATTTCCGGCTTTTTCATAGTAATGAATATTTTTGTATTCAATTATTCCATTATTTTCTTCTTCAGAATAACCATCAATTTTCAGAAAGTTTAGATTTCTGTTTTCATCTATATATATTAATGCAATTTTGTTATTCTCTGAAAACAATGTAAATGTTGGCGTAGATTCTTTTATGTGAAACGAAAAGCAATTATTGTAAAATTGAGATGCTTTATTTTCCTTTTCAATTGCGATTCTTTTTTGGTTTTCTTTGTTTTCAGATTCCAGTTTTTGTTTCTTTTCTTCTGCCTTCAGGAATTCAGTCTGTTTCTCCAAAATAAGATTGTACCATTTGGAGATGTCGTTAATTCCCGGCAGCACAATCGTTTCTTTACTTCTATTCACAACAGAATTGGAATTATATTCAATAAATAATGCCCTCTGGTTATTTACATTATCTATGAACACCCTTGTAATGTCTTTATATCTCACTTCAAACGATTCCGTTTCTTTGCTGAGTTCGTTATCAAAAAACATGAAGCAATCACCATCAATATAGGAAGGATAGATATATAACTTTATATTATGCTTTTTAGCAAAAATACCATTTTTGTATTCTCCAGAATAAAAGTCAATGCATTTTTCTATGTTTAAATTCATATAAATGTCCTCCGTTATTGAACAGTTTTTGCACTTTATTATTATAGCACAATATAACAAAATATAATATAAACAGTAGGATATTCACAACAAAAGATAACCAATTTGCTATATAAGGCAAATTAATCTCATTTGACGATGCTTTTCACCAAAGCATTTAATGAAACAGAAAAGAAGAAGTGAATATTTCGGCTTAAAAATAGCAAAAAGATGCTGCCGCATCTATGATTTTCTAATCATTGATGCGACAGCCCCTTTTGACTTCGGATTTCTGAACAGGATAAAAAATCAGTTGTCGATCAGCTTGCTGGTGTCGTTCCAGCTGTAGAGCTTGCGGAGTTCTGCTCCAACCTTCTCGAGCTGATGGGCAGCTTCTCTCTTTCTCATCGCCATGAAGTGCGGGCAGCCTGCCTTGTTCTCAAGCAGCCAGTCCTTCGCGAAGGTACCGTCCTGAATGTCGGAAAGGATCTTCTTCATCGCCTTCTTGGTGTCATCAGTAACGATCTTGGGTCCGGTGATGTAGTCGCCGTACTCAGCCGTGTTGGAAATGGAATATCTCATTCCGGCAAAGCCGCTTTCATAAATCAGATCCACGATCAGCTTCATCTCATGGATGCATTCGAAATATGCGCTTTCAGGCTCGTATCCGGCCTCAACCAGGGTCTCAAAGCCAGCCTTCATCAGGGCGCATACACCGCCGCACAGAACGGCCTGCTCACCGAACAGGTCGGTCTCGGTCTCCTCACGGAAGGTAGTCTGAAGCACGCCTGCTCTCGCGCCGCCGATTCCCAGCGCATAGGCCAGAGCCAGATCATGTGCCTTGCCGGTGGCATCCTGCTGAACAGCGATCAGGCAGGGAACACCTTTGCCTGCAAGATATTCGCTTCTTACGGTATGTCCGGGTCCTTTGGGAGCGATCATGGTCACGTCAACATCTGCAGGAGGCTTGATCTGTCCGAAATGGATAGCAAAGCCGTGCGCAAACATCAGCATATTTCCGGGCTCCAGATTGGGCTCGATGGATTCCTTATAAAGAGCGGCCTGCTTTTCATCGTTGATGAGGATCATGATGATATCGGCCTTCTTCGCCGCTTCTGCAGCCGTATATACGGTCAGGCCCTGTGCTTCTGCCTTCGCCCAGGACTTGGAGCCTTCATACAGTCCGACAATGACATTGCAGCCGGATTCCTTCAGGTTCAGGGCATGAGCATGTCCCTGGCTGCCGTAACCGATCACTGCGATCGTCTTATCCTGAAGTAAAGACAGGTCACAGTCTTCCTGATAATAAATCTTTGCCATTTTTCTTTCCTCCATTATGTTGATATAACTGAAAGGCGG
>DWYY01000027.1 GCA_019118445.1 Candidatus Eisenbergiella merdipullorum | reverse complement strand
AGGCCCTTCTGCTTCATTTCCTGATAGTTTTCACTGCGCAGATCCACCTGCGGCCAGACGGAAACCATCAGCTCCATCCCCATCTCCTTAAGTTCCTTGACCATGGCGTCCGGATCCGGGAAAAATTCCTCGTCAAACCGGTAGTCGCCCATCCGGGGCCAGTGGAAGAAATCGCAGACGATCACGTCAACCGGAATGCCCCTCCTGTGATATTCTCTCGCCACGGAAAGAAGATCCTCCTGATTCCAGTAGCGCAGCTTGCACTGCCAGAAGCCAAGGCCGTATTCGGGCATCTCGGGAGCCGTTCCCACCGCCCTTCCGTATGCCTGTTCAATCTCATCCGGCGTATCTCCCGCCGTGATCCAGTAGTCCATCTGCTTCGTGCTTTCCGCATACCATTCCGTGGTGTTGGAGGCAAAGCTCACCCGGCCGATAGCAGGATTGTGCCACAGGAAGCCATATCCCAGATCCGAAAGGACGAACGGCACGCTGGCCTGGGAATTGCGGTGCGCCAGCTCCAGATTGCAGTTCTTCACATTCAGAATATCCTGCTGGTACTGCCCCATCCCGTACAGCTTCTCCTTAGGATTGGACGCAAATGTCACCGTCAGCCGGTAGTCCCCGCCGATGATTGGCTTGAAGAAGCGGTTCTTTTTATCCAGAGCACCGCCCTTTCCCGCTTCCTTTAAGAGCAGCTCTCCCTTCTGGTTATAAAAAGCGATATCACAATAGTGGCTCCAGGAATCCACGGTGAGCTCAGCCGTGATTTTCCCGTTGGTAATCCGCGCAGTATACTCCTCCACATGGATTTCAGCTGTTGTCTCCTCCTGGGGAAGCAGCGCCCAGTCCGTATCCTCCACCTCTCCCAGAACGGTGGAACGCACCCGGAAGCTGTTCTCTCCCCAGGGCATGATGGAAAGCACTTCCCCGTCCCAGCGGTAAACCAGCGCATTTCCTTCCTGATTCATGGTATACATGATGACCCTCCTTTTTGCGTCTTAAATCCGGCACAGTCTGCAGACGCCTGCTGCCTGTGCCCCCTGTACGACGGTTTTCAAAATCATGATCTCATTATATTCATTTTTTCTCCTCTTTTCCTTCCTGATATTGACATATTTCTTCGTTATTTTGACCTTTTCTGTATTTCTGCGGCGTGGTGTGATAATATTTTCCAAATTCCGTGGTGAAATAATTTCCGCTTCCAAAGCCCACATCCAGAGCGATCTTCCCCACCGGATCGTCCGTTTCCAGAAGAAGCCTGGCAGCCTTCTGCAGCCGGAACCGCTGCACGTATTCCACAAAGGTCATACGGAAATTCTTACGGAAGAACCGGCAGAGATAGCCCTCGCTCATGGACAGCTGCGCCGCCAGGTCGCCAAGGCGCAGCTTTTCAGCATAATGCACCTCCACAAACCGGACGATATCGCGGATCAGACGGCTTCTGCCTTCGCTGGAACGCACCCGCCCCGTTTCCTCTCCGCCATAGCGAAGCAGCACATACATTGCCTCCAGAAGCCAGGCGCGTGTCAGAAGCTCATAGCCCTTCTCCTTTTTTTGAAAAACGTCAAAAAGACGGTTCAGAAGAGAAAAAAGCGCTTCCATCTCCGCCTTTTTCTCTTCCGTTCCGTCCTTTTGCGACATCAGAAAAAATCTGCTCTTCTCCCCCAGAAGCAGAGGGCGCAGATACTCCTGTTCAATCCTGTCGTTTTCGATTCCTGCAAGGAAATGATAATCGAATACCGCCGCCCGGAAACGCAGGCTTTCCTTCAGGCAGTCATGGGAGCCGTGGAGAGCGTTCGGCCGGATCAGAAGCACGTCTCCCGCTTCCAGCAGAAGCTGCTCTCCCTCTACCTGAAAGCTGAGACCCCCGGCAGTGATGAAAAACAGCTCCACCTCCGGATGCCAGTGATAATAAAGGGGTACCTGCGCCCCCTTTTCCAGACTGGTCTCATAGATATTTACCGGAAACAGGAAATCCCCGTGCTGCCGTTTTTCCCTCAGAGGTCTCGCTTCTCCCATTGCAATCACCATTTCAGCGCGCAGGCGGCGGTTCCCCGCCGCCGGTCTTTTCTCCTATCTATAGTCCTCCACATCAAATTCCCGGTTTTTGAAGTAATATTTCCGGTCCTCCTCCGTGATGCTGCGGATCACCCGGCAGGGATTTCCCGCCGCGATCACATTGTCCGGAATGTCCTTCGTCACCACGCTTCCGGAACCGATCACCACATTGTTTCCGATGGTTACGCCCGGATTGATCACGCTGCTTCCGCCAATCCAGACATTGTCTCCGATGGTGATATCGATGCCATATTCATAGCCGGAATTTCTGGAATCCGGATGCACCGGATGACCGGCGGTATAAATGGATACATTGGGAGCGATCTGGGCGTTCTTCCCGATTTTCACCTTTCCCACATCCAGAATGGTGAGATTATAGTTGGCAAAAAAATTCTCTCCCACCTCGATGTTGCTGCCATAATCGCAGTGAAAAGGCGGCTCAATGACCAGATTTTCTCCATGCTTTCCGATGATCCGGCGGATCAGCTCCGCCTGCTCTTTCTCATTCTCCGGCAGGATATTGTTATACCGGTAGATTCTCTTCTTGTTCTCCAGCCGTTCTTCTGCAAGCCCGTCCAGCCATGCCTTATACGGCAGGTTTGCGAGCATTCTTTCCTTCTGATTCATGCTT
>DWYY01000199.1 GCA_019118445.1 Candidatus Eisenbergiella merdipullorum | reverse complement strand
TGGCATCTGCAACGCCCTTGATTCTTCTGACGGCATCGGAATGTCCCTGGCTGACGCCCTTGCCCCAGAAGGTATAGTCCTTACCGCAGGGAAGGATCGCGTTGGCATACAGACGGTTTAAGGAAAACATGCCGGGATCCCAGCCGCAGGAAATGATTCCCACCTTACCGTTCTTTTTCGCCGCTTCATCCACCGCCGCGAAATGCTCCGGGATCTTCGCATGGGTATCAAAGCTGTCGATCACATTGAAATACTGAACAAATTCCGGAGTCTGCACCGGAAGATCCGTTGCGCTTCCGCCGCAGAGGATCATCACGTCGATTTCATCCTTCATTCCCGCCGCTTCTTCCACACGGCAGACCTTCACGCCATTCGTCAGGATAGAAACCGTTTCCGGATCCCGTCTCGTGAATACTGCCGCAAGAGTTGTGTCAGGATTCTGCTTAATGGCGCATTCCACGCCCTTTCCCAGGTTTCCGTAACCCAAGATACCGATTCTGATCTGTTCGCTCATTCTGAATTTACTCCTGTTCTGCCGCCGCAGACGGCAATCAAATTATGAAAGAACGGCTGCCGCCGTTCATTAGCACGGACCTCTGGTTCGCGCCTGCCTTCTTTTTGGCCTGGACACGGTTCGTGCCAGCCGCCTTGTATGAAGCTGCCCTCATTCAGCACCGTTTTCTGCAGCTCCAAGCGGTTTCATTTTTCGTGTTCCAGTATATAACAAAACCGGCAGGAAGCCAATCCCTATTTCCTGCCAGGTATCATTTAATGAAAAACTTTTTCTTTTATGTTTCCTTTCTTCAGATCATTCAGGCTATATACTGGAAAAAGCCGGGATTTTATGTCACAATAATCATCAGAACAGAGAATTTTCAGTCCGGTCGGATTGCAAAATTTGTGAAGGCACTTTCTGAGAAAGGAAGATGTATAATTATGGAGATCAGAGAATATAAAGCATACAGAGAAGCGGACATTCTGAACCTTTACGCAAGCGTTGGGTGGACAGCTTATACCAGATCCCCCGAAGTATTACGCAAAGGATTTGAAAATTCGCTGCTGACACTGGCCGCATACGAAGGAGAACGGCTTATCGGTATCATTCGGGCTGTAGGAGATGGCCACACCGTTATTTTCATACAGGATCTGCTGGTGCTTCCAGAATATCAGAGAAAAGGAATCGGTTCCGCACTTCTTCAGAAAATTCTGGAGAGATACAGCATGGTACGCCAGATTGAGCTTGTAACGGATAACGATTCGAAAACCGTCTCCTTTTACCGATCCATGGGCTTCCGGGAAATGTCGGAAACCGGATGTGTAGGTTTTATAAAAACCTGATAAGCCTGCGAAAATGCTGCCGTCTTCCTTTCAAAAAGAGGAAAACGGCAGCATTTTCGCATTTTACATATTATATACTCAGTTAAAATACATCCCCAGATACTTCTTCGTATTCTCCACCATCTCATCAAACAGCTTTCTGGCGTCGGGCATGGAGAGATTCATGTTGGGATCCATTTGGAAAGCACGGAACGCCTGCTCCAGATCCCGGTCAAGGGCCGCCTGAACGATCAGCTCCTGGATGCCGCTCACACGGGAAACGAGAGGATAGATGGAATCCGGCAGAGAGCCCGCAAAAACGGGGCGCACGCTGTCCGCAGAAAAATGTGCATTGGTCTCCACCACGGCTCCGAGAGGAAGGTTCGGAATCTGTCCCAGGTTGGGAACATTCACATTCGTCACCAGATCGCGGAGTCCGAGAATCGCCCGCATTTGCTGCACGCCTTCCTCTCCCGTCTGGTTGATGACTGGCGCTTCCTCACCGGTATAGAGACGCTCGCTTCTGGCGAGCCGCTTCTTCAGATCCTCTTTTCTCCAGGCTACGGTAGTCAGGCCGAAGCACCAGCTTTTCACGGTCTCCGGATCCTTCAGGTACCAGCTTCCCGGACAGAACTCTGCCAGATGCCGGTCTCCCGCTGCCGCAATTGCGCCGAAGCGACGGAACAGGTCCATCTTCACCCGCTCCCTGCTGGAAAAGGAGTTGTTCATCCAGTTATCGTCCGCCTTCTCTGAAAATCCCGTCTCTGCATATTTTTCACAGAACTTCGCATAAAGCGGGAACAGATCGATATTCCTGTATTTTGCCTCGGTGAGCCAGGTGAAGTGATTTACACCCACCACGTTTACGCGGATTTCCTCCCGCCCGGCGTCTTCGATTCCCAGCATGTCCTTTAACACCAGCGCCAGCAGCTTCTGGGTACCGAATACCTCATGGCAGCAGCCGAAGGCCCTGATCTTCGGGAAAACCCGGTACAGGGTCCGGACACAGACCGTCATCGGGTTTGTGTAGTTAATGACCCAGGCTTTCGGACAGAAATCCCGGATCGCCGCTGCAATCTCTTCAAACATGGGGATAGTGCGCAGCGCACGGATCAGGCCGCCGGGACCTGCCGTATCTCCCACTGACTGATAAATGCCGTATTTTTCCGGCGCATGTACATCGCTTTCCATCTCGTCAAAGGTCCCCGGCAGAATGGAAATTACTACGAAGTCCGCTCCTGTCAGCGCTTCCTGCAGAGTATCTACCGCCTTATAATCCCACGCGGAACGACAGTCCGGCAGCTCCTTCATCCGGTTTCCGATCACCTCGTTCTTTTCTGCCGCTTCTTTGTCGATGTCATAGAGCGCTACGGTGCCGTTCATATCCTCCACCGCTGCCAAATCGCTCATCAGACCCCAGGCCCAGCCTCTGGAGCCGCCGCCGATATAAGCGATCTTCACATCTTCTGCCCGATTGTCCACATATTTCATTTTCCCTTCTCCTTCCTGCTGCCCATGGTCGGCATTTTATTTCCGGTATTGATTTTCACGCTCATCATAGCATGCAAGATATACTTTTTACAGCCAAAATCCTGCTTTTTTGCATTCAAAACGTTTAAATATTGCTCTCTTTTTCTTTCTCTGTTATACTTACCGGAAAAGAGACTTTTCATGTTCTTTTCATCTGAAAGAAGGGAATCCCGGAAAATGAAGCACACAGAATATGCCCCCTACGCCGGATTTGGCGTGGAATATGTCTGCAATCCGCAGAAAAGTGATATGAAGATGCAGCATTATCATGATTCCTATGAGCTCTACCTGCAGATTGCAGGAGAGCGCACGCTCCTGCTGAACGACCTGCTCTATACCCTGCGTCCCGGAGATCTCTATTTCCTGAAGCCCTTTGAGCTGCATTACACGAAAAGCTATGAATCTTCCTATTATGAACGTTATCTGATGAATATCCCTGCCTCCTGCCTGTCACCGATCCTGACTGAACCAGAGGCGGCCGCCCTGTTCGGATCGCTGGATTCCTGCGTGCTCCATCTGGATGAAGAGCAGGCCGTCTCTGCCCTGAACGCTTTTCGAAGAGCTGAATACTACGGCCGCAGGAAAGGATTCCTTTCCGACAAGCTGCTCTGTTCCGTCGTCCTTCAGCTGCTCATCTTTATATCGGAGCTGCTTTCCCGGAAAGAAATCTCAGAGGGACTGTCCGCAGAACGCATCCCGGATGAGATCGTTTCCGCCATCCGCTACATCAATCGTCATTACAGCGAGCCCGTCAGTCTGGAAAAGGCGGCTTCCCGCGCACACATGAGCCGGTACCACTTCTGCCGTGTATTCCATGGCGCCACCGGCGCCACCTTCCTGGAATACCTGTATAATGTCCGTCTGTCAAAGGCGCATCAGCTTCTCCTGGACAGTGAACTGCCCTTGAATGAGATCGCCTCCCGCTGCGGCTTTTCCTCTACGGCGCATCTGACCCGGATTTTTAAAAACAAATATGGGATGCCGCCCAGGGAGTTCAGAAAAAGGGCGGAACACTGAATCCCGCTGTCTACAGTTCTTTCCCATACTTCACCGTCTTATAAGCCGTTACCCCGATTTCGAGCAGAACGCAGACCCAGATCACAAGTAGAAGTATGGTTTCCAGCCATCCCGTTCCATACAGGGACAGAAGAGCCCCTTTCGATCCTTCCCAGCCAAATTCCGCTCTCATCTCCCGCATAAAATCAGGGTTGAAAAACGGCAGTCTCTGAAACAGAAGCCACGCCAGCACAGCCTGGACCACGCCGCTTATCAGGCAGACTGTGAGGACCATCCGGCAGTAGCAGCCCCGGATCAGGCGCACCACATCGTCCAGGAATCCCGCCGCGAGGGAAATCAGGAGCAGAGGAAGGATGACGTTCCAGCGTTCTAGATTGAATATGGGGATGGTCCGGACAAAAGCTCCGTCTTCAAATATATACGCCCCGAACAGCCATGGCGCAAAGATCAAAAGGCCGGCCAGCAGCGCCTCAATGACCAGATTTACCGCATAATCCGACCGTTTGATCACGGCTTTGGAATCCGGCACAGGAGGAAGCAGGTCCGGAACCCAGCGCGCCGGAGCTGCTTTCTCTTTCGTATTTCCCGCAGATTCTTTTTGGAAATCCACATGGATGTGCCATTTCTCCAACGCCAGGAACAGAATGGTGACCGCTCCCACCGCGCTGATCCCGCCTATCACTCCGTTTAGAATAATATCGAAGATCATCCGTGTCCCGCCATTTTCTATCAGTCCCTGCGCAATTCCCGAAACAACGACAGAAACGGCTACGGCAGCCAGCACAATTTTCAAAAGCCATATATAATCCTCATAATAGTCCGGTCCGATCAAAAAACGCGGTTCATCCCGGTATTTCCCCGCAAAGGCGGCCGGATCCCCC
Organism: Candidatus Eisenbergiella merdipullorum; assembly: GCA_019118445.1. Classification (GTDB taxonomy): domain Bacteria; phylum Bacillota; class Clostridia; order Lachnospirales; family Lachnospiraceae; genus Eisenbergiella; species Eisenbergiella merdipullorum. The sequence continues at coordinate 26,577 of DWYY01000199.1, read as the reverse complement.
AGCTCTTTCAGGGTCTCCTCCATCCCCTTCTGCCCGGCCATATCCGTGATCAGTTCCTCCAGCTCCATCGCGGTTTCTTTTCTCTGATCTCCAGGCAGCCGCCTGGTCACCTGGTAAATATAGCGCTTCATCAGCTCTCTGTCTGCATCCGTCATGTCCTCACTCCTCCCGCAGCAGTCCGTCCATGGTTTCCGAAACCTTAAACCACTGCTTCTTCATTTCTTCATACATAAAATTTCCAAGCACTGTCCGGCGATAGTATTTCCTCGGCTTCGCCTCCTGCGTATCCCATTCGCTCTGCAACAGGCCCTGCTTCTCCAGCCTCCGCAGAAGCGGATACAGGGTGTTTGCCTCAATCTGAACACCCTTTCCTTCCAGGCTCTGTACCAGCGCATAGCCGTATTTTGGCTCTTTCATCTGGCTGAGCACACTTAAAATCAGCGTTCCTCTCCGCAGCTCCTGCCTGAGATTTTCCAGCAGATCCTTTTCTTCTCCCACGGTATGTTTACCTCCTGGATTCATTATATTGTGTATTGTACATTATTGTCAATAACATAATATTATGAAGTATTTCTCTACGTAGATTTTTTACACTTTTTTCAACAAAAAAAGGCAGGAACTCTGAGCTGAAATATTCTGCTCAAAGTTCCCTCCTCTTATCTGCCGGTGAATATGCATCCACACTCGCTATTCAGATAAAACCATAAACCGATCGCTCATATTCCCAGGATGAAAGAATTCACCGGCATCGTGATCACAAACAGAATTGTGGTCACAGCCACTCCCCTGGATGCCAGCTCATAATCGCCGTCATATTGCTGAGCGAGCATGGCGGTCATGCTGCCCACCGGCGCTGCCAGCAGGATCATACAGACTCCGCAAAGCGTCTCATCCAGGCCCATCCGCAGAAGAACGGACGTTCCGATCAAAGGAATGATCAATAACTTGATCAGAGAAAAAAGAAGAAGCTTCCGGTCTCTTACCAGCTCACGGATTTCCATATCAGCCAGAGATGCGCCTATCACCATCATACTCAGAGGCGCAGTCAGATTTGCCAGGTAATCTACGGTGCCCTCTGCCATGACCGGAACCGAGATCCGGAAAACATAAATGATCAGCGTTAAAACACAGGCGATAACCCCCGCATTACATATTTTTTTCCATTGAAATTGATTCTCTCCGCTGCCTGTCAATGCCCTGATCCCATACGTATAGATCAGAATATTATATGGGATCAGAAAGATTGTAGCATAGATCAGCGCTGTGCTCCCATAGACGGCTGAGATTATCGGAAAGCCCATAAATCCGATATTGGAAAAGATGGTCATTACCTGATAGGTTCCCCTCTGTGTTTTCCCGATATGAAGCAAACGGGGAAGCAGGAGCGCAATGCAGATCAGCACTGCGTAAAAGCCGGCAGCCAGCCCGAAAAGCTTCAGAAGCTCTGTCCCTCCGACCGCCTCCTCCTCAACGATCCCTGCCGAAAGGATCATCGCGGGATTGGCCACATTTACCACCAGGGACGAAACAGTTTTGCTTCCTTCCTGTGTCAATATGCCGCATTTCCTGCAGATCAAACCCGCCAGCATCAATAAAAAGAGAATCATGATCTGGTTTAACATTAACATATCTTATATTCCCTTAACGGATGCGCATTCCGCCTGTCAGACCTCATTTAATCCCTGCATGGCCGGTTTCCGCGGCTCTTCCTTTAAGTGTGTTGGCGCAGGGAAAGTTTCTTTTTCATTATCCCTAGTTTCCCTGTAATAGTCAAGAGTATTGGATAGAATAGATTTCGTACCTGTAGGCCAACTATTTGGTTAGCGACTCAACCCCTTCCCATTGAAACTGGTATGTTTATCGTTAAAATTATTGAACGAGAAATTAATATCTGTTATTATGATAACACAATCACGAATATTGAGGAGAGAACAAACTCTATGACCCGCGTTCAAAAAATCGTTCGAAATTTTCTTGAAAATATAAAAGGGCAGGATGTTCTGGAAGCGGCCTGCGGTTGCGCGGAATTTTCTGTATGTGCTTCGGCATATGCCAGATCCGTTCATTGCATTGACTTGACGAACAGCAGATTGCTGGATTCGGTCGCCGGATGTCCGAATCTGACTTTTCAGATCATGGATGCGGCAGACATGTTTTATCCATCTGGCACCTTCGATACTGCAGTTCTTTATAACGCGGTGGCACATCTTGGCATAGCTCTCGAGCAAGTGCTGGAAGAATGCCTCCGTGTCCTTAGGTCTGACGGCGTGATACTGATGATCAGTTCTTTCAAGATGGATAAAAATGTCATTCATGAAGATGTCATTCCTTTTTTGGAGAGGAATGAACTCATTTGGGAAAGTGGAGAAGTTTCGCCCTTTCTTTATGTGAAAATATGGAAGGACCAGTAAGATGATATCCCAAAGCATCTCCCAGTCCTTCCATTCTCATAAGCATCTCGCTGGATAATTAACCTTTATAAAACTGCGCCTGCATCTCAAACAGCTCCGCATATCTTCCCTGCCGGCGCATCAGTTCCTCATGGGTGCCCCGTTCCACGATCTGTCCGCCCGCGAACACCACGATCTCATCACAGAATCGCGTGCTGGAAAGCCGATGAGAAATATAGACAGCCGTCTTTCCCTCTGTCAGTTCATTGAAATGACAATACAGTTCAAATTCCGCGCGCGGATCAAGCGCCGCCGTCGGTTCGTCCAGCACTACAATGGGAGCGTCCTTGTACAAAGCGCGCGCCAGCGCGGTCCGCTGGCCTTCCCCGCCGGAAGGCTCAAAACCGGTTTCGTCAAAATTTTTATATACCGCCGTATGGAGTCCCTTTGGCAGATGATCAAGCTTTTCGCCGAATCCCACGCGCCGGAGGGCATTTTCCACTCGTTTTTCATCCGCCGGAAGGGCGAGCGTCACATTTTCCTCCAGCGAAAAGGAAAAGAGCCGGTAATCCTGAAAGACCGCTGAAAAGGCTGACATATAGCTGTCATAATCATATTCCCGGATCGGAACCCCGTCCATCCGGATCTCGCCTTCGGTGGGATCATACAGTCTGGTGAGCAGTTTCACAAAAGTGGTTTTCCCTGCTCCATTTTCTCCCACAACAGCAAGCTTTGTCCGGGGCTTCAGTATCAGGTTCACGTTCTTCAGCGCCCATACATTGCTGCCAGGATAGCGGAAGCCCACATTTTTAAATTCGATCACATGTTCCCCTTCCGGCACAGACTTTTTCTTCGTCTGACATCCGGCAGAACCTTCCTTGCCCTGGCCGTCATCATCTTCACGGAGTTTCGCAGGCACCGACAGATATTCCTCCAGCCGGTCATAAAACCGGTCGTAGACGCGGATTTCCGTCAGATTATCCAGAACGGTCCTCAGTGCGGACGCAAAAGTGGTGACAGCGCTCACATACATGGTAAAGGAACCGATGGAAAGCGTCCCCTTTATCGTCCGCAGAATGAGCCAGGCGTAGGCCGTGCACTGCTCCAGGAAGGTACAGACAGAGCCGATCAGGCCGGAACGGATATAGCCGTCATTCTGCTGCTTCCGGTTGTCGTTGACACGGGTAAAAAACGCCCGCTCCCGTTTCAGGAGCCAATCCCCCATGGCATTCAGCCGTATTTCTTTCCCATAGTCAAAGTTCTCAAACAGCCTGGCATAATACACCCATCCCCTCTCGTCTGCGCTGATCTGTTCCGTCAGCTTCGCCGCTTTTTCCTTCGCGCGTCCTTCCGCATAGGTTCCCGCTCCGGTCAGCACAATAAAGATCAGAACGACCCGGATGTCCAGTGTGGCAATGATCGCCGCCACCCCTGCGAGCGTGAATGTCTGACCAACGATATTCAGCGCGCTGTCCAGCAGATAGCCGAAACCGTGCCAGTCTGAATTCAGAAATTTTTTCGCTTTTTCCTGCATATCCAGAAAATCCGGATTTTCCAGCTTCTCCAGATTGGCCCGCGCGAGCCTGCGGTGCAGCTCACTGTCAAATTCGGCTGCCACGCGGCAGCGCCTGGTAAATCCATCCATGCTGAAGAACACGGAAAGCGCTCCGGCAATGAGCGTATACCCTGCCAGCAGGCCCACATAGAGCGCCAGTCTCTCCGGCCGCGCTTCCCCCATCAGCTCATCGATGATATATTTGGGCGCAAGTGCCGCCACCACCGGGATCATAGAATTGACAAACTGATAGAGAACCCTCCAGAGAATATAGCATTTGTCATATTTCCAGCCTTGTTTTATAAAAAAGACTAAGCCTTTAAACATAGATTTTTCCTCCTGATCTGATTGATGTTTACCGACAAAAAAAGCTGTAAAGGCAACATCAAACCAGGGGGTCGTCCGCAGTCTCCTTCCGGACGGCCCCTTCAGAAAAAATCTGTGTCTGATGCTTCTTTACAGCTCAGAGAAAATAAAAGGCTTAAAACTGTAGTTTTTGATCATTTTGATCCCCTTTCCAATCTGTTTTACACCTAATCGATAATGTTAAAGGATTCACAGGTCATTGTCGTCCTTTTGGCTTTCGTCAGATTTCCTTCGATTTCCACATAAAGACCTTTTTCATGTGCCTCTATCGCCCTGTCATAATCATTTTTTTCCAGCTTTATCGTTGCAATTCTCTTTTTCTCATTTTCATCCAGATAGACTACTGTAATCTTTCCCTCTTTCCTTTGGTTCACATCCGGGGCAGACTCCAGTTTATTGATCCTTCCAAGAATTTTTGTAGATGTATTCGTTTTTTCCTTTAATTTTCCAACAGCGGTTTCTATCGGCTGATAATAATCATGAGAAAGTAATATTTTATTTTTCACTGCATTTTTATTTTTCACCACCGGAGACCACTCCGCAAGGAATTCCACATTTGTTCCTTCCAAATCAAGATTCAGGCCGGTCAATGCTTCATAAAAATTTGCGCTAATGATATCTTCCCCGTCTTTCGACAGCAATCCTTCCAGATCACCTTCATCAATATGACTTTTTATCTGATAAATATTGTTCATAACACGACTCGTCACTTTTCGCGTCAGAGAGTTTGCACATTCCTCTTCTTCAGAAAAAATGCTTAACTGCTTATATCCTTCTTTCTCATCCAGCTCGGCAAATGGACAAACAACAGAAACCACATAACTGCCGATTTCTGTCTGTCCAAACCTGCAACTGGACAGAAAATGGGATACAGCATCATCTGTGCGTCCCTGGTGGTACTTCTTGGGATGAAGGATATCAAGAGCAGTAGCCGCCAATAATTTCTTTGCGTTCTCATACATCCGTATTGCATCGTCAAAAAGTATGTTTCCAGTCTCAATATCCTGTCTTTCCAATCGGATCTTCAAAATATCCGTATTAGGATTCAGCAAATACAGCATCACCTGCTCTACCGACTTCTTTTCCATCTCAGCAACCGTTGTTACTGCTTTATACATCGCCTCTTTATAATCTGACAGCCGTTTTTCAAACGGGATAATGACCTGAAAAAATTCATCCTTATTTTCATATTGATAAATTTTCAAATATGTTCTTTTAGTAGGAAACAGCTTCCAGCCGGTCTCCTTCAGATATTTTGAGAAAGCAAGCGGATTGATTTTTTCCGTTAAATCCAGAAAATTTACTGAATAAATCATGGCCATTCCTCCCTCGCTATCTTTTTCAGAATCAGGCTTAATGTTTCGGCATTCAATATCTGCTTCTTATCAATCCTGACAGTTACACTCTCTGCATTTTCTGACTCCGATGCGCCGGAAAATTCTGCCCAATACATACATCCTCTGATAAGCAGTTCTTCGCGGCTCCACAAAATCCATTCCTTCTCATCCTCCGGCAGCACCAGTAACCCCAATATAATAGGAGTTGTTGACGGCAGGCATAGATCATTATAATTTTTCACCTTTAATCTATATGTCAGGCTGTTTCCCAAATCCGCATATTGACTGGAAGCGGAAGTACACTTTAACTGAATTCGCAGTTCCGCATCATATTTTCTATTATTATCTAAAATGATCCGTTTTCGAAGAATACCGTCCGTACTGTCATCATCGTGGCGGACAATTTCATACGCTATGCCGGCATATGCACATAATGCCGAAATATAGCTGATGCTGATATCTTCTTTGATCTTTGCTATGTGCATAGCGCACCTCCTTTGTGTATATTCAAGATTATATCACCCGGATATCATTCTGTACAATATTTGTTCAACGTGATAAAATCTTTTATTCCAGGCAGCCTTTCCATTTCTCTTTTTTCAATTCAGTCAAACTCCACATCCGCCATATCCAGCAGCTCCCGATATCTGAAGCAGTCCGGCGAATGATCATTGATGATCCCGCAGGCCTGCAGATGGGAATAGACGGTGACGGAACCCAGGTATTTGAAGCCGCGTTTTTTCAGTTCCGCCGCGATACGGTCGGAAAGCTCATTTTTCGATTCGCTCTCTCCCTGCTGATGTTTTCTGTAGATATGGGTCTTTCCGCCCGTAAATCCCCAAAGCCACACATCGAAAGAGCCGTATTCTGCGCGGATCTTCCGGAAACAGGCAGCGTTGTTAATGATGGCGTTTACCTTGCGGGGCGAACGGATCATGCCCGGCGTCTCCAGGATCTTGTGCATCCGTTTCTCATCATAGAAGGCAACCTTATCAAAATCGAAATCGTCAAAGCACTGCCGGAAAATCTCCCGTTTATTCAGCATCATCGTCCAGTTCAGGCCGCACTGCAGGACTTCCAGGGACAGATACTCAAACTGCATTCTGTCGTCATGCAGAGGTACGCCCCATTCCTCATCGTGATAATTCTGGTTCACGCCGTTATCGCAGCACCAGGCGCAGCGGGTAATTTCTCGATTCATGTCAGCCTCCATCCGAATTTTTTCAATTCTGCCAATCATTAATTCCGTAGGCCATCTTTCACTTCTTCCCAGCTTCTCACCATCCAGACATCTTCCCTTTTCTCAAATGACCGCTCTGACACACCGACATACCAGACCGGAAAAATTCCCGCATTCCTCGCTCCCATCACATCGCACTCATAGTTATCGCCAATATACCAGACCTCTTCCGGCGAAAGCTCCGCCTTTTTCAGAGCCAGTTCGAAGATCCTCCGGTCCGGTTTGCGAAACAGATACTCGCTGGAAGCGAGGATAAATTCAAAAGAATGCTCCGGAAGCAGTTCATAAATGCGTTTTTTAACTACGCTTCCCGAATAGGAGATATTGGAAATTACCCCGCTCCGGATACCCTGTTCCTTCAACCATATGAGAAAATTTTCAATTCCTTCCGTAGGCTTTCCCGGCGCAGCCGCGTTCCAGAATACCTCATCGATCTGATCCGGCGAGAGGGAAAGCTCGATCCCCTGCGATTCGTACAGATAAGCATTGAACATATGGTTGGGGATCTCCACATGATACATATGTCCGGTTGCCGGGCCAAGCCTTCCAAGCGCTCTGTTAAGCCGGTCCGCCTCCTGCTGCACTTCTTCTGCCGTCCGGCGGCAGGGATTCTTTACCGCATACTGCAAAACAGCTTCCGCTCCTTTTACGCCGCTAAAACACCCCTCGTCTGCCAGCGTTTGCCCGTAATCAAAAAGAATCATTTTAGGTTTTCGCATCCGTATGCCTCCTGTCAGCCTCCCCCTCACGTCTTCATCGTTATCTACAGACAGTCTCCTTCGCGTCGTCCAGGTTTATAGGGCAAAGCCCATTCCCTTTCTGACGCCGTCCCGGGAAAAGTTTTTCTCCCAGATGCTCCGCCATTTCCCCCGAGGCCGATGCATCCTGTCCCGATCCCGCCAAGCGGAAAAGAGATCTGGTACAGTTTTTCCCCTTCATATTTCATATTCTTTTACCCTTTCGATCAAAACCTTTGCCGCCAGTTCGTGCTCTTTTTTGCCGGGATGGTTTTCAGAACCCACCCACAGCGGATTGGTTGCGGGAAGCAGCAGGAAATCCGCCTTCTCATCCCCGCTTTCTTTTCTGTAATCCCGCACCGCCGCTTCCAGATAGGGAGACATCCGGTGCTCGCACATGCCATAGGCCCACAGAAGACAAGCATTGGGATTCAGCCTGCGCAGTTTTTTCAAAAAGTCCTTCACCGCCGCTTCAAAACGGAGGGCGGACTGCTCTTCCAGGCCGCCATAAGGACAGGAAACCATTCGCTGGGAAAAACCTGTTTCCGGATCTGTCCATGCAGGCCGGTCAACCGCAAAGCCGTCGTTGCTGCCCAGGTTGATAACGACCAGATCCGGCTGCCATCCGGAAAAATCATTCTCTTCAAAAGCTCCCAGCTCCCGGTTATGTTCCCCGGTCAGGACGCCGCAGACCTGCTCATAATATTTCGGCATGATATGAACGAGATCATTATCGCAGGAACAATATGCGCCCCATCCGCATTTCGCCAGAATACGGAAATCCGCCTGAAAATATTCAGCTGTAAGGAGAGCATAATTGCCGTCCAGCCCATAGACCGCCGCTCCCGCATCTACAAGCGACGGCGCGCCTGCAAGACCTACGCCGGCACTCAGGCTGTCACCCACAAATTCAATCCGGCACTTCTTAGGAAGCGGCGGATACAGCTTTCCGTCACACTCCAGCCCATGTACCAGAAGATATCGTCTCTCATCCAGCATGGGCTGCACCTCTTTTAACAATCTCACTGTCCTTCTGGTCCCTTTCGGGAACCCGCGGAAAGCGCACAGGCGGCTCCTCCCTTTAGGAACGATCAGACGCTGCAGGCAGAAGCCGTCCACTTCTATGCGGATCCATTCTTCCATAGATTCATAATCGGATTCCAGTTCAAACCACAGCTCGCTCCCGTCTGTCCGAAATTCCAGTCCGCTTGCCGTCCAGAACAACGGCAGCGGATTTTTTTTCCGGGTACGCCCCAGAATCAATATCTCAGGTTCTGTCGGCAGATAATGTACCATGTCTTTCCTCCATTCTCCTTTTTCTCAGTCTCCCTTATTTACTTCTTATTTGTCTAAAATTCCTTCAGTACTTTATTGTCAGGCAACACTGTCAACTTGTCAACAGCCGATTTGGCAAAAGCTGAACATGGGGCATTGTAAAATTCTTGAAAAAATTATCTTCCTTTTGCACACAAGGCTGTCTTTTTTTCGTTTTTTGTGGTACAATTTTTACATCATAATTTATCATGAACCAGGGGGATATCATTATGGCCAAAGAAATGATAGCAATGCTTCTTGCCGGCGGCCAGGGATCGCGTCTGTACGCCCTGACCCAGAAACTGGCAAAACCCGCAGTTCCCTTCGGCGGAAAATACCGGATCATCGATTTTCCGTTGTCCAACTGCGTCAATTCCGGCATTGATACGGTGGGCATTCTGACCCAGTATCAGCCGCTGGTGCTCAACGAATACATAGGAAACGGACAACCCTGGGATCTGGACCGTCTGCACGGCGGCGTCCATGTCCTTCCGCCTTATCAGCAGGCAACCGGTTCTGACTGGTACAAGGGCACCGCGAATGCGATTTATCAGAATATTTCCTTTATTGAACGGTACAATCCCCAGTACGTGATCATCCTTTCAGGCGACCAGATCTGCAAACAGGATTACAGCGATTTTCTGAGATTCCACAAGGAGAAAAACGCGGAGTTCAGCGTTGCCGTCATGGAGGTTCCGTGGGAGGATGCTTCCCGTTTCGGCCTGATGGTCGCGGATGAGAACGACAGGATCACGGAATTCCAGGAAAAGCCCAAAGAGCCGAAATCCAATCTGGCTTCCATGGGAATCTATATTTTCAACTGGGATATCCTGAAGAGATACCTGATCGAAGACGAGGCCGATCCGGAATCGGAAAATGACTTCGGCAATAATATCATCCCCAATCTTCTGCGTGACGGACGCAGCATGTACGCTTATCACTTCAACGGCTACTGGAAGGATGTGGGAACCATAGCATCGCTCTGGGAGGCGAATATGGAGGTCCTCGATCCGGAACACAGCGGCATCAACCTGTTTGATAACGACTGGAAGATCTACAGCCGCAACAGCGGCATGACAGGCCACAGGATCTGCAGGGGCGCCGTGGTGGAAAATTCCATGATCACGGACGGCTGTCACGTGGAAGGGACGGTAAAGCACTCTATTCTGTTCGCAGGAGTCCGCGTGGAAGCGGGAGCGAAGGTGCAGGATGCCGTCGTCATGGGCGGCACGGTCATCAAGTCCGGCGCAGTGGTGGAACACTGCATTGTCGCTGAAAATGTGGTGATCGGCGAGAACGCGGTGGTCGGAGCCATGCCCACCGAAAATGAAAACGGCGTAGCCACGATCGGGTCCGGCGTTTATATCGGAGACGGCGCCAAGATCGGCCCGCATGCCATGGTGAATAATAATGTAAAAGGCGGTGAAGAACAATGGTAAATTCCAACGCAGATGCACTGGGCATCATTTTTCCAAACAGCTATGATTCTCTGGTACCTGAGCTGGTCGGTGAGCGCCTGATGGCCTCGATCCCTTTTGCCAGCCGTTACCGGATGGTGGACTTCATCCTGTCCAGCATGGTCAACTGCGGGATCGGAAATGTTTCCATCGTCGTCCGCAGGAATTATCATTCCCTGATGGACCATCTCGGCTCCGGCCGTGAATGGGACCTGACCCGCAAAAACGGCGGTCTGCATATTTTCCCACCCTATTCGGACAAGACCGTCAAGATCTATAACGGACGTGTGGAAGCACTGGCAAGCATTGTCGGTTTCCTGCGGGACCAGAAGGAGAGATATGTGGTGATGTCGGATGCGAACATCGCCGTGAATTTTGATTTCAACGCTCTGATCGACGCCCATGTCAAAAGCGGGGCCGATATTACCGTAGCCTATGCGGAAGAGCCTATCCCGGAAGTTGCCCTGAAGTCCTCCGCCCTGCGGCAGGAAATGTACTACACGCTAGAGCTGGAAGGCGACAGGGTGAAACAGCTTTACATCAATCCCCAGGAGCCCGGGATCCAGAATTTCTGCATGAACATCTACATCCTGGACCGTGAGCTTCTGATCAACGGCATTGAAAAGGCTTTCATGCGTGGCGATGTCTATTTTGAGCGCGATATCATTGCCCGTTCCCTGGACAGGCTGAATGTGAGGGCCTTTAAATTCGACGGCTATATTGCACGCATCTGCGACATGAAAAGCTATTTTGATGAAAACATGAAGCTTCTGGATGAAAACAACCTGAATGCCCTGTTCTCAGCCAATCCGGTCTACACGAAGATCCGTGACGATAACCCGACCCGGTACATCAACGGTTCCGATGCCCAGAACATCATGGCCGCCGACGGATGTGTCATCGAAGGGAAAGTGGAAAACAGCATTCTTTTCCGCGGCGTCAGGATCGGGAAGGGCGCAAAAGTCAAAAACTGTGTCCTGATGCAGGATACCGTTGTGGAAGAAGGAGCAAATCTGGAATACATCGTCACTGACAAGGATGTGACCGTTACTGCCGGAAAAGAGCTGCGGGGTACCGAAAGCCTGCCGGTATATGTGGCAAAATACCGCACGGTATAAAAAGTATCAAAACATGAGATGACCGGAAAAGGCGGGGAATGCATGACTATGAAAGGTCTGCGTTTTCTCCGCCTTTTCTCTGCCTTTCGGCACATAAGGACCCACCCGAAGCGTGGCAGCCGCTATTTACAGGTGAAGACCTGCGATCACTTTTTTCAGCGTATCCGCCGATTCTTTCAGGCTTGCTTCTTCCGTCTCGCTTATGGAAATGGGAACCTGCGTTTCGATGCCGTCCTTTCCCACAATGGAAGGCATGCTCAGCGCCACATCTGTGATGCCGTGTTCCCCGTGCATCATGCCGGATACGGGAAGAATGGATTTCTCATCCCGCACGATGGCCTCGCAGATCCGCTTCACAGACATGGCGATGCCATAATAGGTCGCATGCTTCTTCGCGATGATCTCATAGGCGCTGTTTTTCACTTCCTCCGCGATCCTGCGGGTGGCCGCCTCATGGTTGAAATGGCCCCGCATCTCGCAAAAGCGGTTCAGGGGGATCCCGGACACATTCGCGCTGCTGAACACCGCGATCTCACTGTCCCCATGTTCCCCGATGATAAACGCGTGCACGCTTCGGCTGTCCACGGAAAGATGCTCTCCCAGAAGATATTTCAGCCTGGCGGTATCCAGCACCGTTCCCGAACCGATCACCCGGTTTTCCGGCATCCCGCTCAGCTTCAGTGCGGTATAAGTCAGGACATCCACCGGATTGGATACGATCAGCAGGATTCCCTGATACTCCCTTTTCGCGATCTCCGGGATGATGCTCTTAAAAATACCCACATTCTTGTGGACCAGATCCAGCCTGGTCTCGTCCGGCTTCTGGTTTGCCCCGGCCGTCACGATAATGACGGCGGCATCCATGATATCATCATATCCTCCCGCATATATCTTCATCTGCCTGGCAAAAGGAATGCCATGCGCGATGTCCAGCGCTTCCCCTTCCGCCTTATCCTGATTTGCGTCGATCAGGACGAGCTCGGAAAACAGACCGCTCTGCATCAAGCTGAAAGCGGAAGCCGAGCCGACAAATCCACAGCCGATGATAGCGGCCTTTCGGTTATTTATGATCTGTTTCTTCATATCTTCCTCCTGTTCTGCCGCAGATGCGGCAAAAGATACAGAGCTTCCCGTTTGCTCTGCTGAACCTTCAGACGACGGTAAAACAACGGGATCATGTCCTCTGTCACAGATATCCTACCATATTAGTAGGAATTGTCAAGATAAAAAATCCGGAAGAAGACCGAATTCTTCCAATGAGGCCGATCTTTTCCGGATTTTTTCTGTCTTTAGGATTCAGATCCTGGTCAGATGAATCTGCCAGGAGCAGTAATCCCCTTTCGCAGGCGGAATCGCCAGACCGCCGTGCATCAGAGCCGCACCGCTTAGGATCGTCTCCCCCGTTTTGCCCACCAGGCAGACACGATAGGAGGCGTCTTCCGACAGTCCGCGCAGCTTCACGTACACGGGAACCGGATTGGCCTGAACGTGGTGGTATACCGCGCTCACCAGCGCTTCAGAAGCATCAGGCGCCGCCGTTTCCCACACCGTACAGCTTCCGGAAAGCGGGCTGGCCAGACGGTAATAATCCCCATACTGGATGCAGTCATAAAGCTCCTTAAAAGTGCTGATCTGACGGCTGATCTCTTCTTTTTCCTCCTCCGTCAGCTTATTGAGATCCAGTTCATAACCGAAGGTCCCAGCCATGGCAACGCAGCCCCTGGTGGCAAGAGGAGTTACGCGGCCGGTCTGGTGGTTGGGCACCGCCGATACATGAGCGCCCATGGCACTGACCGGATAGCCGAAGGATGTGCCGTACTGGATCTGAAGGCGTTCGATGGCGTCCGTATCATCGCTGCACCAGATCTGCGGCGTATAATAGAGCATTCCCGCGTCAAACCGTCCGCCGCCGCCGCTGCAGCCCTCAAACAGCACCTCCGGGAAAGATTCGGTCAACGTTTCCAGCACACGGTAGAGTCCCAGGACGAAACGATGTGCCATCTCCCCCTGCCTGTCTGCGGGAAGGGCATGGCTGTATTTGTCACAGATGCTCCGGTTGAAGTCCCATTTGACATAAGTGATGGGCGCGCTTCCCAGCACGTTTGAAATGCGTTCGATCAGATAATCCTGCACATCTTTTCTGGAAAAATCCAGGATGAGCTGGTTGCGGCTGAGAACAGGATTTCGGCCCGGCACGGCCACAGCCCACTCCGGATGCGCCCGGTACAGATCGCTGTCAATGGAGATGCATTCCGGCTCAAACCAAATGCCGAAACGAAGCCCCAGCGCCGTGATGCGCTCTCCCAGTTCCTTTAATGTGCAGCCCAACTTCTTCTCATTGGGATACCAATCTCCCAGTCCTGAGTTGTCGCTGTCCCGTTTTCCAAACCAGCCATCGTCCATGACGAACAGCTCGATCCCCAGTTTCGCCGCATCCTTCGCAATGTCCACCAGCTTGTCCCCTGTGAAGTCAAAATAGGTTCCTTCCCAGTTATTGATGAGGACGGGCCGGCGGCTGTGCTTCCACTGTCCCCGGCAGATGTGATCGCGGATCAGCCTGTGGAAGATCCTGCTGACGCCTCCCTGTCCTTCTCCGCTGTATGCCATCAGCACTTCAGGCACGGTAAACGTCTCTCCCGGCTCTAGCTTCCAGGCAAAATCATCCGGATGGATCCCGCAGATCAGCCTGGTCTGGTCCATCTGATCCTTTTCCGCTTCCATCAGGAATTCTCCGCTGTAGACGAAGGAAAAACCGTAGCAGTCCCCATGCTCCTCTCCCGTATTTTTGCCGCAGACCATGACAAAGGGATTGTAATGATGGCTGGAAGCACCACGCACGCTGCCGATGGACTGCAAGCCATGAACAATCCCGGTCCTCTGGAAGTTCCTCTCCATCGCATGCCTTCCATGGAAGGTGATCCAGTCGTATTCTCCCGTCTGCCAGTCCAGACAGAGGCTGGCCGCCTTCAGGAGTGTCACGCCTTCCTCGCCGCCGTTCGTGATCTCTGCCGCCCTGGTGATCACGTCCAGATCTTCAAAAACACCATAATACAGCCGGACAGCCACGCCGCTCTCCTCATCCTTCAGATCCACCGACAGCGTTTCTGCCTCCTCTTCTGTCCCATAGGCGGCAGGAAGACCCGGAAGGGCATACTTGCCTTTGCTTATCGCGTGGCCCGCATAGCGCAGGGAAACCGCCCTGCTTCCGTCCGCGTTTTCCACCTTCAGCGCGCTGATCCGGTAGTCTCCTGTCCCGAAACAGGAATATTCCTGCGGGAAAGTGTCCAGTGAATAGGTGCGGTCCGTGCCGCCCATGGAATAAGGGTTTCCCGAAAAACCCCTGTCCCCTCTGGCGATCAAGCAGGACAGATCCGTATTGTCCGTCTTCTCCCCATAATAGGTGTGAAGCAGGACACCCTGTCCGTCCGCTTTCATCTGGTAAGTGCTGTGTCTGGTCTGCAGGGTGAAAACCCTGCCGCTTTCTTCATAGAAAATCCCCATAGGTTCCTCCTTTTCCGCCGACGGGCGGTATCGTACTCTTTTTTAGGATACCATAAAGAGGTTCTTCCAACAATCTAAAAAATGAACACTTTATTCTCTTATCAGATACTGTCCGAGCGCGGTCAGAAGGCGGCTTTCTTCGCCCTTAGGGTCCACCAGCTTCAGCTCCAGCGGCTTTTTCGTACCCAGCGCGCAGACGCCCAGTATGGATTTGGCATCCACCGTATAGCTTCCCGCTGCCAGGTCGTATTCCCCGTTAAATTTCCTGATGATATTCACAAATTTCCATATTTCATCCGCATTGTTGAGATAAATCTTCACCGACCTCATGTTTTCCCCTTTCTGCTTCTGCCGCGTTTTGCGGCCTTCTGACTGAAGTATTGCCATTCCTTTCCTTTTTATTCTGTATATGCCCGCACAGAACAGGAAAAGCGTCGGCAAAAAGCAAAAGCGGAAAAACACAGACGCTACATCGCCCTTTCAATGATCTCCACGCAGGTATCGTAACCGAGCTGGGAACTGTTCAGGCACAGGTCATAATTCATGGGGTCGCCCCATTCCTTATTAACGTACTGCTTACAATATTCCCGGCGCTGTTTATCCTTCATGCGGATATACCGGTCCGCATCCGCCAGAGGGATCTGATCCACACGGTTCGCCCGCTCCCTCCGATTCCTCATGTCAGAAGCATAGATAAACACACTCAGGCATTTCCCGCTTCCCCGCAGGATTTCTCCCGCACAGCGTCCGATGAAGACGCAGGGGCCTTTCATCGCCAGACGGCGGATGGTCTCTGACTGTGCCTGATAGATCCGATAGGGAAGCATTCCCCTCTCACTGCCGCGGAAGTTTTCCACTGCCTCCGCCACGGAATACAGGAAGCTCCGATTCACCTTTTCATCATTCTCTTTTACCTCTCCCGGATTCAGGCCGTATTTTTCCGCGGCGAGCAGCAGAAGCTGACCGTCGTAAAAAGGAATCCCAAGCCGTTCGGAAAGCCGTTTCCCGATCTCTCGTCCTCCGCTGGCGTATTGTCTTTCTATTGCTATGATCCTTTTTTTCATTTCTTCCCCCATTTCTCCTTTCATCCGGCTTATGAAGCCGCAGCATCCACAAACTGGGAATTGTACAGTTCCGCATAGAAACCGTTCTTCGCAAGCAATTCCTCATGGCGGCCCTGCTCGACGATATCTCCATCCTTCATGACCAGGATCACGTCCGCGTCCCGGATGGTAGAAAGCCTGTGGGCGATGACAAAGCTGGTCCTGCCTTCCATCAGCCGGTTCATGGCATCCTGGATCTGCTGCTCCGTCCTGGTATCCACAGAAGATGTCGCCTCGTCCAGTATCATGATCTTATTGTCCGCAAGAATGGCGCGTGCGATGGTAAGCAGCTGCTTCTGTCCCTGGGACACATTGCTTGCGTCCTCGTTCAGCTCCATCTGGTAGCCGCCGGGCAGGGTCTGGATGAACCGGTGAGCATGAGCGGCCTTTGCCGCCGCGATCACTTCCTCGTCTGTGGCGTCCAGCCTGCCGTAACGGATATTCTCCATGATGGTACCCTTGAACAGCCAGGTATCCTGCAGCACCATGCCGAACAGCGACCTCAGCTCGCTTCTGTCTACCCGGCGGATATCCGTTCCGTCCACCAGTATCTGACCGCTGTTCACATCGTAGAAGCGCATGAGCAGCTTGACCATGGTGGTCTTGCCAGCGCCGGTGGGGCCCACAATGGCCACCGTCTGGCCGGGCTTCACAGAGCAGTTGAAATCGTGGATGATGATCTTATCCGGAGTATAGCCGAAGACCACATGAGAAAATTCCACTGCGCCCTGCGGATCAGAAAGATGCACAGGATTTTCAATGGTCTGTACCTCTTCTTCCTCTTCCAGGAATTCAAACACCCGCTCCGCTGCGGCCGCTGTGGACTGGAGCATGTTGGAAACCTGGGCCAGTTGCGTGATGGGCTGGGTGAAATTGCGCACATACTGGATAAATGCCTGGATATCGCCCACGCTGATGGAGCCGCGCACCGCCAGCACGCTGCCCAGCACGGCCACGGATACATATCCCAGATTTCCCACAAAGGTCATGATGGGCTGCATCAAGCCGGACAAAAACTGGGATTTCCATGCCGACTGAAAGAGGATCTCATTGGTGGCATGGAACGTATTCTCCACATCCTCTTCCTTATTAAATGCCTTGACGATGTTGTGACCGCTGTAGACCTCCTCCACCTGGCCGTTGATCTCTCCCAGATATTTCTGCTGTGCCACGAAGAAACGCTGGGATTTTTTTACCAGAAGCCCTGTCAGCCCCGCGGAAACCGGAAGGATCACGATAGCGATCAGTGTCATCAGCGGACTGATGCTCAGCATCATGATCAAGACGCCGATCATGGTCGTGATCGAAGTGATGAGCTGCGTGATGCTCTGGTTCAGGCTCTGTCCCAGGGTATCCACATCGTTGGTGATGCGGGAAAGCACCTCGCCCACGGTCCTGCTCTCAAAATATTTCATGGGAATCCGGTTGATCTTCGCGATGATCTCCTGACGGAAGCGGTAAGAAAGCTTCTGGGAGATTCCCGTCATGATCATGCCCTGGATGAATGACAGGACGGCGCTTAAAAGGTACATGCCAAGCAGGATCAGGAGGATCCTGCCGATCCGGTCAAAATCAATGCCTCCCGTGCCGGACACCTTCGCGATCAGGCCGTTGAACAGCTCTGTGGTCGCCTGGCCGGATATTTTGGGTCCGATGATATTGAAAACGGTACTGCCCACTGCAAAGAACAGGACCGCCAGGACTGCATGCCAATATCTTCCCATATAGACGATCAGTTTCTTAATCGTTCCGGTAAAATCCTTGGCCTTTTCTCCGGTCATACCCCGGTGCGGCCCTCTCATGGGTCTTCCGGCCCGCGCCGTCTGGTTGTTGCTCTCACTCATGACGCTCTGCCTCCTTTCAGTTCCGCTTCGGAAAGCTGGGAGCGGGCGATTTCCTGATATGCTTCACAGGTTTCCAGAAGCTCTTCATGGGTGCCGTCTCCCACGATCCTGCCATCCTCCAGTACGATGATCCGATTGGCGTGCAGGATCGTACTGATCCGCTGAGCCACAATGAGCACGGTCGCATCCGCCGTCTTTTCATGCAGCGCCTTTCTCAGCTGAGCGTCCGTCTTATAATCCAGAGCGGAAAAGCTGTCATCGAACAGGAAGATCTTCGGCGATTTTGCGATGGCCCTCGCGATGGAAAGCCGCTGCTTCTGCCCGCCGGACACATTGCTCCCGCCCTGCGCGATAGGACTGTCATAGCTTTCCGGTTTGGCGTCGATAAATTCCGTGGCCTGGGCGATCTGCGCCGCTTCTACCATCTTTTCATCCGTGATCCAGTCTCCGCCGTATTTGATATTGGAAGCGATGGTGCCGGAGAACAGATTTCCCTTCTGCGGCACAAAACCGAGCAGGCTGTGCAGCTTCTTCTGGGAAATCTCCCGAATATCGATCCCGTCTATGGTGATCCTGCCCTCTGTCACATCATAGAACCTGGGGATCAGATGGATCAGTGTGGACTTTCCGCATCCGGTGCTCCCGATGATGGCGGTGGTTTCGCCGGGCTTCGCGGTAAAGCTGATATGCTCCAGTGCATCTTCGTCCGCTCCCTCATACCGGAAGGAAACGTCTTCAAACCTGAGCTCACCCCTCGCGTCTGCCAGCTCGTTATCCCTGACGGAAGACGCGTCGTGGATGGAAAGCGAAGTGTCCAGCACCTCCTGGATCCTGTCCGCAGCCACGCCTGCACGGGGCAGCATGACTGAAATTAGCGTGATCATCAGGAATGCCATGACGATCTGCATGGTATAGGTGATGAACGCGATCATATCGCCCACCTGCATGGTCCCGGCATCGATCCCATGTCCCCCAAACCAAATGATCATCACTGTCACAGCGTTCATGATCAGCATCATGGCAGGCATCATGATAGTCATGATCCGGTTGGTGAAAAGCTGGGTTTTCATCAGGTTCCGGTTAGCTTTGTCAAACCGGTCCTCCTCGTATTTTTCCCGGTCAAAAGCCCGGATGACGGAAAGTCCGGTCAGGATCTCCCTGGCCACCAGGTTCACACGGTCAACCAGCGTCTGCATAAGCTTGAATTTCGGCATTGCCACACCGACCAACACGCCGACCAGCGCAAAGATCGACACGACCGCCACAACGATGATCCAGCCAAGCCCGGTTTTGGTCCCCATCACCCGGATGATGCCGCCGATACCGATGATGGGCGCGTAAAGCACCATACGCAGCAGCATGACTTCCACCATCTGCACCTGCTGGATATCGTTGGTGCTCCTGGTGATCAGGGACGCGATGGAAAATTTGTTCAGCTCATTATTGGAAAAAGAAAGCACCTTGGTGAAAACCTTTCCCCTCAGATCCATACCGATCTTAGCCGCCGTCCGGGAGGACAACAGGCCGGACAGGACCGCCGTGCACACCATCAGAAGGGTCAGGCTGAGCATTTTTGCACCTGTGGTCAGAAGATAATCCATCTGGACCTGCCCCAGATCCATACCCAGCGCTTTATATTCCTCCTGCACAAACAGGACGGCGCGCTGGCTGATGATGGAATCGCTCATATCTCCCATGCTGTCTAACGCCTGCTGCCGGATCTTCTCCACAGATTCCTCCGTCATCCCTCTTTCCAGCATCATCTGCTGCAGACCGGACAGATCCATGCCAGATTCCTGCAGAGAACTCAAAATTACCATGGGAAGGCCGAAGGCCTCATCCAGTTGCCCGATCGTTTTATGGTCTCTGGTATTCAGCTCCCGGATTCCGTCCGCAAGCGTATAGGATTCCTCCGCCAGATCCCTCTCTTCCTCCGTCAGGAACAGACTGATGTTGTTAAAAGTCTCCTCTCTCATCCGTTCCGGGACGGCGTTCTCTATGCCGCTCTGCTGGATTCCCACATCCACGATGTCCGAGGTGTAGGACGGCAGCGACAGATCGCAGAACGCCTGACCGATCAAAAGCAGTATGATGAGAAGGACCGAAAGTTTATGCTCCCACAAGTGTTGAAACAGCTTTCCCATAATAACCTCCTGGGTGTTAATTTTCCGTACTTTCCATAATTTCCACAAGCTCTTTCCATAGGGAAAGAAACTGCTGCATTTTTTCTTCGCCCATCTGAGCTGTGACCCGGTTAAAATAATCCGAGGACAGCTCCCAGCCTTTCCACCGGAGTGCTTCCCCTTTCTCCGTCAGGACGATCCGGGTCTTTCTCCTGTTATGGGAATCGGTTTTGCGCACAATGCAGCCCTTTTCCTCCAGAGTCCGCAGAAGTCTGGAAACGGCAGGCGGCGAACAATGAACCTCTTCGGCAAGCCTGGCCGCGCCGATCCCTTCCTCATCCGGATGCTTCTTTTTATAGTAATAGATCATCTGAAGCGCTCCAAATTCCCCGCGCGAGATATCATCCCCCACCGGGACCTTCAGATGCGCTTTTCCGTAACGATAAGTTGTTTTCAGCAGTTCATTTCTGATCTCATCCGGCGTCATTTTCTTCCTCTCCTGCCGCTGGCGGACGGCATTCATCCAAAGTCCTATTTGTTGCATCTTCAACAATTAACTTTGTTAATTCTGGGTATTGATTATAATCCGGCGCTTCTCGGATTGCAATTTCTTTTTACTAAAAATTTCTTAAAAAAATATAAAACGGCAGATGCCGATGTCCCTTTTCCGTTTCCCGGCAATCCTCTCTCCATTCACAGATCCTGCCGTCTTCCCTGAATCGGATCGGCGGAAGATGATCCAGAACTTCTTGTGCCATTGCCCCGATCTCTTTCCATTCTTCCCTGATACCGGAGACTTCCATTCCCTCCAGATAATCATGGCACAGTTCCCACAACAGTTCATTGTCCATCGTGGGCGCCATCGTTATGGAGGCTGTCTGTGATATACTTACTCTCCCACCTGGGAGTATAACTTCCGCACCAGATTCCCTGCAAATTGGCGGGAAACTCACACGCCATCTGGTACGGCCTGATATACTTGGGCTTTGTTAATGCTCTTTTGACGCTGTTCATATTGCTGGATGGTACGAAGCGGAACGCCGGACTGCTCCAACACCTCATAGGACAGCTCTACGCCCGACATCCCAACCAGCAGGGTAAAATCTCCATGTCCGAAACGATCTGCCGTGCCGGAGGCAATAAAAAGATCGAAAAATTCATCTATTTCATAGTTCAGATCATAAACGGCAAAATCCAAAATCCAGCATACGTCCCAGCGCAATCCTGGCTTTTTCCAGATAAACCTTATCGTAAGCGTAAATCATCCGGTTTCATCTCCTCATCCATGATCTGGGTGATATAAATATCCCCTTTCTCTCTTCTGTTTCGTTCTACACTGAAATATTCCCTGCGGGCTGTCCTGTCGCGCAGCATTTTCTTCGCATACCATTCCTCACTCTCAGCAATTTCACAACCTGTAAACCGAATTCGGTCAAAGGATCTTTTGCTCTTTAAAACAAACTGCTCCCCAAGTTTTCCAAGATGCATCGCACGGTTAATTTTTCTTTTTAATATGCTTCTATAGGAGTATATTTACGACAGGAATATTCAAAAAAGCCCGGAACATTCTGTCCGGGCCGGATTATTTTGTCCGTTTTCTGTTTGTTTTTTCAAGCAATCTGCCGCGTCAATCCGCTTCATCGCTGTCTCACAGCAGCCCCAGATACTCAAACGCCTTCTTCAGTCCATCCTCCCCGATATCCGCGGTCACATGATCCGCCACTTTCTTCAGGCCCGGCGTCGCATTTCCCATGGCAATGCCGACACCGGCCTCGCGCACCATCTCGTAGTCGTTCATGCTGTCCCCCACCGCGGCGGTTTCCTCCATGGGGAGGCCCCAATAATCCGCCAGCCTCCTCATGCCGTAGGCTTTAGAGAGGAAATTGGGAAGCACATCGGCGCCGCCGCGTTTTTCGTCCATGAGCGGAGCGCGAAGCTGCGGGAAATGGTCCGTGATCAGCTTTGCCGCTTCCACCGAATCCTCCAGAAACAGGCCGTGCATGGGAATGTCACGCAGTTGTCTGGCGTCTCCCAGCATCTGCGCATGGAGCGCTTCATTACCGCCCCAGCGCTCGATCTGTTTCTTTTTATTAGTGGTGTACCATTTTCCCTGATACAGCCCGCCCAGGCAGAGGTCATGTTCATAGGCAAAATCGATCACCTGTCTTTGCACATCCGCATCCAGCCAAGTTTCCTCCAGCACCTTTCCGTCCGCCTCGATCAGCGCAGCGTTGGCATGGATCACCCCGTCAGGATGGATTTCTTCCAGCATGGGCGCGTTCCACACGTCATTAAAAAAACGTCCGCTTGCCAGCACGATCCGGCATTTCTCCCGGATATCTTCTATTGCCTTCCTGGCGCTGTCCGGGATTTTCTTCTGCTTATGGTCAAAAATCGTATTGTCATAATCCAGGCATATCATCCGTATCATACTGTTTGATTTCCTTTTTAATTCTGTTCTTTTTTATTCTGTTCTTTTTTATTCTGTTCTTTTTTATTCTGATCGTTCTCGCCGTTTTCTTCTTCAGGCTCTTCCTGAGGAAGCTTTCTGATCAGTGCCTCTTCGATCCTTCTGTCTTCGATCTTCTCAACATGGATATCCAGGCCGTTCACCTGCACGTCAAACTGGCTTCCATCCGCAGGTATGGTGTGCAGGCAGCTGAAGATCATTCCACCGACCGTATCATAATCCGCATCCTCAGGAAGGTCGATATCCAGTTCTTCCGCCAGCTCATCAATGAACACACCGCCGTTCACGCGCCAGAGGTTATCCCCCAGCTTCTCCATCTCAGGCGCTTCCGCCGGATCAAATTCGTCATAAATATTTCCGACGATCTCCTCCAGCAGGTCCTCAATGGTGATAATACCGGCAGTCTGGCCATATTCATCGATCACGATGGCGATATGGACTTTCTTGGTCTGCATATCTCTGAACAGGTCATCCGCATGGATGCTTTCCGGTACAAAATAGGGGGTTCTCAAAAGCTCCTTTAGGCTGCGGGGATGCTCCGCCCCTCTTTCCAGCAGGAAATCCCTGGCGTTCAGAATGCCCACGATATCGTTGACGTCCTCATCGTATACAGGGTAACGGGAAAGTCCGGTCTCGCGGATCGTATGTATGATCTCCTCATCTGTGGCTTTCAGGGAGAAGGCCTCCACATCCGCGGTCCTGGTCATAGCCTCTCTCACGGAGATATCGTCAAATCGGAACACATTCTCGATCCACTCCTGTTCCTCCTGGTCGATGGTGCCTTTCTGGCCGCCCAGGTCGATCATCATGCGGATCTCTTCCTCCGTTACCGTCTCCTCTTCCGCTTCCGTTTTCAGATGGAGCAGCTTCAGCATGCCGTTCGTGGAAACGGAAAGCAGCCAGATCACAGGACGCATTACCGTTGCGACGGCAGACACGACCCGGCTGGTGAAGCAGGCTACCTGGAAGGACTTCTGCATTGCGACCCTCTTGGGCACCAGCTCACCGAATACCAGTGAGAAATAGGACAGGATGATGGTCGTCACGACCGTGGCGATCCCGTTCATAACGCCTGCCGGGATCATCGTAAGGCCCAGCCCGTTATAAACCCAATTCACAATATATCCGGAAAAGCTGTCCGCTGCGAACGCACTGCCCAGGAAGCCGGACAGCGTAATGGCGATCTGGATCGTGGACAGGAAGGCTGACGGCGCATCCACCATTTTCAGAAGCCTCGTCGCCCTTTTATCTCCTTCCTCTTCCATCTTTTTCAGCTTCGTCGTATTCAGCGACACCACCGCGATCTCCGTCGCGGCGAAAAACGCGTTCAATGCGATCAGCACGACCTGCAGCAATAGTTTACCAACAATAGAATCCAATGAAATCTCTCTCCTTTTCTCTCTTTGTTCCGGTTTTCAGGCGCAAAAAGGCATAGCCTGCTGTCCGTATGGACAGGCAGACCATGCCTTTATGTGTTCTGTATGTTATAATATGATGGTTCGTTTCCCCGTCAGGGTCCGCGTCGCTCATGAAAACCTTTCCTCTCTGAATCCTAGCCTTTTACGAAACGTTTCGTATAACGGCCGATAAAACATGTGTCTGTTACATTATAATGAATGCTTATGTTTCTGTCAATATATCAATTTTCTATCATGGTCATAACAATAATCATTTTTACAACCTCCCGGATGCCCGGTATAATAGGACTCAACGCAAAATACAAGACAACACCGCAAAAAGGGGAGCGCTCACATGCATGCAATGATCAAATCCCGCCGACAGATGTCGGAAGCATTTCTGACCGCCGCTTTTCTTTCCCTGTCAGGAGGGCTGCAGGATGCCTATACCTACATATCCCGCGGCAAAGTATTCGCCAATGCGCAGACCGGAAATATTGTCCTTTTGAGCACAAACCTGTGTGAGCGGAACTGGCCGGCAGCCCTCCGTTATCTGGTTCCCTTATTGTTCTTCGCATTTGGGGTGGCTTTTGCCGAACGCATCCGGCAGGTCTTCCGGCATGCCTCACACCGCATCCACTGGAGACAGTCTGTTCTTCTGATCGAGATATTTCTGCTGTTTCTGGTGGGATTTCTCCCGGAGGAATGGAATATTCTGGCAAATGCGCTGGTTTCTTTTTCCTGTGCCATGCAGGTGCAGTCCTTCCGCAAGGTGGACGGACATGCCTTCGCCAGCACCATGTGCATCGGGAATCTCCGGAGCGGCGTGGAAGCCCTCTGTACCTATCTGAATGAAAAGGACAAAAAATTCCTGTATAAAGCTGCCCATTATTTCGGCATTATCCTCTGCTTCGGGGCCGGCGCAGGCATCAGCGGGCTTTTCATTCCCATTCTCGGGGCCCGCACCATATGGCTCTCCTGCATCCTGCTGCTGGTCAGCTTTGCGCTCATGTTCATTGAGGCCGAGACAGAAGCCACCGAACCGCCCGCGCCCCATCCGCTTCCGTAAATCCGCTGTTCCGAAAGCCCAGGCGCTCCAGCACGGCCTCCGCCGCTCTGTTTCCCTCCCGCGTCAGCGCCTGAACTCCCTGAAAATCCAGCTCGTAAAATCCATGATCCAGAATGGCCCTGCAGGCTTCCAGGCAGTAGCCTTTCTGCTGTTCGCTTTTTTTCACGGCAAAGCCCAGCTCCGGATATTCGGCCCCTTCCCTCCAGAAAAAGCCCGCCCTGCCGATGCACACGCCGTCCACCTTTCTTTCCAGCATCCACAGGCCGAAGCCGTACAGGGGGTAAACGCTGCGGATGTAGCTTTGTAGCCGTTCCAGCTCTTCTTTTTTGTCCGAGGAAAGCCCTTCCATATAGGCTGTCATATCCGGATGCGCATAGATTTCATACAGGCTATCCAGATCCTCAGCCTTCTGCTCCCGCACGGTCAGACGAGGCGTGCGCAGGATTTCCCAGGGTTCCCCCACATGACGGCGGTAGACTTTTTCCAGATAATCCGCGTCAATCCCTTCCAGATCCTCCACGGCACAGGGCAGACCGTGGAAGGAAAGCTTCCGGCTTTTTTCATCCAGGTACAAAAGGATACAGCAGTTTTCTCCCGCAACGCGGCGCACCTTTTCTGGACAGTCTGTCAGATACAGCTCAGGCGGCGTATTCCGACCAGCGGCAGGAAGAGACAGAATGGGGTAAACTTCTGTTATGATCCCGTCCGCCTGAAGCCGCTTTTTGAGTTCTTCTGTTTTCCTGACGGTTTCCTGGCTCCGGTCCGCTATCGCGATCCTGACTTTTTCCAGCATTTTCTTCAACTTCCCTTTACGTTTCCCTTTCTATCGGATACAATAAAAAACGGCATGAGATCCTACTGTCATCTTACCGTAAATTTTCAAGGAAAGGAAGATATTTTTATGGCACAAAATCCCATTGTAACCATCACCATGGAAAACGGAGATGTGATCAAGGCAGAACTTTATCCTGATATCGCTCCCATCACCGTCAACAATTTCATCAGCCTGATCAAACGCCATTTTTATGACGGACTGACCTTTCACAGAGTCATCAACGGCTTTATGATCCAGGGCGGCGACCCGGAAGGCACCGGCATGGGCGGCCCCGGCTACAGCATCAAAGGCGAATTCGCGCAGAACGGCGTGCCGAATGACCTGAAGCACACGGAGGGCGTGCTTTCCATGGCGCGCGCTATGGCTCCCAACTCCGCCGGAAGCCAGTTTTTCATCATGCACAAGACCTCCCCGCATCTGGACGGCGCTTACGCGGCCTTCGGCAAGGTGATCGAGGGTATGGAAAATGTGGACAAGATCGCACAGACCAGGACCGATTATTCCGACCGTCCGCTGAAGGAGCAGAAGATCAAGACCATGACGGTGGAGACCTTCGGCGTGGATTATCCGGAACCAGAAAAGATGTAAAACCGGATTGAAAAAGCGGGTCTGCCGTTCATATATTGTTCATATTTCTTTTAAAAAAATTTCATCCGTCCAACAAGGTTTTGTCACTTCTCATGGTTATACTGTTCTCATAAGATGAACGCACGGACTGCCG
>DWYY01000198.1 GCA_019118445.1 Candidatus Eisenbergiella merdipullorum | reverse complement strand
AAGATACAAGCTTTCAACAAAATTATGTTGTACTTTAAAATCCCGGGCTCTATAATAATGATGATATTCGGATGAAGGGGAGTGATACATGATGAAAAAATATCTTGCTGTTCTGATTGGACTTGCGGCAGCAGTCGGAATTCTGCTGGCGGGAGTGGGAGTCTGGCTCAAATCCAGCCTGGCATCTGTCGCCATTATCGGCGGAGCGGATGGCCCGACCAGCATTTTCATTGCAGAAAGGATTGACGGGACTGAGCTTTTGAAGGCCGGGGCCGTTCTGCTGGCGGGAGCGCTGGTGATCGGACTGTTGCTGATTCTGATCCTCGGAAGGAAAAGAAAGTAAAAGCCTGCACCAGGAAGTCAGGCCGGAAACAGACGGGAGAAAGGAAGAAGGGGAATCAAATGAAATCCACTGCGAGAATGGATATGACGCGGGGGCCGATCATGCGGAAGGTGCTGGCTTTTGCGCTGCCGATCTGTGCAGGAAATATACTTCAGCAGCTTTACAGTACGGTTGACACGGTGGTGATCGGCAATTTCTGTGGTCCCACATCGCTGGCTGCGGTGGGGACGAGCAGTCAGCCTGTGGAGCTGCTGCTCTGCATTTTTCTGGGAATTGGGACGGGAGTGTCCATCCTGGTATCCCAGTTTGCCGGAAGTGGGAATGGGGAAAAACTGAGGGATATTTCAGCGACGGCTGTTTCCTTCCTCTATCTGTGCGCTGTCCCGCTTTCCGTGGCAGGACAGCTGATCGGGCCCCTGATCCTGAGGATCATGCAGGTGCCGGAGGATACCTGGGCGCCCGCCGTGTCCTACATATCAATCGTTTTCTGGGGAACCCTGGGGAATATGGGCTATAACATGAACGCGGGAATTCTGCGGGGAATGGGAGACAGCAGGGCTTCGCTTCTGTTTCTGGTGATTTCCTGTCTGGTGAACATTGTGCTGGATCTGGTATTTGTGGCAGGCTTTCATATGGATGTGGCTGGGGCTGCGCTGGCCACGATCATCGCCATGTACTGCTCCTGGCTGTTCAGCATTTTCTATATACGCAGGCAGTACCCGGAGCTGCATTTCACATTTCTGCCCAGGAGGATGAATAAGGCCATGTTGGCGGCCATCGTCCGGATCGGCCTGCCGCTGGGACTGAACAGCTCCTTTTATTCCGTGGGTCATATCCTCATGCAGTCTCTGATCAATCTGCAGGGCTCAGTTTTCATTGCGGCCTGCTCGGTGAGCAGCAAGGTGACGGGAATTGCAAACGTGGCGATCACCTCCCTGTCCTCGGCGGCCACAACCTTTTCGGGACAGAATCTGGGGGCGGAAAATTATGACTATCTGAAGAAAGGGGGAATTCAGATTCCTCTGGTCTCAGGGCTGATCACCTGTACGGCCGGGATCGTGGTGACCATTTTCTGCCGGCCGATTCTGGGACTGTTCACCCAGGACGCGGAGGTGCTTGCATATGCAGTGCGTTATATCCGCATCGTGCTGCCCTTCACCTGGGCCTATGCGGTGTTTAACGGCATCATCAGCTTTGTGAACGGAATGGGGGAGGTGCGTTTTCCGACGATTGTGAACATTCTGATGCTCTGGGCAGTACGGATTCCCGTAGGCTGTCTGATCGCTTTCTGTCTGGACGGCGGTTATGTGATGGCCTGTATCCCGGTGAGCTTCGTGTTTGGAATGGTATGCATGCTCAGCTTCTTTGGAACGAAGCGGTGGAAGGAGATCGGAAGGCTTGCCCGCGTTCAGAGAGAAAATACGGGCAGAACTGCTTCCGGCTGACGGTATACGCTGACGGACAGAAAAGAGGTCGTCCGCCGGTCTGTCAGCTTTCAGAGCCTGTCTGAAGGCACGGGATAATCTATATCCTATCATAAAAAAATATTGCAGTCTATTCTTTTTTTCTCCGATTGATATAATGAGGGAAAACAAATGCCGCCTGCGGCGGCAGAATGGAGGCCGGCACGAACCCGGGGTTCGTGCCCAAGAATGCCTGACGTCATTCTTGAAGAATGAAATGCCGCCTGCGGCGGCAGAACGGAGGAAGAGATGACTGTAACGCAAAAGGATATGGAAAATTATGTGGATACGTTGATCATTGCACTGCGGAAGGAATTCGGCAGACGGCTTCTCTATGTGGGCCTGCAGGGAAGCTGGATGCGTGGGGAGGCTTCAGAAGACAGTGACATCGATATTATGGCGGTGCTGGATGAACTGAGTCCGGCGGATATGGATGCGTACCGGAGGGTGGTGAAATCTCTGAACTACGCAGACCGCTCCTGTGGTTTTCTGTGCGGAAGAAAGGATCTTGCAGACTGGAACCGGTGCGAGATCTGTCACCTGGTGCATACGACGAAGGACTGTTTTGGCAGGCTTTCGGAGCTGGTTCCGGAATACGGGAAAGAGGATGTGGTGGAGTATATCAGAATTATGACAGGAAATCTGTATCATGCGCTCTGCCACAGCAGGGTGCATGGATGGAGGCCGGAGGAGACATTCGCCGGAACCACGGGGGAGAACGGAGAACGGGAGGAAGCCGCATGGGAGAAAATGCTGAGGGAGGGCCTGAAGCAGACATTTTTCATCCTGCAGAACAAACAGTATGTGGAAAGCGGTTTTTTTGCGGTTTCCAGGGCAGAGCTTCTGGGGCTTCTTTCAGGAACGGATGAGGAGGTGCTGAAGCTGGCGATGAAAGGGAAGGCGTCTGCGGCAGAGAGGCAGGCCGCTCTTTCGGAACAAAGGTTTGCGCTCCTGTTCAACTGGTGCAGGCAGACGCTGGAATGGGCGTCGGGAGCTCTTTCCGGTCAGGAGACAGAAAAGGAATGAACATAAGATGGCAAAAACAGTGAAAATGACAGAAGGGAATATCGCGGGACAGCTGCTCTCCCAGGCTCTTCCGCTGATTGCGGGGAATGTATTTCAGCTCACCTATAATGTGGTGGATTCCGTGATCGTGGGGCGGTTTATCGGGACGGACACGCTGGCGGCGGTGGGAACTGCCGGGCCGGTGATGAACCTTTTCATTCTGGGAATTTCCGGTGTGAGCATGGGAGCTTCCGTGATCATGAGCCGTTATTTCGGAGCGGGCAGGGAGGATCTTTTGAAGCGGGAAATGGCCACGGTTTCCGTGTTCGGCCTGTATTTTTCCGTTCTGCTGGCCCTGGCCGGAGCGGTGGGAGCCAAGACGCTTTTGAGGCTTTTGCAGGTACCGGAGGAAATTCTGGAGCTGTCCGCCGGGTATCTGCGTCTGATTTTCATTGGAATGCCCTTTACCTATTTCTACAATACTTATTCTTCCGCGCTGAAAAGTGTGGGAGATTCCCGGACACCGCTGTATTTTCTGGTGTTCTCCACTCTTTTGAATGCCGGACTGGATCTGGTGCTGATCGGCGGGCTGCATTTTGGAATCGTCTGTTCCGCCCTCACAACGGTGCTGGCTCAGGCAGTCAGCGCCGTGGGATGTGCATTCTATGTGAAGAGAAAGGTTTCCATGCTCCATGTTCCGCTGCGTGAGCTTCATGCGGACCGGGCGCTCCTGGGAGAGACGCTGCGTTACGGCGGCGTCACCGCGCTGCAGCAGGCCTGCCAGCCCATTGGGAATCTGCTGATCCAGGGGGCGGTGAATCAGATGGGCGTTTCGGTCATGGCAGCCTTTAATGCGGTGACGAAGATCGACGATTACGCGCTGGTGCCGGAGCGGAATATCTCCAATGCCATGACCACCTTCATCGCGCAGAACGGAGGGGCGGGAAAAAAGAACAGGATCCGGAAAGGCTTTGCGGCCGGCATGTGGATGGAGGCGGCATACGGCATTATGGCCTGTGCGGTGGTCCTGCTGATCAGAAGGCCGGTGATGGAGCTGTTTGTGGGAAAGGCGGAAACGGCTGTGATCGCGGAGGGCGCGGGATATTTGGGGATGATGGCCTTTTTCTACATCCTGCCGGGCCTGACCAATGGAATCCAGGGCTTTTACCGGGGAATGGGCAGGATGAAAATGACCCTTGCCGGGACAGCGCTGCAGACCAGCTTCCGGGTGGTTTTCGTCTATCTGCTTTCCGGACGTCTGGGGATCCGCAGCTTCGCGGTTTCCTGCGCCATAGGCTGGTGTGCCATGCTGCTGATGGAGGGGATCCATTATCAGCTTGTGATGAAAAAAGGACTGAAGGAAAAGGGCGCGAACCTGTAGCTCGCGCGGAAAGGAGAAGGTATGAAGTGCGCAGTATTTTATGGAAAACACGATGTGAGGATTGAGGAAAGGCCCATGCCGGTTCCGGGACCGGATGAGGTGCTGATCCAGGTGAAGGCCTGTGGAATCTGCGGGACGGACGTGCATATTTTTGAAGGAGATGAGGGAGCCGCAGCGGTGACACCACCCACGATCCTTGGACATGAATTTTCCGGCGTGATCGTTCAGACGGGGGAACGCGTGACGGACTATCAGGAGGGGGACCGGGTCTGCATCGATCCCAACTGCATGTGCGGTTCCTGCACGCCCTGCCGGGAGGGCGTGGGGCATTACTGTGAGCATATGATCGGCTATGGTACTACGGTAAACGGGGGCTTTGCGGAATTCTGCGCAGTGAATGCCAGACAGGTTTACCGTTTGGGCAGCAACACCACCTTTGAGCAGGGGGCGATGGCGGAGCCGGCGGCCTGTTGTCTGCACGGCATTGATCTGTGCAATATCCGTCCCGGCCATCAGGTGGCGGTGATCGGAGGCGGAATGATCGGCCTTCTGATGCTGCAGCTTGCGCGGCTTTCCGGAGCTGCCAGAACCGCCCTTCTGGAGCCGGTGGAAGAGAAGCGCCGGGTGGGTGCGGCCCTTGGAGCGGATGTGTGTGTGGACCCGCTTCATGAGGACGCAGGGGCGGCGCTTCGGGCGGCCGGAATGGATCATATCGATACGGTGATTGAATGCGTAGGAAAGCCCTCGACCATCACACAGGCCATTGACCTGGCAGGCTATAAGGCGGTGGTAATGATGTTCGGTCTTACCGCGCCTCAGGAGACGGTATCCATCCGGCCCTTTGAGATTTTCAAAAAGGAGCTGGAGCTGAAGGCCTCCTACATCAATCCATATACCCAGACCAGAGCGCTCCGTCTGATCGACAGCGGCAGGCTGGATGTGAGCAGCATGGTGTATGAGATATGCGGTCTGGACCGGCTTGCGGATATTCTGGCGAAGCCGGAGCTTCGGGCCAGAGGGAAGTATATTATCTCTCCGGAAAAGTGAGGCGGAGCGGCCGGGGAAAATGCGGCAGGCGGGCCGTCGGCCGGAAGGTCTGTGGCCGGAAATGAGGAATTGGAATGAATCCCATATATCGGATTGAAAAGGGCAGCGGAGTGGGAATCATCTGCTGCTCCGATGGGCGAAAAAGAGAAAAAACAGAGGAACTTTCTTCAGGAACAGAAGTGGGGGCCCGGACGGAGTGTGATTTGGAACTTCGCTCTCTTCTGGAAAAGCTGGAGTCCCTCGGGCTGCAGCCGCAGCTTTCTCCCTGTATCTATGCGCGAAACGGCGCTTCTGCCGGAAGCGGCAGGGAGAGGGCGCAGGCGCTGATGGATTTTTACCGGGACGATTCAATAAAGGCAATTTTCGATATTTCGGGAGGAAATGCGGCCAATGAGGTGCTGCCCTTCCTGGATTATTCTGTGATTGCCGGGACGGATAAGCTGTTCTGGGGCTACAGTGACCTGACGGTGATCCTGAATGCGGTTTATGCGAAAACAGGGAAAGCATCCGTCCTCTGGCAGATTCGGAATCTGCTGTATGATCATGGAGAGGAGCAGAAAACGGCGCTTGAAGAGGCTTTGTCTGAAAGCGCCAGGGACTGCGGAACCGGAGATGGGAAGGGGGAGAAGGCGGAAAAGGAGGCTGCAAAGGCTGATGCACTTTTTTCCTTTCCCTTTCATTTTATCAACAGCAGCCGGATGGAAGGCGTTGTCGCAGGAGGAAACCTTCGCTGTCTTCTGAAACTTGCCGGAACGGAATTCTGGCCGGATATGCGGGGAAAGCTGCTGCTCCTGGAAAGCCGCAGCGGCGGGGAAGCGCTGATCGCTTCCGGGCTGGCACAGCTTGAGCAGATGGGCGTTTTCCGGCAGATTTCCGGACTGCTTCTCGG
>DWYY01000197.1 GCA_019118445.1 Candidatus Eisenbergiella merdipullorum | reverse complement strand
GGCGTAAAAAAAGAGACCCCCAACGAGTCTCTTACGCTTTGATATGTGACAGATACAAAAGTACATGCACATAAAAGGTGTTTTCTGTATATTCTATTTTTATTTCGCCCCCATTTGCGGCAACAACCTTTTTTACATTTTCCAGTCCGATCCCATGGATTGCGGGATCTTTTTGCGTTGTATGCAGCGCGCCTCCTTTTTCTATGAGCTTTCCCTGATAACTGTTTTCCACAAAGATAAACAGAATTTCCTGTCTCACCTGAATTTTTACTGCCAGCCGTTTTTCCTCCGATTTGCCGGCTTCTCTCACCGCATTGTCCACCAGATTTCCCAGAATCACACAGATGTCAAAATTATTGAGATACATGTTTTCCGGAATGTTCATCTGCACATCTACCTGGTTCAGAACGGTATTTGCCTTCCGGAGCAGATAATTCAGCACTCCGTCTATTTCCCGGTTTCCGGAAGATGCATATTCTTTTGGATTCAGCATAAACTCCTGCATCTCATTTAAATATGCCGTCATCTCGTCATTACTGCCTTTCCTGGCCAGCGCTGACAGTTCCATCAGGTGATGCTTCATGTCATGCCGCAACGCCTTCATGCGTTCTTCTGACTCCCGGACGATATCCAGCTGATAGGAATAAACCTCCAACATCTGTTCAAATACCTGCTCATTCATACGGGAAGAATAAAATCTCAGCAGGGAATGGTACAGATAAAAAATCAGGATATTAATAAAAAGAAGGGTGAAGGCCGCGAAAATAACCATCGTCTTTTTTTCGGAAACGGTGATTACCAGATAATATATGTACAGGATACTGATCACCGGAACCATCAGAAGCGCCGCCATGTTGGACAGCGGCAATTCTGTTTCTTCTTCCGTCCTGGCAGTTCTTTCCAGAATCATGGCGATAAACAGCAGGAGAAAGCTTGTAATACACTCATATACCTGATTTACCGATTCTCCCGCCACATATGTGCTCAAAGACAAAATAACAACGCTGTCCACCAGCGCATTGATCACATAAATAATAAAAACAGCCAGGCATTTTCTTGCCCTTTTTAATGGATAGGGCAGGAAAATGATAAACAGACTGGCCACATTTGCCATGATATTCATGGCGGGCGAAGAGAACCACAGACCCACCAGGCTTGTGCATCCCCAGCCCGCAAGGTACAGCGGGAACACATACTTCCATCTGCAGGTCTCTTTTGGCGCAAAAATGCAGACAAAATGCCTCAGCGCGTAAAAGCGCAATGCGTTTGCCAGCAACGCAATTATGGAATTATATATTTCTAAACTCATCGGCCGCACTCTCCAGGATCTTTCTGCGCACTTTGGCACGGTTGGCTTTGCTGATATTCAGGATATCTCCGTTAATCATCTTCACCCATTCATAGGTAAACTCTTTTACATAATTCTGATTCACCAGATAGGATTTATGGATTCTCAGGAAAAATTCCGGCACCTTCTCCTCCATCGCGCTTAACTTCCCATAAAATGTTTCGATTCCGTCCTTCATCACAATGTTTATCTTTCTTCCTTCGCTCTGAAAGTACAGAATATCATTGTAGGCGATACGAAAGCTGTCATTGTGATTCTGATACACAAAACTCCGATTATTTTTTCCCGCAATACGATAAATATGATCCAACACAGGATACACCTTTTCCTGCTCTATGGGTTTTACCAGAAAATCAAAGGGCTGATTCTGAAACAACTGCAGGGCATAATGTTCTTTGGAAGATATATATACCAGAAACAGATTATCATCTTCCATAATTTCCCTTATATATTTCCCCACAGAAACCCCGTTCATTCCCGGTAATTCGATATCCAGAAAAAGAATATCCGTTTTTTCCCGCTTTAAATAATCCAATAAAGGATCTCCCGAATAGAAGACCTCTGTGTTGAGAGAAACTTTCTTTTCCTTTGCGTATTTTAACAGCAAATCCTCCAAATCAGAACAGGTACTTTTTTCATCATCGCAAATGATCGCTTTCATAAACAGTCCTCCGTTTTAA
This sequence comes from Candidatus Eisenbergiella merdipullorum, assembly GCA_019118445.1. Classification (GTDB taxonomy): domain Bacteria; phylum Bacillota; class Clostridia; order Lachnospirales; family Lachnospiraceae; genus Eisenbergiella; species Eisenbergiella merdipullorum. The sequence continues at coordinate 1,408 of DWYY01000197.1, read as the reverse complement.
GTATCATACGCTTCCCTGCTTATTCCTACAAGTCTTTTTTCCGTTTATTCTGCGATTAACCGCCAAAAATACTTGTTTCAAATGTATCAATGCAGGCCAGCGGAAATTATTTGCCTGCGTTGGTTATATAGAGTATAATGACGACAGTCATTCTACCTGCGCATAGGACGGTTTCTGCAAAACCGCAGACGCTGCCCATCCCGCCAAAGGCAGCATGGGCGAACTGCGCATCCGCCGGAGGCACCGTGACCGCAGCCACGGTCCTAATAGCCGCAGGATTTGCATGGTGTGAAGAAAGGACTCCCGAACAAGAGGAATAACATATGCCCATATTACTTGATCATCAACTGCAGGAACAGATACCACACGACATCCTGGCTTTTCCCGTCGCGTTTTATTGCGATGAACTTGCCGCCCTGCCAGACCGGGCGGGACCTGTACACTGGCATCCCTACTTTGAGATCGCCACAGCGCAAAGCGGTGTTCTGGATTATCAGGTGGGACAAACCCATACGATTCTGGAACCGGGGGACAGCATTTTCGTCAACCAGAATATGCTCCACGGAATCCGGCAGCTGTCCGGCGCCACGCCGGATCCCTTTCCAAACCTTGTTTTTTCCGGGACAGTGGTTGCCCCGGAGAACAGCGCCATTTATCAGAAATACATCCGGGCGATTCTTGCGTGCAGTTCCCTGCCTTTTGTTGTGTTCCGGCACAACAACGGTCTGTGGAAGGATGTCCGTCAACAGATCCGCGCAGCCTATTGTGCCATGCGGGAGCAGCCCGCCTGTTACGAGCTGACGGTTCAGCGCAGCATCTGCTGTATATTGGAAGCAATCTACCGCAATCTCGATTCCCTGCCGAAATCCGAAGCGTCACGGGTACAGTTGAACTCCCAGATACGCCTTCAGAAAATGCTGTCATATATCTATGAAAACTATGCCCGGACGGTCACTCTGGCAGATATCGCCGGCGCCGCAAATATCAGCCGAAGCGAAGCGGGACGGTGCTTCCAAACCTATCTGGGATGTTCCCCGGTGGATGCGCTCATTCAGTACCGTCTTCAGACGGCGCAGCGTATGCTGCAGGAGACCACGGGGACTCTGCAGGAGATCAGTTTCGCCTGTGGGTTTCATTCTGTCAATTATTTCAGCCGTCAATTCCGCAAAAGGTATGGATATTCACCCGGGCGAAAACACGGATTGGGTAAATAGTGCTTCAACCTGGCAGTATAATCTCTTTATCTTTGATATTTTTGATTATATAATACGCTTAAATATGAATGTGGAAGGAGATTCATCATGGAATTCAAATGGTTAAACAAAAGCTCGATTCGTCAGACGGGTGACAGGATTGAGATTCTTGCGCCGGCCCGGACCGATTTCTTCTGCGGCAGCATTGATGAATG
>DWYY01000196.1 GCA_019118445.1 Candidatus Eisenbergiella merdipullorum | reverse complement strand
TGTTCCTCCGCCTTTTTATTATAGCCTTTCAGATCGCGCACATTCCAGTCCGCGAATTTCTGATATCTGTTTTCCATCTCCGCGACGCCCCAGTGCAGCGCGCTGGCCGCCTGCTTAGGGTCGGTGACCACCGGGATCAGCAGATGAGGGATCCCATTGTACACGCTCATCTCCACGACCTTGGGATCCACCAGGATGAGTTTTACCTCATCCGGCTTTGCCTTGTAGAGGATGCTCATGATCAGCGTATTGATGCAGACCGATTTTCCGGATCCGGTTGTTCCCGCGATCAGCATGTGGGGCATCTTCGCGATATCGGAAACCACTACCTTGCCGCCAATATCCTTCCCCACCGCGAAGGCCAGTTTGGAAGGAAAATCCCGGAAGGTCCTGCTTTCCAGAAGCTCCCTGAGGCTTACCACGGTGTTTTCCTTGTTTGGCACCTCAATACCTATGGCCGCCTTTCCGGGGATGGGGGCCTCGATACGGATATCCGTTGCGGCCAGGTTCAGCTTGATGTCATCGGTCAGTCCGACGATCTTGCTCACCTTCACTCCCTGTTCCGGCTGCAGCTCATAGCGGGTTACAGACGGGCCCTGGCTGATATCCGTGATCGTCACCTTTACCCCGAATGTAGCAAGCGTCTGCTGCAGTTTTGCGGCCGTATTCTTCAGTTCCCGCACGGCATCCTTCCCATTGTTGTTTTCCGCCTTCTTTAACAGGGAAAGGGGCGGGAACTGATACGGGCGGGGCGGCGTTTTGGGCCGGACCGGCTGCGAAGCGGCCGGAGAAAGTGCGGCCTGTCCGTCTGCCTGCGGCACTGCAGCCGTCTTTTTTTCCGCAGCTTTGGCATCTTTCGGTTTTCCAGCCTGATCCGCCGGATAAGCCTTAGGCTTATCCCTGACAGGAACATCCGGCAGGACCTCTCCGTCGTCTTCCTCCGGCTCCTCTCCTTCCTGCGTGCGGATGCTTTCCTGCAGATAGTCGTTTTCCTGCGCCCGGCTGTTTTCATGCATATAGCCGGTTGCCGGCGTCCGGTCAGTCTCCGGCTCCGGAGCGGCTTCGTCAGACAGGTCCGCAAAACGGATCCCGGAAAAATCCTCTTCTGTTTCCGGACTTTCCTGATAAAGAACCTTTTCTTCCTCTTCCGCCTGTTTCCCGACGGGCTTTGCCGTAATATGGATCGGCTCCATCATCTTCATATCCCGGAAGACATCCGCGTTCCGGTATGTTTCCGCAAGATGGTCCCTCAGAGGACCGCAGGCCTCTTTCTCCGGCATCTGCTCCATACTTTCCGCGGGTACACTCTCTTCCTTTATTTCCGCCTTCTCAGGGTCTTCCTCCTGCTCCAGAGAATCGGAATGGATGCGGATCTTCCCGAAATCGATCAGATTATCCGCATTAGGAACGCTTTCCTTCTTCCCGGGTTTTCCCCCGTTTCCAGCTCTCCGGAACTCGTGTATGCTGTCGGAAACATGCGCAGCATCCTCCGCACCCGCCGCCCTCGTGTTTTCCGTGAGCGTCGGGTTGTGCATGACCCCGGAAACCTTTTTATCCATACGCAAGATCTTCTCAGCGTCCCTGCGGGCTTCCTCTTCTTCCCGGTCCTTCTGTTCCCGCGCTCTGCGGTCCTCTTGTTCTTCCCTTCTTCTCTTCGCCCTTTCCTTGCGGGCAAGGGCGTCCTCCCTCGCGGATTCATAAACCCTACGGCTTCCTCTTTTTACCCCGCTCACGAAGGATTTCTCCGTCACGATCACGAGACAGATGATGGCTAGCACGATCACAAGGAGCACCGCACCGACCATACCGAGGAAATGCTCCAGCAGATAGGCAAAAGTCCCGGACAGAACGCCGCCTCCTGTCTTCGTCTTCGCGCTCTCCGTATACAGCGAAACGATGGAATAAGACTCCATGGAGGCCACTTGGCCGCCCGCCAGCTCCAACACGATACCGACCAGGACGGCCAGCACGATCCCCGCCACGATCTTCAGCGAAGCAAAGAAATTGCCCCGGTTTGACATGCCGAAGGCAAGACCCACAAAAACAAGCACGGGGACCACATAGGCCACCATGCCGAATAATCCGAACATTACGCTGCTCACGGCGTTCCCCACCGGTCCGATCACGCCGAAATTGCACAAAAAGAGCAGGACGCAGAGCGCAAATACCGCGATCAGGACAATCTCATTTGCGATCGAACGTTCCTCCTGTGTTCTGCCCCTTGTCTGATTCCTTTTTGATTTTGCAACGGAACCGCTTCTCGTTCTGGAAGATGATGTATTCTTTTTACCTGCGCCTGACCTGCTTCCTGAAGTTGATGCCATTCTACCGCCTCCGAAATCTGTACGGTCCACACACGGAACCTACACCAGTATACCACGAAACGGAAGTCTTGTCACCACCTTTGATCGGCACAGCCAGGGTTGTTTCACGAACATCCCTCTGCATACGCGAAAGCACATTTTCTTCCAGGAACTCCGCAATACCGTCTTCCTCATTATCTGCGATCACCCGGTCCGCCGCTTTTTTTACATCTTCTATGGCATTTTCCATCGCTATTCCCAGCCCGCACAGCTTCAGCATCCCGATATCCACATAATCGTCGCCAAAGGCTATGATTTCCTTTGCGGATATTCCTGACACTGCGCAGAACCTCAGAATTGCCCGTTCCTTAGTGGCGGTTTTCTTCATAAATTTATACCACTTCCCATCCGAAAAACGGGCGCAGTCACAGTCAGGCAGCAGATTTTTCAGCTGTTTTGCCTGCTCCGGGCTGAAAATCTCCACACACATCTTGAGCGAGCGATGCGAAAAATCCCGAAAATCGGTATATATGCTTTCTCCCCAGCTGGGGTCTGTTTTCAGCGGTTCCTGTTTATAATTCCAGAAATGCCCTTCAGGAGTATCCACCGTGATCTCACACTCCGCACCGCACACACGCTGCGCCGCAGAGATCATCCGGACCGTTCCGCCATCGCATGCAGTTTTGCGATCGCCTCCTTGATGCCGCCCACCTCATCGATCAGTCCGGCATCCACTGCTTCTTTTCCGACCAGGATCGTCCCCAGATCCTTGGTGAGGATCCCTGTTTCCATCATCATTTTTTCCATCCGGCTCCTGGTCATGGCGCAATGGGAACAGACGAAACCGGTGATCCTGTCCTGGATCTGTTTAAAATAGTCAAAGGTCTGGGGCGCTCCGATCACGGTGCCGCTCATCCTGACCGGATGGATCACCATGGTGCCGGAAGGCACGATAAAAGAATAGTCCGCGCTCACAGCGATCGGGACGCCGATGGAATGGCCGCCGCCCAGGACAAGGGAAACCGTGGGCTTGCTCAGGGAGGCGATCATCTCCGCGATCGCAAGGCCCGCTTCCACATCGCCGCCCATAGTATTTAACAAGATCAGCAGCCCTTCGATCTTGCTGCTGTCTTCGATCGCGGCAAGCTGCGGGAGAATGTGCTCATATTTGGTCGTCTTGGATGAACTGCTCAGATTATCGTGGCCCTCGATCTCCCCGATGATGCTGATCATATGGATCGCGCGGTCATCCTCGCCGTGCCGCTCCAGAGTGAGCTGGCCCGTCTGCTCGATCCGCTCATCCCTCTGCCTTTCCAGATCCTGCTTGCTCTCTCCGCCGTCCCTGTCGTCCTTTCTTTCCTCCTCATGCCGGACGGGATCCTGCGTTTTATTGCCCTGCTTTTCTTCTTCCTTCCCAGCCTGCCGGATGGACTCCGCAAGATGTTTCATCCCCGGCCTTCTTCCGTAATATTCCGCCGTATCAATCCATATTCCCATAGGTTTCGCTTCTCCTTGTCTTTCTCGCATTCTACCATACGGATTTCTGACATCCGTCCTCACGGCAGAAATCCGCATACCCTTTTCTTTAGTTTCTTCAGGAAAAGCGTTTTTATTCAGGATTCTTCAACTACAGATCGAAATCGTCCCCTTCCTCCACCTGGTCGATATCAAAAAACATTTCATCTTCCCCGGGCTCAAAGGCATAGTCCATCTGCTTATGCGCATGCTTTTTGGGACCCGGAAGCGGATTGGGAAGAGGTTCTCCCGGCCGGACGGAAGATACGGGGACAACAGCCTCCTGCGCTTCTGATCCCTCTTTTTCCTGTACCGGCCTCCTTCTTTCCCGGCAGCAGGCGCTATGTATCCCCATCCCAGCCATGATCAGCCAGCACAGGAGCGTTACCGCGCTTTCCGGTTCCGCATTTTTCACGAAGAAGCTGAAAAAGGAAGAAAAAAGGAAAGACGGAAGCCACACACTCCCCACGTTTCCTCTCTGGTCAAAAAAGCCGAAGATATAAAAAACACAAAAGCAGATCACGGGAAACAGCCAGAACAGCCAGCCTTCCGACGCGGCCGCAAAAAGACCATGCACGGACAAGCCGGGAAAAGGAGCGAATCGTCCCGCAAGCATTTCCATGAGATTTACGCCGGACAGAAAAAGCTGAAGGGCAGAAAGGCAGATAAATCCCAGAAGGGCGGATACAAGCAGGCTGACGATCCCGCCTGCCCTGCGCCCCGCGCTTCCGGCTCCGGATACGAAAAGCGACGCCCACAATGCAAAAATAAGAAAGGTGAGGAAAATGGGATCAAGAAAAACGGCCGCACCCGCCGGAATGCCAAAAAGAATGGCATATCCCCAGACTGTCTTTTTTTTATCGGAAAGCTTTTCGAGATAAAGCGCGGCAAGAAGCAGAAGGACGGCGGACGCCGTGAGGAAAAACCCTTCCTGGCCTCCCGTCCCGTAGGAATCCGAAAAAAAAGGAAGAAGCGAGAGCGAAGCCGTCACACACACTGCCGGGATCCTTCCCGCAAGCGCGCGCAGCGACGGGTAAAAAAGAAGGATCCCCAAAGTCTCATAAAGAGGGCGCAGGAATCCTGCCGCCAAAACGCCGTCCTGCATCCAGGCGGACAAAGTGAGGCTCAGCCAGGCATAGAGGGACGAAAAGGTGAGGGAGGCAAAGGGGAACCCGGAGACCGCCGCCAAAACGCCTCCCCGGCCTCCTTCCGCCGCTTCCTTCATTCCCAGGAGCCGGAGAGCCAGAGATACCGCGATGATAAGAATGAGATACAGCCCTTCCAGAAGCCTTCCGAAACGCCCCTCTTTTCTTCCGTCCCCCATCTTTCCCGCCAGCAGGCGGATCGGAAGGAACAGCAGAAAAAACAAGACGAAAATGATCCCTGCCGCCACAAGAAGATACCACTGGACTTTTTCAAATCCGAGAAGCAGGCAGAAGGTCCTTGCCTGCATGGTGAGCACGGCGCAGACCATCAAGCCGTACAGCGCCCACAGTATGTAATTTGCGCCGCTTCTGTAATATCTCATTTCAATCCCCATTCCGGAGCGTAAGCGACGGGGCGAAGAGAAATCACGAATGCGATTTCTCTGATGCCTAAGAGCAATTTGTGACGCTCCGGCACATAATTGCTGCAAAGCTTCGCTTTGCTGTGAGAAATAAGCCATCGGGCTTATTTCTCACACTATCCCCCCGTTTTTTCAGATACGTGAAAGCGCCTGTTCCAGATCCGCGATGATGTCATCCGCGTTTTCCAGGCCAACGGAGAAGCGGATCAGGTCCGGATTGACGCCGGCTTCCTTGAGCTGTTCGTCGTTCATCTGCCTGTGCGTATGGCTCGCCGGATGAAGGACACAGGTCCTGGCATCTGCCACATGGGTCACGATCGCAGCCAGCTCCAGCTTGTCCATCAGACTTTCGGCCGCGCTCCTTCCGCCCTTGAGTCCAAAGGAAATGACGCCGCAGGTGCCGTTTGGCATATATTTCTGCGCCAACTCATAATACTTATTGCTCTTGAGGCCGGGATAGTTCACCCATGCCACTTTTTCATGATCTTCCAGATATTCCGCAACCTTCTGCGCATTCTCACAGTGTCTGGGGACCCTCAGATGCAGGGTTTCCAGGCCGACGTTCAGAAGGAAGGAGTTCATGGGGGAAGGGATGGAACCCAGGTCCCGCATCAGTTGTGAAGTAGCCTTTGTGATGTATGCCTTTCTGCCGAATTTTTCCGTATAAACGATGCCGTGATAGGTCTCGTCCGGCGTGCACAGCCCCGGGAATTTGTCCGGATAAAGGGTCCAGTCAAAATTGCCGGAATCCACGATCGCTCCGCCCACGCACATCGCATGGCCATCCATATATTTGGTGGTGGAATGGGTCACGATATCGGCTCCCCAGCGAAAGGGATTGCAGTTGATGGGCGTAGCGAAGGTATTGTCCACGATCAGCGGAACATGATGGGCGTGGGCCGCCTTCGCAAATTTTTCGATGTCCAGAACGACCAGGGCGGGATTGGCGATGGTCTCCGCGAGCACACATTTCGTATTCTCCCGGAACGCTTTGCAGATGGTGTCGTAATCATCATCCGGATCCACGATACTGCAGGAAATCCCCATTTTCTTCATGGTATTGGCGATCAGGTTGAAGGTGCCGCCGTAAACCGTGGAGGAAAGCACCACATGGTCTCCTGCCTCACAGATATTGAATACCGCATAGTAGTTGGCCGCCTGACCGGAAGAAGTGAGCATGGCGGCCACACCGCCCTCCAGCTCACAGATCTTTTCCGCCACGCAGTCGTTGGTGGGATTCTGCAGCCTGGTATAAAAATATCCTTCCTCCTCAAGGTCAAACAGACGCCCCATCTGTTCAGACGTCTCATATTTGAACGTGGTGCTCTGATAAATGGGAAGCACGCGTGGCTCCCCGTTCTTCGGCTTCCAGCCGGACTGAATGCATATGGTTTCCTTTTCGTATGGTTTTTTCATCTTCTGTCTTCCTCTGCTATGTATCAACGTTTGTATCCACGTCGTTTTCCGGCCCGGGCCGGCCTTTTTACTCGCTCCAGTTATGATATACCGCCTGCACGTCGTCATCCTCGTCCAGAAGGTCCAGCGTCCTCTGCAGGTTCTTGATGGCCGTTTCATCCGTCAGCTCCACATAATTCTGCGGGATCATGGTCACTTCGGCGCTCGCGATCGGGATGCCGGCATCCTCCAGCGCTTTCTTCACGTTCTCCAGCTCATCCGGATCGGTCAGGATCTCATAGCTGTCCTCTTCCTCGGAAAAATCCTCTGCGCCCGCATCCAGAGCCGTCATCATCAGCTCATCCGCATCCGCCTCATATTCTTCCTTGTCAATGATGATCTGGCCCTTTTTGTCGAACATAAAGGACACGCAGCCGGGAGTTCCGATGTTTCCGTTGCCCTTCGTAAAAGCGCTTCTCACGTTGGCGGCGGTCCTGTTCTTATTGTCGGTCAGCGCGTCCACGATGATGGCGATCCCATTGGGCCCGTAGCCTTCATAGGTCACATATTCATAGTTCACATTTCCCACATCCCCAGCCGCCTTCTTGATGCCGCGTTCGATCGTATCATTGGGCATGTTGTTGGCCTTCGCTTTGGCGATGACCTGAGCGAGCTTGAAGTTATTGTTCGGATTGGGGCCGCCTTCTTTCACGGCTACCGCGATCTCTCTTCCGAGGATGGTAAATATCTTACCCTTTGCCGCATCGTTTTTTTCTTTCTTGTGCTTGATATTGGCAAATTTTGAATGTCCTGACATATTTTTCTCCTTTTGTTTCTCTTTTTAATGCTGTTCACCACGTCTTAATATATCATCCGCGTGAAAAAACGTCAAGGAAACGCCGGCGCGTCCTCTCCGGACAATCCCTGACGGACGTGAGCACTTTTATCCCTATGTAATCAGCTCCAGGCTTACTTTAAGGGCTTCATCCACCTTGCTCATCACCGGGGCGTCCAGATGGCACACCTTATCCTTCAGACGGGTTTTGTCAATGGTGCGAAGCTGCTCCAGCAGGATGACCGAATCCTTGACAATATCATACTGCCCTGCATGAAGCTCAATGTGGGTGGGAAGCTTCGCCTTGTTGGTCTTGGATGTGATGGCCGCGCAGATGACGGTGGGACTGTGCCTGTTTCCCACATCATTCTGTATGATGAGAACCGGGCGCACACCGCCCTGTTCCGATCCCACAACCGGCCTTAAATCCGCATAATAAATATCTCCGCGACGCATGTTTCACGCTCCTTTTCAGAAATGATAACATTAGTATTGCACCGTTTCCGAAAGGTATTCAGTGAAACCGATTTTTTTGAAAACCCGAAAATAATTTATGAAAAGTCCCGGAAATTGTCCCTGGTATAGACCGTTTCTCCGCCTTTTTTATAGACCCTCGGGACACGGCGGTTCAGACAGCAGGCAATCTCATAGTTGAAGCGGCCGGAAAGTTCTCCCAGAAGCTCCATGGAAATGCTTTCCTCTCCGTCGCTCCCGATCAGAGTCACCAGGTCATTTTCCTCCGCCTCCCCGATCTGCGTTACATCAACCATGAACTGGTCCATACAGACCCTTCCCAGGATCGGCGCACGTTTTCCCGCGATCAGCACATAGCCGCGGTTGGAAAGGCTTCTGGGATAGCCGTCTCCATAACCGGCCGGGACCGTCGCCACCCGCATGTCTTCCGGCGCGGTAAAGGTGCCGCCGTAGCTGATCTGCTCTCCCGCCTTCACCGTTTTTATGAAAATGATCCGGCTGTAGAGGGACAGGGCAGGCTTGAGGGAAACGATATCCCTTCTCACCGCCTCAGACGGCCACAGGCCGTACAGGATGATCCCCGCGCGCACCGCATCCAGATCAGCCTCTGGCATCTCCACGATTCCCGCGCTGTTGGCGCAGTGTTTCATGGGAATGCGCAGGCCGAGCTCCTTTTCCACCCTTTCACAGAAGGAAAGGAAGGCAGAAAGCTGAGCTTCGGCCGCCGTTTTGTCCTTCTCGTCTGCTCTGGCAAAATGGGTGAATATCCCTTCTATTTCAATGCCCGGCGTTTCCATGCATTTTTTCACAAAGGAAATCCCGCTGTCATCCGGCTGTATCCCGATGCGGTTCATGCCGGTATCCACTGCGATATGGATATGGAAAGGACGACCGCAGGCGGCTGACGCCTCGGAAAGCTGCGGCAGCATATCCTCTCTGAAAACGGTCGTGCGGATTTCCTCCCTCGCCAGTTTCTCATAAGTATCGGGGAAAGCATAGCCCAGGACCAGAATGGGCTTACGGACTCCACTCCCGCGCAGGATGAGCGCTTCTTCCACCGTCGCCACGGCATAACCGTACAGACAGGGCATCTCCTCCAGCTCATGGGCGATGGGGACCGCCCCATGCCCGTAGCCGTCCATCTTCACCACCGCGATCAGCTTCCCGCCGGGGCGGACGTTTGCCATCATATTTTCCACATTTTCCCGGATGGCGTCCAGATCCACCTCAGCCCAGATTCTTTCATACTTCATTCCGTTTTTCATGGTCTTCATTGCCTTTCTTCCTTTTTAAACACCATGTCCAGCGCCTCCAGGATCTTTCCGGCGCTGATGCTGTATTCACTCGCGCGCTCCGCTGCAGCATCCCCTGCGAGGCCATGCAGACAGACACCCGAGCATGCTGCTTCAAAAGGTTCCATGCCCTGCGCGAGCAGGCCCGCGATGATCCCGGTGAGTACGTCCCCGCTTCCCGCAGTCGCCATGCCGCTGTTGCCGCTGCGGTTGATATAACAGCGGGCCGACGGGTCCAAAACGACGGTCGCCGCTCCCTTGCACAGCAAAACGGCATTCAGCTTCGCCGCCCATTCGCGGCAGACTGAAACCGGATCGGAAACCACCCGTTCCACATCCAGCCCCGTCAGTCTGGAAAGCTCTCCCGGATGAGGCGTCAAAATGAGCGGCGGTGCACTTTCCCGTTTTCTTTGCAGGCAGAACGTCTCCAGAAAATTCCGGTCTGCCGCCAGCAGGTTGATGCCGTCCGCATCCAGGACCAGCGGTTTTGCCGTTTCCGTCAGGATCAGCCGCACAAGACCCTTCGCGTCCTCTCCGGTTCCGAGGCCAGGCCCCGCAGCGATCACATCCGCCCAGCCTTCCGCCTTTCGGAAGGCGCCGGCAGCAGTGTTCCATCCGCCGTCTACATCCTGTCCATACAGGGCAAGCATGGCCTCCGGCACCGCAGTCTGCAGGATCATTCGGTTTTCCTCCCCTGAAAGCACCCGCACCATGCCCGCTCCCGAACGGAGCACCGCCGAAGACGACAGGACCGCCGCGCCGGCCATGCCGCAGCTTCCTGCCGCAAGCAGCACCTTCCCGAAGGTTCCCTTATTGCCGTCCCGCTCTCTGCGCGGAAGCGGGGGACATATCCCTTTCCGGAAAGTAAAGGCTTTAGGCAGCTTCCCGAGAAAGCTCTCCTGCGTGATGCCGATCTGCACCGTCAGCACCCTTCCGGCATATAACGCGCCTGGATACAGCACCAGGCCGCGCTTTAAAAATGCAAAGGTAACGGTCACATCCGCTCTGACCGCGCAGCCGGGAACCGCTCCGGAATCCGCACTTACGCCGGAAGGAATATCCACGCTCAGCACGAAGGCACCGCTCCTGTTGATATATTCCACCGCCTCCTCATGCAGCCCTGCGGGAGCCGACCTAAGGCCGATGCCGAAAATGGCGTCTACAATGATATCATATTCCCGCTCCGGCGCATGCTCCATGACCGTGCATCCATAGTTTTCCAGGATTGAAATCTGCTTTTCCGTCTCGGGGGAACAACGGCTCCTTTCTCCGACCAGCCAGAAATCCACCGGAAAGCCTTCCTGCATCAGAAGCCTTCCTGCGGCAAATCCATCCCCGCCGTTGTTCCCGCAGCCGGATACGATCAGCGTCCGCCTTCCGCGCGGCTTTTTTCTCTCCGCAGGAGCATGTGCCTGCGGAGCTTCCCATCTCTGCGAAACCGCCTGTGTCTGTGAAGCCGCAGTTTCCTGTATGATCGCGTCTGCACAGGCGAGCGCCGCCCGCTCCATCAGCACCAGAGAGGGAATGCCGAACTTTTCCGTCGTATTGCGGTCACATTCCTTCATTTCAGAAGCTGTCACAAGATATTCCATCCGCTTGTCATCCATGCCTGTTTTCCTTCTCATACCGGTTGATCATATAGGACAGCCGGAACAGGCTGTCAGAAAGATGCACGTTTTCCACCTGCACATCGGCGGGCACATCCAGATCCACATGAGCAAAATTCCAGATTGCCTTAATGCCCGCTTCCACCAGCTTTTCAGCCGTAGCCACCGCGCCCTCCTTGGGGATGGTAAGGACTGCGATGTCAATGTCATGCTTCCGGACAAACTCCTGCATTTCTTCCATGGGGCGCACCTGGATGCCCCGGATCATTTTCCCGTGCAGCTTTTCATTGATATCAAAAATCCCGGTAAAAATGAAACCCCTGCGTTCAAAATTCATGTAATTTGCCAGCGCCTGTCCCAGATTTCCGGCGCCTATGATGATCAGATGATGCTTCTTATCAAGCCCCAGGATGCTTCCGATCGCCGTGTACAGATATTCCACGTTATAACCGTAGCCCTGCTGTCCGAATCCACCGAAATTATTGAAATCCTGCCTGATCTGCGACGCCGTCACATGCATCAGCCTGCTCAGCTCCTGAGAGGAGATCCGTTCCACCCCCTGGTCCTTCAGCTCTCCCAAGAAACGGAAATATCTGGGCAGACGGCCAATGACCGCCTGAGAAATCTCTTTTTCCACTGTTTCCTGCCTCCTGTCAAATCCCTGTTCTGGATTCCTTTCCCATTATAGTCACCCGTTAAAAATATGTCAATCACTGTCTTCATGCTGTAAAGCACGTTCCGGACTCTCAGCTTTCCCATTGACATCAGCCCGTCTTCCCGTTAAACTGATTCTGGACAAAAACGGCGTTTAGGCGAATTTTCCGACAATACCGGAATGAATACGAAAGGACGGAAGATACCATGGTTTTATCCTGCCAGAATGTGGGAAAAGCATTTCACGAAAAGCAGATTTTCAAAAACTGCTCTTTTCATATAGAAGATCATGAAAAAGCGGCTATCGTCGGCATCAACGGGGCCGGGAAGACCACGCTGCTGCGCATCATCACGGGAGAGCTGGAGCCGGACGAAGGAATGGTGGTCTGGGGAAAGGACACAAGTTTCGGGTACCTGCCGCAGAACGCCGAAGTGGAGGGAAACCGTACCATCTATGAAGAAGTGCTGGAAGCCAAAAAAGAGGTGCTCAGACTGGAGGAAGAGATCCGCTCCTGCGAGCTTGAGATGAAACAGGTGCAGGGACCTGCACTTGATGCACTGATGGAAAAATATGCACAGCTCACCCATTGTTATGAACAGGCAGACGGATATAGCTGCCGCAGCGAAGTGACCGGTGTGCTCAAAGGCCTGGGCTTTGCAGAGGAAGAATTTTCCAAGCAGGTCTCCACTCTCTCCGGAGGACAGAAGACCCGTGTCGCCCTGGGGCGTCTGCTTCTGACCCGTCCGGACCTGATCATCCTGGACGAGCCCACCAACCATCTGGATATGTCCTCCATCGCCTGGCTGGAAACCTGGCTGGTCAATTATAAGGGAGCGGTGCTGGTCGTCTCTCATGACCGCTATTTTCTGGATAAGATCGCGACAAAGATCATTGAGCTGGACGGCGGAAAGGTGAGCGTCTTTTCCGGGACCTACTCTGATTATGCGGCGAAAAAGGAACAGCTCCGCGCCGCACAGCTTCATGCTTACCTGAACCAGCAGCAGGAAATCAAACATCAGGAGGCAGTCATCGAAAAGCTGCGCTCCTTCAACCGGGAAAAATCCATCCGCAGGGCGGAGAGCAGGGAAAAAATGCTCAAGAAGATGGATGTGCTGGAAAAGCCCGCGGAGGTGCGCGACGACATGCGCATCCGGCTCACTCCCCGTATAGAAAGCGGCAATGATGTGCTGAGCGTGGAAGGGCTTGCCAAATCCTTCGACGGCCATCCTCTGTTTACTGATCTCTCCTTTTTCCTGAAGCGGGGCGAGCATGTAGCCATCATCGGGGACAACGGGACGGGCAAGACCACGATCTTAAAGATCATCAACGGCCTGGTGGACGCAGATGACGGGGAAATCCGCATCGGCAGCAAGGTGCAGATTGGCTACTATGACCAGGAGCATCATGTGCTGCATCCGGACAAGACCATTTTTGAAGAGATTTCGGACGAATATCCTTCCCTTACCAATACCGAGATCCGCAACGTGCTGGCCGCCTTCCTTTTCACCGGAGAGGACGTGTTCAAACAGATCAAAATGCTTTCCGGCGGCGAAAGGGGACGGGTATCCCTTGCCAAGCTGATGCTCTCGGAAGCAAACTTCCTGATCCTGGATGAGCCCACCAACCATCTGGATATCACGAGCAAGGAGATCCTGGAGGACGCGCTGAACGATTATACCGGCACAGTTCTGTACGTCTCCCACGACCGTTACTTCATCAACCGCACCGCCAGCCGCATCCTCGAGCTGGAGGGCGGCGTGCTTACCGGATATCAGGGAAATTACGATTATTATCTGGAAAAGAAGACCCAGCTCGTGCAGGCGTCCAGAGTCAACAGCCAGGTCTCAGGGAAAAACGCTCCGGCATCCCACACCTCCGGGAAAATCGCCGCTTTAGGAACAGGCGCGGCAGGGACGGCCGGCTCAGGCATATACGGATGCGCATCCGCTCCGGAAAGCGCTGTCAAACAGGACTGGAAAAGCCAGAAAGAAGCTCAGGCTGCCCAGCGGAAAAAAGAGAATGCCCTGAAGCGATGCGAGGAGCGCATCAATGCCCTGGAGGAGCGGAGCGCACAGATCGATGAGGAAATGGCCCGTCCGGAAGTCTGCACCGATGTGGCGAGGCTTCAGGCGCTCTCCAAAGAAAAAGCCGAGATCGAAGACGAACTTCTTATAAGAATGGAAGAATGGGAACAGCTTTCGGAATAGCCGCACCAGACATCAGAATCTGAAGCAGCAGATATACACCAGATAAGGAGAAGACCTATCATGATGCAGGACCTGACAAAGGGACGTCCGTTCCCCACACTTTTAAAATTTACTCTTCCCGTCATCGGCGGAAATCTGTTCCAGCTTTTTTACACGCTGGCAGACACCATGATCGTGGGACAGACACTCGGAGCTGATGCACTTGCAGCAGTCGGCTCCACAAGTATCATCGTTTACTTCGTTCTCTGCTTCATTCAGGGGATCACCAGCGGCTTTGGGATCTGCCTTGGACAGCGCTGCGGGGCTGGGGATGAAAAAGGCATGCGGCAGAGTATTGCCGTATCCTTCGTCCTATCCGTCATATTTACGGTCATCGTCACCATCCTCTGCGCCCTTCTGTCCCATCCGATCCTCCGTTTCATGCAAACACCGGAAAGCATCTATGATATGGCTTATGATTACATGTTTGCCGTGCTTCTCGGGACAGGCGCAACCGTATTTTATAATCTCATTTCCAATATTTTGAGGGCTCTTGGAGACAGCAGGACACCGCTGTATTTTCTTGTTTTCTCCTCCCTCCTGAATATTGTGCTGGATTTCGTTTTTATTCTCCCCCTGGGAATGGGCGTTGCCGGTGCTGCCTGGGCCACTGTGCTCTCCCAGCTTCTTTCCGCCATTTTCTGCATTGCGGCGGGATGGAGGAAGTTTCCGGTCATGCATGTGTGCGCCGCGGACCTGCGCGATTTTTCCCATCAGGCTCAAAGCCATTTAAAGGTAGGCTTTCCTATGGGCTTTCAGATGTCTGTCATGTGCATCGGCCAGCTCGCCATGCAGGCAGGCGTCAACGCGCTCGGCGCTGACGCCGTTGCCGGATATACGGCTGCGACCAAGATCGACCAGCTTTCCGTTCTGGTGGATCAGGCGTTCGGCATCGCCATCTCCAGCTATGTGGCCCAGAATTTCGGCGCAGGCCGTTACGACCGTATCCGCCAGGGCGTCAGGGCAAGCCTGCTTCAGACTGAGGCGGTCAGCCTGGCCATGTGCGTGTTTATCCTGCTTTTCCGCAATTCATTCGTTTCGCTGTTCGTAAATCACCCCACAGAAGTCATCACCGGCTACAACAACGGCTATCTGCTTTCCGTCGCCCCGTTTTATCTGGTGCTCGGCCTGCTCAACGTCTACCGGTCTTCGATCCAGAGCATGGGAAACGCCGTGGTGCCCTTTGCCGCCTGCATCATTGAACTCGTCATGCGGATCTTCGGCACCATGGGCCTTTCCCTCCTTCTGGGATATATCGGCATCTGCCTTGCCACGCCGCTTGCCTGGATCGGCGCCGTCTGCCTGCTCATCGTTGTGTATTACCGTTTGATCGGGAAACTGGATCCGGTGAAGGGATGACGAGATCTGCCTGACATCGGTATCTGCTTTCTGCTCATTCCTATTTGCGTTCAATACAGCAAAAACCAATATCCGTATTGAAAATGCAGAAGATAAGCGGACTTTTTTCAGAGTTTTTAAACTTGTGACAGGCTTAACGCCCGGAGGATACAGAAAAAAATGTAGAAACTTAGCGGAAATAGAAATGCAGTAAGCACCATAAAACTAAGGGATGAAGCAACAGACAGCGGGATAAGCAACTCCCGCCGTCTGTTATTTAACAGCACACTTAACTTTTCTTCTCAATAAAGATCTTTCTCGTAATGAAGTTATAGACCATCACCACCGCCGTGGCGAAAATCTTCACCAGCATATAAGAGCGGTCCATATACTGATCCAGGACAGAGGTTCCCGCCCACATGATCAGGGTGTTGATCCCCAGCCCGATGACGCTGAGGATCAGAAATATCGTGAACTGCTTCGCTTTGTTGGCCTCCTTGTCCGCATCGAAGACCACGGTCACGCTCAGGATATAATTAACGATCACCGACACGCAGAAGGAAATTCCGCTGGAAACGGTGGAATTGATGCCTACGAGCTCCGTCAGGGCCACCATGATCCCGTAATCGATAAAGAAGCACAGAAAGCCTACCAGCCCAAATCTGATGATCTGTCCGAATAATTTTTTCATTTTTTCCTCCATGCGGGGGTCCGTACCAACGGATACAGACCCCATGATTTCCTTGTGGAAGCCGCGATCACAGCAGTTCCACCAGCCTGGTGCGGATAGCATGGATGAAATCCTGGCTGTTTAATGCTGTCACGTTTTCAAGGGTGGTGATCTGAGCGAGATCCTTCGTCATCTTTCCGCTTTCAATCGTATCTACCGTTGCCTTTTCCAGCTTGTCAGCAAAGTCCATGAGCTCTCTGACCCCATCCAGCTCGCCGCGCTTTCTGAGGGCCCCGGTCCAGGCGAAAATGGTCGCCACGGGATTGGTGGAGGTTTCCTCTCCCTTGAGATATTTGTAATAGTGTCTCTGCACGGTTCCGTGAGCCGCCTCATATTCATACACGCCGTCGGGAGAGACCAGAACGGAGGTCATCATGGCGAGAGAACCGAAAGCGGAGGAAACCATATCGCTCATCACATCTCCGTCATAGTTTTTGCAGGCCCAGATGAAGCCGCCCTTCGCTTTCATGATACGGGCAACGATATCATCGATCAGGCTGTAGAAATAGGTCAGCCCGAGAACCTCGAACTGCTCTTTATATTCGTTTTCATAAACCTCCTGGAAAATGTCCTTGAAGGTATGGTCATATTTCTTGGAGATGGTATCCTTGCTCCCGAACCACAGGTCCTGCTTCGTGCTCACCGCATACTGGAAGCAGGCGCGGGCGAAGCTGCGGATGGACGCCTCTGTGTTGTGCATGCCCTGCACAACGCCGGGTCCCTTGAAATCAAAAATGGTC
>DWYY01000195.1 GCA_019118445.1 Candidatus Eisenbergiella merdipullorum | reverse complement strand
AGCACATCCGTCTGCATCAGGAGTATACAGAAATTCATGGATAAATATGAGGTGTTAAAACAGTATTTCGGCTATGACAGCTTTCGGGAAGGACAGGAGACGCTGATCGACGGCATTCTCGCTGGAAGAGATACCTTCGGCGTCATGCCAACCGGGGCGGGAAAATCCATCTGTTATCAGGTGCCCGCCCTGGTGATGGGAAAGATCACTCTTGTGGTTTCTCCGCTGATCTCCCTCATGAAGGATCAGGTATCGGCGCTGAATCAGGCCGGGGTACATGCGGCCTATCTGAACAGCTCTCTCACCTGGGCCCAGTATAAAAAGGCCCTCGCCCTTGCGGCACAGGGCCGCTATACTCTCATTTATGTGGCGCCGGAGCGGCTGCTTACCGATGATTTTCTCCAGTTCGCGCTTCAGGCGCCGATCGTCATGGTGGCGGTGGATGAGGCTCACTGCGTTTCCCAGTGGGGACAGGATTTCCGGCCGGGTTATCTGAAAATTGCGGAATTTATCGACAGGCTGCCCCGGCGGCCTGTCGTCAGCGCGTTTACGGCAACTGCGACGAAGGAGGTCCGGGAGGACATCGTGGACCTTCTCCAGCTGCGCGATCCGGTGATCTCCACCACGGGCTTTGACCGGCCCAATCTCTATTTTGCTGTGCAGTCCCCGAAGGATAAGTATGCGGCAACCAGAAAATATCTGGAGCTTCATGAGGGAGAGAGCGGCATCATCTACTGCCTGACCAGAAAGGTGGTGGAGGAGGTCTGCGCCAGACTCCGTAATGATGGCTTTCCTGCGACCCGGTATCACGCGGGCTTAAGCGACGAGGAGCGCAGACAGAACCAGGACGATTTCATCTATGACCGGTATCCCATCATGGTGGCCACCAACGCTTTCGGCATGGGAATCGATAAGTCCAACGTGCGTTTTGTGGTCCATTACAACATGCCCAAAAACATGGAAAGCTATTACCAGGAGGCGGGGCGCGCCGGGCGGGACGGCCAGCCGGCCCAGTGCATTCTGCTCTACGGCGGACAGGATGTGGTGACGAACCAGTTTTTCATCGACCATAACACGGA
Organism: Candidatus Eisenbergiella merdipullorum; assembly: GCA_019118445.1. Taxonomy (GTDB): domain Bacteria; phylum Bacillota; class Clostridia; order Lachnospirales; family Lachnospiraceae; genus Eisenbergiella; species Eisenbergiella merdipullorum. The sequence goes on along the minus strand of DWYY01000195.1, from coordinate 2,652 downwards.
AAATGAGGAGCTGGACGAGCTGACCCGCCAGGTGGTGCAGGAGCGGGACCGCCAGAGGCTTCGGAAAATGACCTTTTACTGCTTCACAAACGAATGCCTGCGGGATTACATCCTTCGCTATTTCGGGGAATACGGCTCCAATTACTGCGGGAACTGCTCCAACTGCCTGAGCCAGTTCGAGGAAACGGATGTGACGGAAATCGCGCAGAAGCTGATGGGCTGCGTTCGCCAGTGCCGCCAGAGGTATGGAACCAACGTGATCATCGATACGGTGCGCGGCGCGAATACGGCCAAAATCCGGCAGTATCGGATGGATGAAAACGTTTATTATGCCAGCCTTTCCAAAGTTCCCACACACCGGCTGCGTCAGGTGATGAACCATCTCATGCTGCAGGAGTATCTCGCCGTCACGCCGGACGACTACGCCATCGTGAAGCTCACGGATAAATCGGCGCGGATTCTTGAAGAAGGCGAACGGATCGTCATGAAAATGGCCAAAGAACAGGAGCCTTCGGAGAAAAAAGGCGCGGCAGGCAAAACGGCCGGAAAGAAGAAAACGGCCCGCACGCCCGGCGGCTTTGTGCTGGATGAGGAAGAGGAGCAGCTGTTCGAGGTGCTGCGCCGTCTGCGCGCAAGAATCGCCAATGCGGAGGGCGTGCCGTCCTACATCGTATTTTCAGATAAAACCCTGGCCCATATGTGCATCGTGCGTCCGGTGAACCGGGAGCAGATGCTTACCGTCTCCGGCGTGGGCGTGTTTAAATATGAAAAATACGGCGAGCAGTTTCTGGATTCTGTGCGGGATTTCACCAGAAACTACAGAAAAAACGAGGGGCCGGACAGCCTTGGCGCGGTGGATTTTTCCAGCCTGGACTATGACGTGGTCCAGGATTATGAAGGAGAGGACGGGATATGAGAGCCAGAAAAGAAATGGCCGGAAGAAAACGAAACCGGACGATGTGCGTGCTTCTGTCTGTACTGATGCTGCTTCTGCCCGCCTGCCATGGAGCGGAGGAAGGGAGCGGCCAGAGCGGTAAGGCAGAGGTGGAAGCGACGATTTACGCGGATTTTTCAGGAGGAAGCGAAACGGCGCAGGAGGATGGTCTGATCAGGAGCATGACGATGACAGTCACGGAGGTGACCGGCCAGACGCTGGCAGAATGTCTGTCACAGTGGACCGGGCTGGATTTCACGCTGAACAGCGCGGTTGTTGACGGGACGACGGTTCATGCAGACTGGTCCCTGGATTCTACGTTGATTGCCGGTCTGGATGACAGAGAACAGAAGGAGGACTTTTTCTTTTTCGATGAAGAATCTCTGCGCTGGTTTATGCTGGACAGCCTGTGGCGCACCCTTACGGAAAATCTGGATGTGACGGAAGTTTATTATACGATGGACGGAGGCGCGGAACTGAAGATGACCGGTCTGAATCCCGTAGATACCTTTCCGGCGGACGAACCGTACCTGGGAAGCGCATTCTATTTTAATCAGTGACAGGCGTTTCCAGGAGTAAGAACATTGCAAAATTGTAAGCTTCCGTTCATCCATCTGTAAGAAGAACCTGATATGCTTGTGGTATCCGTAAAAAAGAAGGCAAAGAATGACTCACGCCATTCTTTTATGATTGTAGGCCGCTCTGCGGCGGCAAAACAGGAGGATACTGCAATGAAAAACTGGCTGGAACTGATTCCCATTTCCGCACGGGTACACAAAAGGGGCAGCAGGATGACGCGGACCTGCATCGCGCTGGCGGTCTTTCTGATGGCGGCGCTGTTCGGCATGGCGGAGCGGTATCTGCAGGGAGAGCGGGCGTGGCAGATCCGCACCTATGGAAGCTGGCAGTTTACCGGGAACAGCGATGCTTCCCAAATCTATGCTGTGGCGCTGTTTCTCGCGCTGCTTGTGATGGCAGCCGCCGTTCTGATGATTTCCGGGAGCCTGAACGGAAATGTGCTCCAGAGGACGGAATTTTTCGGCATGCTCCGGAGTCTGGGCGCGACCAGAAGGCAGATCCTGCGCTATGTGCGCCTGGAGGCTCTCTGCTGGTGCCGGACGGCGGTTCCGGCGGGGCTTCTTGCCGCGGCCGCGGCGGTCTGTCTGGTGTCGGCGCTGATGAAAACGGCCGGGCCGGAACGGCTTTCCTGTATGCCGGTCTGGGGAGTCAGCCTTCCGGGCACCTGCGCTGGGGCGGCGCTGGGCGTGCTGACCGTGCTCCTTGCGTCACGCGCTCCGGCAAAAAGAGCCATGCGGGTCTCTCCCATGGAGGCGGTGCGAACGGCAGGCCGGACAGCCGGGAGAGGAAGGCACGCTGTCATGGCGCAGCGGGAAAAGCGATATTCGACGCCGCGGAAGGAGAGAGGGCTATCCCGGCTGTACCGTATGAATCCGGAAGTTACGCTGGGGATTCGGTATGCCTTCCTGGTGAAAAAAGGCTATGTGCTGATGAGCGGCGCGTTTGCCCTCTGTATCGTGCTGTTTCTGGCATTTACCACCGTCGCGGATTTCCTGGCGCACGCCCTCCTTCCTCCTCCGTGGACGCCGGAGCTTTCCGTGGTCAGCTCGGACAATACCTGCTCCATTCCCCATTCGGCGGCGGATGCTGTTCTTCAGATGGACGGTGTGAAGCGGGTATACGGACGCATGTTCGTCTAC
>DWYY01000194.1 GCA_019118445.1 Candidatus Eisenbergiella merdipullorum | reverse complement strand
TTCGCTTGTTTTTTTCGCTTGCTTTTTTCGCTTGTTTTACCAGAGGAAGCGTTAAAATTGTCCGATCCGGACTATACTGCTCATCAACCTTAGGCTCTATCCATCCTTCCTCTTTCACACAACCCTTCCGTCATATTTTTCTGAGGTGCCTTTGTCGCAGTAAAATCTTTTGAAATATATCAAAACCAGGTGTATCAGCCATGTTGGATGCCTGATATCCGGGATTTTTAAATCTTCGTAACCGTTTTCCAGCACAAGCTTTGAAAAATCGTTCTCGGCCGTCAGCTTCCGGAGATGCGTGCTCAAAATTTTAGCTTCTTTATTGCCGATTACCATCCCGATTATATCAGACCCCATAAAAAAAGTACAGAGCAAAATCGAATGTCTGTTCTGTACTTTTTTATTTTTATGTATTCACTTTTTCCCTAACAGCGAAATGCTTCAGCCCTAAAGCCTGACCATTTCCTGTCTTCCCACCAGCACTTCTGTCTTCACCCGTTCCATCCTGTTTCCCGCCAGTCTGACCTGTTCCGCGTTGCGGATACTGATACCCGTCGCCTGATCGCGGATCACATTGTTTTCGATCACAATATCGCAGTTGTACGGGCAGTCCCGCATCGGCTCATATCCATTGAAAATGGAAATTGCGCCGTCATGAACCCGATATTTGTTCATCCACGCAGAGCCTTCAAATACGTTATTGCGGATCACAATGTTTCTGGCAAAACATCCCTCCCATGGATCGATCGGGCCCAGTCCGATGTCATCATAGGTATTATTGCGGAATATACAGTCCTCCACCAGTAGGTTTTCATTCTGATACAGAATCCCGGTACCGCAGTTGCCCTCGATCGTTGTATGGCGGAATACAGCTTCGTCCAGATTCCACCATCCGGGAGTGAGATACATCCCTTCCATTATGATGGAGGGCAGTTTTTCAGTCAGCGTCATGCAAAGTTCCGCTTCCTTTTCCTCTATGCAGGCAGTCCGTCTTTCTACCGGCCCTTCCTTCGTCCAGAAGATCACCTTATCTCCCTTACAGCGAAATCTCAGGTAATCCTTCTTCATCTCTGCACAGACCTGTGCTCTGTCTTCGGAAACGCTTGTGATCTTACAGAATCCGGAATGAATGTTGAAGGGATCCCATCTCACCCCTTTCACATAGGCGTTTTCAACGAGCAGTTTTCCGCTGTTCGCCACGAACCAGGCAAAATCTCTGGGGCTTACCGCCAGAGAAGTCCCTTCCGGTTCCACACGGATATTTTTCATGGTAATGTCTTTATTTCCTTTAAATATCGCCGTCATGCCAATACAGCTATAGATTCGGATATTTTCCAGTTGGATATTCTCACTGTCTTCCGCATAGATCACAAAGGGCATCTCTCCCGGCTGGCCAACTACATTAAAATGCCAGGACATACCGTCGCCGGGCTGCAGAAGGCGGGCAAAATGCATCCCCTGTATTTCATATCTTCTTCCGTCTCCGCCCGGGATCCGCCGCCAGGTATGAGAAAATACCGCTTTATTCACCCCGATCGTCAGCGCATCCACATTGTTCATCTCTCTGGTTTTCAGATTCCAGCTGTTGGCGGAATAGCATTTCATCCCGTCAAAATGGCTCTGCCCTTCCAGTACATCGACGACCACTCTGTCCTGTTCCGGATCCGCTTCTACCACTTTTCCGGCGCTGCTGAAACGCTCCGTATAGTCAAAGATCAGATTTTCCAGACGAATGTCTTTTGTCTCCCAAAGCGCTATATGCGCACTGGCAGCCACATCATTCTGAAGCTTCAGTCGGACCTTCAGCCAGGTACAGGGCTCCCCCTTTTCATCCACAACGCCCTTCAGAATGATCCCGCTGCATCCACGGAAAGGCAGCATCACATTATCAACGCTTTCCGCCAGCCGGTATTCTCCGGCCTCCAGCTGAATCATTACGGTCAGATCGTGCTTCTTTGTTTCGTACTGCGCTGCTTTCGTAATGGCAAGCCTGAGCGCCGGCGCCATATCTTCGCCCGTATTGGGCACGGCGCCGAAATCCGATGCCTTTAATACCACTTTTCCCATACCCTTTCTCCTCGTTATCTAATAAATACGGACCTCCGGGATAACGGCTCTGTCGATCGCCGTTGCCCTCAGAGCATTAATCCGGACTGCTGACGCAAGACTGGGAGTAAAATCAAGCACCACCAGCCTTTGGATATTGTTTTTCACCTTACCCACACATTTCCATTCGCCATCCACACAGATATCCACGGTAAAATCCGCAAGAGTCTCATCTTTGGAGGGCATGGGCTGATATCCCATGGTATAGCGTGCAAAGGGCATATCCAATGTCACCCTTACCTGACTGATCTCTCTGGGTTCTTTGAGTGTCAATATCAGGCTTTGCGGCAGGGGCGCTCCGGAAATCCAGGCATAATCACCGCCGTCCGTCGCTCTGGTCCTGCCATTGATAACGTTTTCCGGTCTTCCGCCGCTTTCCCAAGAATCTGCCGTGATCACCGCCGTCAGCGCCAGATCCCTTGGGTCATGATTAGTGCATCCCGGAATGGACTGTCCATCCTTTAAGAGCATCTGCTGCAGTTCATCCATATGCTGTTTTCCAACTTCACGGGGATCCAGATTATATTTTTTGCACAGGACCGCCGCCGTAGCCACCGCCTGACCCATGGAAGCCCCGGTGAGCATTACCCTTGCAGGGCCCAGGCCGATATGGCTGACGCTGATATCTCTCCCCGCCATCATCAGATTATCGATATTCTTGGAATAAAGGCAGCGAAAAGGAAGCTGTGTGATCCCGATCTTCTCATCACAGGTAAATGCCCCTTCCCTCCCGGAGAAAATTCCCATAATATGATGCACATCGATATTCCAGCCGCAGTAGCATACGGCATCCGGGAAGTCCGGACGCAGCCGGAAATCATTCTGCGTCATCACATGATCGCCGATCAGCCTTCTGCTTTCCCGCTTTGCATTGAAGGTGGCCAGCCCGGTCAGTTTCAGTTTTGCAGCCCGTTCCTTTTCCGGCCAGGAATTTTTCAGCCAGTCAAAAAAGCCGGCCGACACACGGATCAGCGCATCTCTGGTATATTCCTGATTCCACAGATCATCATAATCATTTCGGTTTTCCAGCCACCATTCTCCCCGGTCAATGGTATGGGGCTGTCTGTTCATCTCCTCCCCCTGCGGCAGCTTAAAAGCCCAGTCCGGCGCAATAAAAGGCGTCTCCTCGTCCGCATAATCTGCGCAGTAACTGAAAAACGCATCACCGGTTTCGAGATGGGTGCCGCCGTTGCAGCCGCTCATCGTGTTCCCATCCGCGACCTCCGGTGCGAAATCTTCTCCGTATTCCCATCTGGCTTCTCTTCCGATGTGATAGTATGCGCCGGCATAATACCCCAGCCATCCGTCTCCCGTATTATCCACAAACTGATCTGCACTAAAACTGTGTTCCGTCAGATCCACCGTATCAACCGCATGAACCGTGCGGATCCTGCCGTTTTCACATTGACAGTCATCCACCAGCATGTTGGAAAATACCGTTATATTGACTTCTTTTTTTACAAAACGATCAAACGCATCCGACCAGGAAATTTTTTCTTCCTGACGGATATTTTTGATCTCATAGATCACACCGGTTTCATGATATCCCCGATGCGCCGCGCCCTCCAGCGTAACATTTCCTTCTTCCGAGCCGTTTCCTCCCAGCACCGGCCGATCATTGAGCAAAGCAACCCTGAGTCCATGTCTGGCCGCCGTAACAGCCGCGGTGACTCCCGGAACACCGCCGCCCGCGATCAACAGATCGTAATGCCCATGATCCGTGACCGTATCCTTCAGCCCCTTCATCGCAGCCCTCTGTGCCTTCCAGCGGGATTTTTCAGGGGAAGGACAGAAATCAAAATCATCGGTGATCACCACTGCGGAAAAGCGTCCAAACCAGCCTGTGGTATCATAAATGCGGAGGGTATGGACGCCGGCGTCCAGTTCAAAATCACCGGCCGTCTCAAAATACCAGTCAGGTATCTGCATCATTCCGGAAACATGCCCGGATTTCTTTCCGTCCACCTCCACGATCAGGCCGTCCGGCTCATAGCCCACACACCAGTTTTTGGTCCTAAGGAACACCCGGTACATCCCCTTCTGCAGGACCGAAAACTTCACTGCCGCAGGGGCCGCCGGCGTTCCCACACCGTCCGCCAGCAGATACCCCTGCCCCATTTCTCTTACAAATTGCGTGTCACGCCGGAATCCGCCGTAGTCGTCAAATTCCAGCGCATCGATCCAGATTCTTTCCATTTTTTATCCCCCTTGATGCTGAAAAAGGTGTCAGCCCTACAGACAGGTCTATAGGGCTGGCACCAACACAAGACAAGCTATCCTCCCTGTACGTTCGGAATAAAACTCTACTGGCTTTCTACTGACTCGATCAGCTCACTCAAATGTCTTAATGTACGCGATCATATCTTCTGTGTACTTATCATAGCCGGCATCGTAAAAGCCGTCAAGAAGTTCATCCCAATATTCCGCAGGCTGTTCGCCCGTGATGATCTTTGCTTCTTCCTGGATCATGTAGTTCTTATATTCAATGAAGACGGGATCTGTCGCAATTTCCGGCTTATATCCCCGGTCAACCGCGGGCCAGTACAGCTCAAAGGTCATCTCGATCAGCTTGGCGATCCGTTCCTGCTGATCTGCGGGCAGAGACTTATCAATAAAGAATTCGGCGCCGTCAGACCGGCGTAAAAACATACTGATCAAGGTTGTATTCGCATTATCCGTTCCGTTTTTCTCATCTTCCTCTTTCATCTGATCCGTCAGAGAGAAGTCATAGTTCCCATCCTCATCCATGGTAAAACCGACATTGATCAGATTCTTGGCATTCAGGTTCACCCACTCTTCATCTGAGAGAACATAATTGGCAAGCTCTAGGAATTTCTCGGGATTCTCACAGGTACTGGAAATCGCATAATAATACCAGATGCCCGTATTTTGATCTCCATAAGTATAAGTACCTATGGGGTCCCCATCCACAACAACGCCGGGGCAGTAAACATAGGTCTCAGGTGAATCTTCCGTTACCTTAACATCCATACCTCCCGGATATTCAGCTATACAGCCATATTGTGCCTGGCGCTCATATGCCACAGTAGAGTCTATTGCAAACGCATCCGGTTCCACAACGCCCGCCTCCCAGCACTTATTGGCAAAGGCAAGATACTGCTTATAATAGTCATAATCCTTGGAATACTTCAGGTTTGTTATCGTTCCGTCTTCCATCTTATCCCAAGCCTCACCATTGCCAATATGGAAGATGCGGGACAGCGGGTTAGCCAGAGAGCCATCCGCATTGGAATAAAGCATTAATCCCCAGGTATCATCAACGCCGTTTCCATCCGGGTCGTCATAGGTAAATGCATACAGCAGATCATAAAACTGATCCAAAGTCATAAACTCACCCTCTGTATAATCGATATTCAGATTATTCAGCCAGTCCTCACGGATCCGGAAACCGTCCGCGCGGCATACAGTAGAACGAGGAATTCCCCAAACTCTGCCGTCGTTAAAAATATCCAGCGCATCCCAGGATATTTCATTGGTATGTGCCATCAGGTTCTCATAGTTTCCGATCATATCGGAGATGTCTATGAACATCCCAGATTCACAGGCGTCGATAAAGGAAGTCTGGGTCAGCCATTCAGTGGGAAAACAGATCACATCCGGCTTATCCTCATTGATCATGGTCAACTGCAGATTGTCCTCATAAGCGGAGGCTGGAGGCAGCACCCACTCGATGTCCACACCCACTTTTTCCTCCACATGTTTGGACCACTGATCGGAAATGGAGCCTTCCGGGATATCCGTAACATTGTGTACCATAATGCTGAGTTTTTCTGTTTCTTCCGATTCCTGGGATGCTTCTGATGTTTCCGTATCCTGGGATACTTCCGACGCTGCCTGCTGTGTGCCGGCGGAACCCTGCCCCGTACTGCCGCAGCCGGCAGCCGATATCATTGCTGCTGCCAGAAACAACGCCATAAGTTTCTTTGTTTTCAGTTCTCCTTTTTTCATACCTTCCTCCTTTTTGATTTTTTCTCTTTCATGAAAAGGGAACTCAGCCCTTTACAGAACCAACCATAACGCCCTTTGCAAAATATTTTTGCAGGAAAGGATAGATGCACATGATCGGTAAAGTAGAGACCACCACCGATGCGTATTGAATGTTTTTGGATTGAATTTCCTGCTGCGCATTTTGTAATGCTGACGGATCCGATGCCGCTTCCAGAATCTGCGTGGACGCCGATACCAGGATTTCCTTCAGGGTCAGCGCCATCGGCCACAGATCCCTGTCCCGAATATAAATCTGAGCCGCAAAGTACGAATTCCAGGCTCCGACTGCCAGAAACAGCGTGATGGAAGCAATGACAGGCTTGGATAACGGGATCACCAGCTTGGTCAGGACATAAGGTTCTGTTGCCCCGTCCACCATAGCCGCCTCGACCAGCTCATAAGGAAGCTCACGGAAGAAGCTCATCATGATCACGCAGTTGAAGGTATTAAACGTGCCGGGAAGGATCAGCGCCCACAGCGTATCGAGCAGATGGAGATCCTGGATATTCAGATACCCCGGGATCATGCCCGCATTGAAGATCATGGTGAAGATCATGATCGCCATCAGAAATGGCTTTCCCTTCAGCTCCTTTCGGGCCATCGGCCACGCAAACAGCGTCGTAACAACAAGGCTCAGCACCGTAGAACCGGCAGTTACAAGAATCGTATTCAGATAGCTTCTCCAGAAAAACCGGTTGTGAAACACCAGTCGGTAGGCGTCCGTCGTGATCTTCCTGGGCCAGATCATCCACGGGGTCTTGAGATATTCCGTATAATTGGAAAAGGACACCGCAATGATATTGATGATCGGATAAAGCATCAAAAGCGCGATCACCGTCAGGATAATATAATTACACACCGCAAAGATCCGCTCCGGGAGGCTTTCTTTGACCTTTGTGCCATGAGGAACTCTCCGTTTTACCATAATCCGCTCCCTCCCATTCTCTTTGATAGAAAATTGGATAAAAATACCATGATCATCCCCACAACGGACTGGAAGAACCCGATGGCCGTAGCGAAGCTGAACCTGCCCTCTCTCAGGCCCACCTGATAAGAATACGTCTCCAGCACTTCCGCCACTTCCTTGTTTACCGCATTCTGCAGAAGCCAGATCTGTTCAAACCCGTTGTTCAGGATGTTTCCCATATTCATGATCAGCATAATAGCAACCGTTCCCAGAATACACGGTATGGTGATATAGAGCATGCGCTGCCAGCGGTTTGCGCCGTCGATCATGGCCGCTTCATAGAGCTGGACATCCACGCCCGCCAGCGCCGCCATGTAAATGACCGTTCCCCACCCGGCTTCCTTCCAGATCCCCGCGGTAATGAGGACCGGCCGGAACCATTTGGGGCTGGTCAGAAAGTCGATCTCCGTCCCGCCCATGGCGACGATCAGATCGTTGATGATCCCCTGCGATTTGGAAAGCAGAGCTGTTACCATCGTAATGACGACGACCCAGGATATGAAATGCGGCAGATACATGACCGTCTGCAATGTCTTTTTGTATTTTTCATTCCTGATCTCATTCAGCAGAAGCGCCAGGATGATCGGAAACGGGAATCCCCACAGCAGCCGCAGCACGCTGGTAATGATAGAATTCTTCAATACCCTCAGGAAATTGGCCGACCGGAAAAGATCCTCAAAATTTTTCAATCCGACCCAATCCGATCCCCATACGCCTTTGACCAGAGAAAAATCCCGGAATGCGATCTGCAATCCGTACATCGGACGCAGCTTAAACAGGAAAATGGAAACCAGACCCGGAATCAGAAAAATATATAGCCAGTGAAACCGTTTGAAATGCATCAGCATCGGATGCCTGTTCTTTTGTAACCCGGAGGCAACTTGTCCGCTCATCTTTTACCCTTCTCTTTCTTTTTGTTTTCGTTGTGCTCATTGACAAAAATTATTATATAATTACCAATTAAATTAAGCAATTCCACATATTATACTTATATTTGGAAGAACAGTATTTCTATTTTGCTTTTATCGTAAACTAAAATGTATAATATTCTCATCATTTTTACCACATCCCTCTTTTTTTACCTTCATTCCTTTTCCTTTGCATTCTCTTCCTTTGTATCAAGAAAGCCGTCTGTGTCAGCATTCCAGCGCTCACACAGACGGCTTTCCCAATTTATGCCTGTATTCTTCATCCTTTTTGATTTTTCTACCCCTGTACCCAGGACTCCTGAAGCTGCGGCGTCCTGATCTCCACGCAGGCGCCGCCGTATTCGCTTCTATGAATATCAAAGACACATCTTTCCCCATAGATCAGGCGGAAACGCTGGAACAGATTGATCAGGCCCAGATGCTCTCCCACATAAATGAATTCCTTCTGCAGCATGTCGAAGATCTCGTCGATCTTTGCCTGGGCGATCCCCACTCCGTCGTCCTCCACGCGGATGTCCAGCCCGCCATCCGCATTGGCGCGGATGGAAATATAGATATTTCCATTCGCCTTTCTGGGCTGCAGCCCGTGGCTGATGGAATTCTCCACCAGAGTCTGCAGGGAAATACAGGGTATGGGCATCCGTTCCGCAGCCGGGCTGATCCTGTAAAAGCAATGAATGCCGGGACCGTAACGGAGACGTTCCAGCTCCACGAATTTCTTGGTATAGGCGATCTCATCCGCCACAGTGGTAATATTGGTTTTCTGGGTTTTCGCGGTGCACAGGATATCCGCCAAAAGGATCAGGGACTGGCTGGTCACGCTGTTCTCGCTTCCCGTCTCCGTGATCGCGATCCAGTTGATGGCCTGGAGAACGTTGTTCAGAAAATGAGGCGTCATCTGCTCCTGCAGCGCCTTGGCGCGGGTTCTCCGAAGCGCTGCCACACGATCCAACATCTCCTGCTCCAGCGTCATGTTTTTCTGAAAAAGCTCCAGGACAGACACCAGCATATACCGGATCTCCCCGTCCTTATCGCTGACCCTTACCTGGTCGGAAGGATTTTCCAGCAGCCCCAGGATCGCTTCCACCGGACGGTACAGCCTTGAGGTGGCTCCGTAGGACAGACCTACCGCTATCACCACGCCCAAGCACAGGATGATCCCTACCAGTCTCTGCAGCTGGCTGTTGCTGCGCTCATATTCCTCCAGAGGGATCATCTGGACGCATTTCCATCCAAATCTGTTCATGGGCATCCAGAACATCCGCATCTGCTGGCCGTCCATCTCCACATTCACGGCAGAGATATCCGTATCCTCCGGCAGGTTCACATACTGATCGTTCATCCGTCCGGAAGTGTCCAGCAGCACCTGGTCATCCCCGTCCACCAGCAGATAGGATTCCTGGATCGCATCATGATTATCCGTAAGGTGCTCGATCAGCTTTTCCGCGTCCACGCTGATGGAAGAAAACGCCCTCTTCCCATCGCTCAGGAACCTGGTACGGTAAAAAGTGATCACTCTCCGATCCGTTTTTTCTCCCGCCTGACAGGACAGACGTACCGCGGCGAACAGCGTCTGTCCGGGATTCTTTTTCTGATTTTCCAGGAACTTCTCTATCAATGACTTATCCGGAAAGCGGCTGTAAGACTGCGCGTTATGAGCCGAGGAAACCACATAATCTCCCGCTTCCGTATAAACGTCGATGGAGTCATACAGATTCTCCCAGTAATCCACATCGATCTGTCTCTGTACCGCGTTGACCGCGGCAATAAATTCATATTTCTGCGGCTCTGTCCGCTCCATACTGATAAATTTATTGATATCTGCATTCAACACCTGCTTTTCCAGGCTGTTATACACCTCTTCCAAGAGCGCGTTGACCGTAGTCACGATATTGCTGGTACTCCTTCTGGCCGCCGTATCCATTTCTCTCAAAAGGCTTCGCTCGGAAAAATACTGCACGATGCTGACGCATAATATCAGAAGCAGGATAATGCACAGAAATACCTGCAGCCAGTTCTTAAAGAAAAGCTGCCGGAACTTGCGGTTCTGTATTCTGTATATAAAACCAAACCTTTTTCCCGTACCCTTCATGACATGATCTCTCCGTCCTATCTGTCTGCCGGCCTATAATCCCCGGGAGATTTTCCCTTGACCTTCCGGAATACCTTATAAAAATATTTCAGATTTCCATATCCCACTTTTTCGGCGATCTCATAGACATACATGTCCGTATTTTCCAAAAGCTCCACAGCCCGCTCGATGCGCAGCTCCATGACAAGATCCGTATAATTTTTACCGATCTGCTCCTTGATCAGGCGGCTTATATAAGCAGGATTCAGGAATACCGCCTCCGCAATGCCCGCAAGAGTGATGTCTTCACTGTAGTGCTTATGAAGATAATCCATCACCCTTTCAATGCTGGTATCCTGCCTGGCTTCCGCCTGTCCGCCCATATGATCAAACAATATTTTTATGCAGCGCTCCAGCCATCCTTTCAGCGCCTGAGGCTGCTTTTGGGAAAAGGCCGCGGGCGTCATGCATTGTTCATACAGCCGATTCCAGGACATCAGATCATTCCTGCCTGCCTCATCCAGGAGCTTTGTCACAGTATAAATGCACTGTCTCTGAGCGAAGGCCATTCCGCCTCTCATGTAATTATGAAACAGCGTTCCTGCAAGTTCCATTCCCTGCTCCGGATTATTCTGACACAGATAGGAATACAGCAGCTTATTCTGATCCCGGAGAAGCTGCAGATATTCCTTATCCTTCATCAGATACTCCGCGGATTCATTCCTCCCTACCTTTTCCGCGCAGTGCGCCAGTTCTGCCGGAGACCGCAGCAATTGAAATGTAGGGATTTCCACATGGATTTTCATCAGGTTGTACACAGCATCCCTGAGATCAGCCGGATCATAGACGATCCGCTCCGAGGCCCGGTTTTCCCAGAAAACGCCGAGAACATACAATTCCTCTTCCTCTGTGGTGTTCCAGTTGATCGTATAGAACTCCAGTTCCCGGTCAAAATATCCCAGGAGATGGACCAGCTGCTCCTGAAGCTCCTGCTGCCCGTAATCGGCGATGAAATCCTTATACTGCTGATCATTGCGCAGAACGATCTTTGTCAGGAAAAGCCGCGCGCTTCCTCCCTGCCCCTCTGAATCGATCAGCCCCAGTCTTCTGGCCATCTGTTTCGGATTGGTCAGAGAACCGAAATAAACATCCGTCACAAACTGCTGTTTCTCATAATTGATCAGCCTGTTGTAATGATCCAGGCGATCCTGCATCAGGTTCTCCTGGATGCCCTGCCTGTCCAGCTTCTCCTTGATTCCTCGGAAAACCTCCCTGAGCCTGGCCAGATCGACCGGTTTCAGCAGATAATGTGCCACATGATATTCCAACGCTTCCTGCGCGTAGGAAAAATCCTTGTAAGCGGACAGGAATACGATCTGGATCGGCAGATTCTCTTCCGCCACCAGACGGGCGATCTCAATCCCGCTTACATGGATCATCTTAATATCTGTAAGGATCACATCCGGGACATTATTTTTCAGATAATCCAGAAGTTCCTGTCCGTCAGAAAATTCACCCTCTACCCTGAAACCAAGTTCGTTCCACCGGACCATATTCACAAGCGCCCGGCGCGTCGTAAATTCATCCTCCGCAATTACCAGCGAATACATTCTCACACCTCTTCCCATAAGACGGCTCTTTTATGCCCGCATTCCCTATCTTCCCTTCAAGTAAAACATACAGGGAAGTTCCTTTTCAAGGTAGACGGATTTTACCTCATTCGCACTATTTTTACGTCTCAGGAAGCAAAATCGCCGCAGACAGGGCATTTACCCGCTGCAGCGACTTTCAGGGTACAAACCGGCCGGACGTTCACTCCTGTCCTCCGGCCTCTCCCAGCTTCTCATTCATCACCTCAATGGCCTTCTCCAACTGATTATCCACGCCGTTGTTGTAATAAGCGTCGCCGTCAAAGGCGATCTCCACGTCCGGCTCAATACCGACCTCGTGGATGTTGTTGCCGTTCGGGGTGTAATAATGGCTGACGGTCAGCTTCACGGCGGAACCGTCCGTGAGGGAAATGATCCGCTGGACGATTCCCTTGCCGAAAGTGGTGGTGCCAACGAGCGTCCCGATCCCATAGTCCTTGATGGCTCCAGCCAGGATCTCGGAAGCGCTGGCGCTGTTGCCGTCCACCAGGACCACGAGCTGTTCCGTCATTTCGTGTTCTCCGTCACAACTGTATTCCGTGCGTTTTCCGTTCTTATCCTCCGTATAAACGATCAGGCCCTCCGGCAGGATCTGTCTTGCGATATCGCAGACCGTGGAAAGGTTTCCGCCCGGATTTCCGCGCAGATCGAGGATCAGGCCTTCCATACCCTTGCCCCGGCAGACTGCGAGGGCTTCCGTGAACTGATCCAGAGTTACCGTATCAAATTCCGTGATCTGGATATAGCCGATCCTGTCGTCCAGCATCTCCTGATTCACGGTGGGGCTTTCCACCTGACGGCGGACCACATCGATCTCCAGATAATCCGGCTCTCCTTCCCGGATAATGGTCAGATGGACCGTGGTCCCTTCCTCTCCCTTCACCAGGCTCGTAACCTGTTCCAGTTCCATCCCCTGTACATCGGTCCCATCCACCTGATAGATCAGGTCATCCGCTCTCAGACCGCTTTCCTGCGCGGGGGTTCCTTCTATGATCGACGTCAGGCGCGGCAGGGATGTTTCAGCGTCAATCCCGATATATGCCCCGATGCCATAATAAACTCCTTCCGTCTTCTCCTGGATCTGCTCCAGCTCATCCGGCGAATAGTAGGTGGAATACGGATCTCCAAGAGATTCCACCATCCCCTTGTAGATTCCGTCTTCCAGCGTCTGTTCTTCCACATCCTCCAGATAATATTTGTCTATGGTTTCTTCGATCACATCCAGCTTGTTCAGCGTGTTCTGTGTCGCCACGCTGTTTGCGCTCACGCTTTCCGCGCTTTCCTGCACGGACACATTCTGCGCCCCGGAATACTGCCAGAACATCCACGCCGAATATCCTAGATAGATGCCTCCCGCCACCAGCGCCACCGCAAGCACCCCAGTCAGAACTCCCCCCCAGAAGCTTTTTCGGTCTTTCATCTCATGATTCCTTCCATCCAAAGCCGAACGCCGCAGTCAAACCTCTTTTCAAGGCCTCCCCCCGGCGTTCTTTTCCTCTCAGTAACCATTATATCTTTGATCAGCTCAAATAATTCCAGGGATTCACATACTCTCCGTTAAGCCGGACGCTGAAATGCAGATGTGGTCCCGTCGAACGCCCTGTCGAGCCGACAGCCGCGATCGTTTCACCCTTCGACACAGTCTGCCCGCTGGAAACATACAGTTCGGAAGCGTGCATATAGATCGTATACAGCCCGTCACCGTGATCGATCATCACATAATTTCCCATGGAGCTGTTATAGGACGCTCCCACCACGGTCCCGTCATAGGCCGCCATGATCGGCGTACCGGCGTTCGCGGCGAAATCCACGCCGTTATGGAACTTGTTCACTCCCAGGGTCGGGTGGATGCGGTAGCCATATTCGGAGGAAACCCGCTTATAAGAGGCAAGAGGCATCTGGAACACGCCGCCGTCATAGCTCACCTGCGGCTGGTTCAGTTCCTCCAACTGCTTTTTCGCCTCCGCAGCCGCCGCTTCCAGCGCGGCGATCGTAGAATTCTGTATCTCTATGTCCGCTTCGTAATCCGCGATGGCAGCTTCTTTGTTATTGATATCGCTCTGATAAGCGGTGATCTGAGCCTCCTTCTCGGCGATCAGCGTCTCCAGCCCGGCTTCTTCCTCTTCCACCTCGGCCTTTGCTTCCTCCAAAACCTCCCGCTCCTCTGCAAGCGCAGTCCTGCAGGCCTCCACCAGCTCCCTGTTCTTCACATAGGCAGCAAGCTGCTCTTGATCATATGTATTCATCTGTTCGATATAGCCGACCCGGTTCAGGAGTTCCCCAAAGCTGTCCGCCGTGAGGAGCATTTCCAGCAGATTCTTCTCTCCCCGTTCATAGGAATACTGGATCCGGACCTTCATGGCCTCATACTGCGCTTCCTCCCGCGCGACCGCCTCGTCCAGTTCCTTCTCGGTTTCCTCGATCTCCGTTTCCTTCTCTTCGATCAGACCTTTCAGTTCATTGATCCTGGACTGGATCTCTGCCAGATTTCCATCCAGCTGCTCCACGTAGGCTTCCAGATCATCCTTTGTACTCTCCAGCTCATCCACCATCGCCTGAATATTGGAAATGTTGGCCTGGATCTGTTCCTTCTGTTCCTGCGCCTGACTGATCGCCTCTTCTTTTTCCTGAATGCTCTGTTCCAGCTCATCCGCCGTCGCCGCGCTGCTGATGTTCCCCGGCAGGAGCCAGACAGACAGAAGCAGAAAACACAGCAGCACGCAGGTACTTTTTCTGCATTTTCTCATATATCTTTTTCGTTCCTTCAAAATCATCATACGTGCAGATGCTTGCGCACCGTAAAGAAGCTTCCCAGAAAACCGATCCCCACGCCGATCACGACCACCACCGGCACCAGGGTCCGGTATACCTCGTTCACCGGAAGAAATTGAAGCAGTCCGGACAGGATGGAGAACCGGTTATTGATAAATTCCAGGACATTATTGTACATCACATAGATGCCTGCGAGAGGCAGGATGCATCCCAGAATACCGATCAGGATTCCCTCGATAACAAAGGGCGCGCGCACGAAGAAATCCGTCGCCCCGATGTATTTCATGATGTTGATCTCTTCTTTGCGGACGGAAATACCGATCGTCACTGTATTGTTGATCAGGAACATGGAAACCAGCACCAATATGATGATGATGCCTGCCGATACATAGGCGACCAGCGCGTTCACGCCAGTCAGCGTCGTCGCAGCCAGCGCGGATTCGTTTATCTCACGTATTTCAGGGATTGTTTCCAGATAGGCTACCAGTTCCGCCTGATGCGATACATCATCCATAAAAATTTCATAGCTTGCACAGTTTTCCAGCGGATTGTCTCCTTCCGGAAAACCGTCCGCATATTCCTCCGGAATGAAATTCTCCTTATAATACTCCCATGCCTCTTCCGCAGAGGTGAATTCCACCCGCGTCACATCATCCCGCGTCTCGATCTGTGCCCCGATTTCCTTCATCCGTTCTTCCGTCGTTCCTTCCTGAAAGAAAATGGTGACGGACACCCCTTCTTCCGCGGTATGGACAATGTTCTGGAAATTCAGGATCACGGCATAGAAAAGCCCCAGGATAAAGAGGCTGGCGCTGATCGTCGCAATGGACGCCAGCGAAAACCACTTATTCCGGAAGATGTTGACAATGCCCTGTTTTAGTGTATAAAAAAATGTACTAATTCTCATCGATATAACCGCCCTGTTCTTCGTCGCTCACGATCACGCCTTTTTTCATCGTGACCACTCTCTTCTTCATCTCGTTGACGATTTCCCGGTTATGCGTCACCACCAGGATCGTGGTCCCGCCCTCGTTGATCTTCTCCAGAAGCTTCATGATCTCCCAGGAATTCTTGGGATCCAGATTTCCGGTCGGCTCATCCGCGAGCAGGATCGGCGGCTTATTGATCAGCGCCCTAGCGAGCGCCACCCTCTGCTGCTCTCCGCCGGAAAGCTGCTTGGGCTTCGCTTTATACTTACCCGCAAGTCCTACGGTTGCGAGGATGGCGGGCACATTTTTTCTGATCTCTCTCGTAGGGACCTGTATGACACGCTGGGCGAAAGCCACATTTTCGTAAACGTTCCTGTCCTTGAGCAGGCGGAAATCCTGGAATACGATCCCCAGCTTTCTGCGGTATTTGGGAATCTGGCGCTGTTTCAGGTGCGCCACATTCTGCCCGTTTACCAGGATGGTCCCGGACGTGGGGACCAGCTCCCTCAACAGCAGCTTGATCAGGGTCGATTTCCCCGATCCGCTGTCACCTACGATAAAAACAAATTCCCCCTTCTTCACGCGGAGATTTACGCCGTTTAAAGCCGGCGCTCCGGTCTCGTAACTCTTGCTCACTTTGTCCAGCACGATGAGCGAACCATCGTCCCGGATCCTCCGTCTCGTCTTTTTTGTACCAAAAAGTCCCAAAACATGTACCTCTTTCGTCCCGCACCGCTCCATACGCATGCCCCGGTACTTTGATCGCATCGGGGCAGGACCGCACGCAGGCCGCGGTTTAGTATTCAAATGTTTCCATGTACTTCATATACTTTACCACCATCAGAGCGATCTTGAAAGTGATCGCGTCCTCAAAAACCCTCAGATCCAGCCCTGTGCTCTTCTGCAGCTTGTCCAGGCGGTATACCAGCGTATTCCTGTGGATAAAGAGCTGGCGGCTGGTTTCCGACACATTCAGGCTGTTCTCAAAAAACTTGTTGATCGTGGTAAGCGTCTCTTCATCAAAGTCATCCGGGCTCTTTCCCCCGAAGATCTCTTTGATGAACATTTTGCAGAGCGGAATGGGAAGCTGATAGATCAGCCTTCCGATACCCAATTCATTGTATGCGATAATGTTCCGTTCGTCAAAGAAAATTTTTCCCACATCCAGGGCCATCTTCGCTTCCTTATAAGAACGGCTGACCTCCTTGATCTCCTTTACCGTGGTCCCATAGGCGACCCGAGCGCCGTCAAATCCCTCTTTCTTCAGGAATTCACTGACCGCTTCCGCCGTCCGCTCCACTTCCCCGGATGCCTCCTGCTCCGTCAGTTCCTTCACGATGATGACATTGTTCTCATCCACGGCGGTAACGAAATCCCTGTTGTTGTTTCCGAATCCGGAGCGCACCAGCTCCAGCACGTTGCCGTCCCGGTTGTTGTCCGCCTCAATGAGCAGGACCGTCCTGTCCACATCAACGGGGATGTGCAGCTTCTTCGCGCGGCTGTAAATATCCACCAGAAGCAGGTTGTCCAGGAGCAGATTCTTGATGAAATTATCCTTGTCAAACCTTTCCTTGTAGGCAACCAGGAGCGTCTGGAGCTGGAAAGCCGCCATCTTGCCGATGGTATAGATATCCTCGCCGGCTCCTCCCGCCACGAGGACATATTCCAACTGAGATTCATCAAATACCTTGAAGAACTGGCATCCCTGCACCTCCTGGCTGTCGGCAGGGGAATTTGCGAAATCCCTCGCCGCATCTGAGAAAATCTCCAGTTCCTCCGACGTGGATGCCACTACTTTACCGTCCACATCCATCACGCACAGCTCCACCCTCGCGATGCTGCGCAGGCCGTCGATCGTGCTCTGCAATATCTGATTTGAAATCATTTTAACCCCTCTCCTTCTCCTATGCAATTTTCACAAAAAATTCACATTTGGAAAACTATTTATGTAACACCCATTTTTCATTTTAAAGGAAAACAACAAAAAAATCTACAGGAATCTGAAAAAAATTATGCACTTTTCTTTTTTCTTTTTATCGTTAAAAAAAAGACGGACACTTCTTCATTTTGCGCCCGTCTCCTTATTATTATATTCCTGCACACGCTTCTCAAAAAGCCTGAAATGGATCTTTCTTTTCAGCTTCGCCAAAAACGAAGGGTTCTGTATCCAGGATACGGCCCCGTATGGAAGGGATATCCACAGACGGGAATTCACATACTGACCGTACTTTTTCATCAATACAATATCCTCCGGCCACGGCATCCTGGAAACGATCACATCAGGAGCCACATCATTCAGTTCATTTACCAGCCGTTCCGGCTGTCTGTCAAAAGCCTCCCAGGCTCCGTGCCCTCTGATGAACAGATTTCCCTGATATTCCTGTATGAGTTCCTCCAGTTCTTCCAGATCCGCCAGAGTATCCGCCAGGAGATACACGCTGTTCCGGTTTCGGGAAAGCTTGCGGAACAGCTCCCTCAGATAGATCTTCTCATCGATCTCATGAATACGGCTTCTCCCCGCGATCCCCGCCGCTTCCAGAAGATCCGGCTCCGTACAGACCGTCATATCCAACTGCTCCACGCAATCCTTCAGCCCCTCGTCCCTGGACGCCTGCGCTATCTGCGCGCTGGAAATGTAAGCGACCGTATTCAGCCCTCCGGTCGCCAGAAACCGGTCCGTATTGCGAAGCGCCTCCCGCACTCCATAATCATATAAAGTAATTCCCAGTAACGTAAACTTCTGCATAAATTCACCAATTTTACAGCGCAGCCAGCAAGATCATATAGGCAAGACAGAGCACAATGCCCACGATCAAAGGGGCGCTGGCCAGCTTTCCCTTTTTCCCGTCCTCTTTCTGCTCCCGTATGAGCCAGCGGATATACTCCTCCCGTCCCTGGTTCCTGCACAGCCAGACCAGCACGCAGCCCGCAAGCGCGGTGCATACCAGAGCGAGCACCAGATAAACACAGATCGTCGGAAGCAGCTCCTGCGCCCCCATCCCCTGCTGCGCCTGCGCCTCCAGGATCCAGGGGAAGAAGCGGTCATACACATACATCAGAACGACCGACTGCGCGTTGAAGATCACATGCATCAATATGGGCGCGAGCAGGCTTCCCGTAGCCTCCATCAGAAGCGCCATCGCCACGCCGAGGGCAAAGGCATAGGGCGCCTGATTGAAATTCATATGGATCAGCCCGAACAGAAGGGCGGATAACAGGACTGCCTTCGCCGCATTTCCGCTCTTGAGATATCCCCTGTAAAGAATCCCGCGGAAGCACAGTTCCTCACAGACAGGACCGAAAACAGTCATCATAAAAAACATGACCGGGAACGGATATTCCAGGATCTGGCCGCTCATATCCGTCACCGCATTGTCTACGAACAGCATACTCACCGCGTTCAGGAGAGTGGTCAGCGGCCCCATCAGGAACGTGAAGACGAGCACCATCAGAACTGACGTAAATTTCAGCCCATGAAAGCACAGCACCCGGACCGGCCTCTCTCCGGAAGTCAGGAGCGCCGCGCCTGCGGGCACTACCAGCATCATTTCACTTAAAAAAAGGTTCAGCAGGATGTTCATGGACGTGATCCTTCCGACCAGGAGCACGATGACCACCGCAAAATGCAACAGCACCATCCCCAGAAATCCCCAATTCGCTTTTCTGTAATTCATCCGAAATCCCTACTTTCATCTGCAAGGCAACCGCTCCGCCGGACTTTCCTCACTTTTTCTGAATCTCGTTTCCCGTGATCTCCACTTTTCCTTCTTTGAGAAGATGTCCGACGGCCCGTTTGAATTCATTTTTGCTCATCTGCATTTTTTCCCGGATCAGCTCCGGCGCAGCCTTGTCATTAAAGGGGAGCGCGCCCCCGGCCCCCTCGATCGCTTCCAGCACCTTCTGCGCATCTTTTCCGATCATCAGATAAGCCTTGTCACGGACGCTCAGATCCAGCTTCCCGTCCTCATGGACAGCCGTTACCCTCGCTTCGATCCTGTCGCCTGCCTTCAATGTCCCGTACATCTCCCTGGGCGGGATGAGCGCCGAATATTTGTCATCCACAGCCACAAATGCGCCGAACTGCCTGCTGATCTCATACAGATATCCATGTACCCGGTCGTCCTTTTTATAAGGGCTGTCCGTCCTCAGATAGTGATAGATCTTCATTGTCGCACACAGACGTCCGCTTTTATCCACATAAAGGGCCACAGGAAAACTGTCCCCCGCCTTCACCGGCCTTGTCTGCTCCCGGAACGGCAGAAACAGATCCTTTTCCAGTCCCCAGGAAAGGAAAGCGCCCACTTTTCCGGTCTGCGCAACCGTCAGCACGCCCACCTCGCCCACACACAACGCCGGCTGCGCCGTGGTGGAGATCAGCCTGTCCTTCGAATCCCGGTAAACGAACACTTCCAGCCTCTCGCCCACCTGACAGCCCGCAGGCACCTGCTTTGCGGGAAGCAGAACCCGTTCCTCCGGATTCCCCTCTAAAGCGAGATAGACGCCGAAGTCCACCTTTTTTATCACCTTCAGTTCCTGCCGTTTTCCAACCTCTATCCGCATGCTCAACCTCTTGCTTTTCTCCTGAATTCCACGATTGCATAGGGCTCTCCGGCCTCATTGCACAGAGAGACGCCTACCCTGTCCTCTTCCGCAAAAGACTCCGGCACGATACAATCATTCAACAGCGCCGATTTCTTGTACTCCGCCCTCATCTGTCCGATCACAAAGCCCTCCGGCAGATAATCCTGAGCCATATGGATGTACTGCCCGTTATTCACATGATGATTGCTGTCAAGATGCTGCCTGCCGACATAAAATGCCGGATGCTTCTCTCCTTCACGGTCAAACCGGATCTTGCGCGGCTCATAATTCATGTCCAGCTTCTCTTCCAGCCGGTATGCATCCACCATTTCCTTCGTAGGTCTCGCCGGTCTGCCCGCTTTCATATCCATCAAAGTCCAGATGGAATTGGCGC
Organism: Candidatus Eisenbergiella merdipullorum; assembly: GCA_019118445.1. Taxonomy (GTDB): domain Bacteria; phylum Bacillota; class Clostridia; order Lachnospirales; family Lachnospiraceae; genus Eisenbergiella; species Eisenbergiella merdipullorum. The sequence goes on along the minus strand of DWYY01000194.1, from coordinate 26,412 downwards.
GCACAATTTTCTCCCCCGCCTCATCCGCGATAAAAAAATTCCGGTATCCCAGAAAGCCTTTGAATTCATAGGGGAATGTCCCGATGGTGATCCTTTCACACAGTTTCGGGTATCTGTCGATCACAATCTGCCAGTAGGACATCACCCACAGCATCCCCACATGCTCCAGATACTCGATCCCCACCCCCAGTTCTTCCGACTGGAACGTGGAGCAATCCTGAAAATAATCCACGATGGAAGCAATGGAAAGCTTTCCTTCCGAATCCAGCTCGCTGTATCTGATCTGTGACTGAAACGTATACATATGTCCTTCTTCCTTATCCTGTTCTGCCGCCGTGCGACATTTCCATTTTCCGGCTTATCTTCTCTATTATACGCAATCAGAGACGAATGCACAAGTTTTATGTTTGCAGAGGGAAATTCCTATACCTGCAAACTATCCTGATCCGCTATTATACTGCTCAGGCAGCAACCAACAGACAGGACCTGGAAAAATCAATAAAAGCCGTAAGGCTAGACTGTTATAGTCTGGCTTCACGGCTTTTTCATATATGAGGATGCTCGAATCAGCCATATCGTCTGCTATCATGATGATCATCTGCAAGCTTATGGGTGTTGGTGTTTTCCTTCGACAGCATCCACTCGAATACTTCCCAATTCTGATAGGTATCCGTCCATGAATCATGTTCCTTTTCAGGGTAAACCGTCAACCGGGCGTTTCCTCCGCAGCGATTTACCGCCGTTACCATTTTTTCCGATTCCTCCACAAATACCACCGGATCCCTTTTTCCATGAAAGGCCCATACCGGCACATTAACAAGCCGTGCCGCATTCCAGTACATTCCCCCTCCGCAGATCGGGACAATTGCCGCAAAAAGATCGGGCATGCTCATCGCAAGCTGCCAGGCTGCATAGCCCCCCATGCTTGCTCCCATCAAATAAATCCTCTTCTCATCGGTATCCGTTCTCTTTACGATCTCAGATACAAGATCCTTCAGGCTCTCAAAAAGGTCAAACCATGTATCTGAGGAACACTGAGGAGCAACCGTCAGAAAAGGAAATCTGGTATATCTGTCTGTTATTGTCAAAAACGGATTCTCCCTTATTTGCTCCATGTTATTTCCCCGGCTTCCGGCTCCATGCAGGAACAAAATGACCGGATATTTTCCCCCTTTTTGGTAATCGTTTGGATATCTGATCAGATAATCCAATCCATCCAGGGACTCATATTCGATTTTCATTGAATGCTTTTGCCTCCGTCCACATAAATGCTCTGTCCAGTGATATATCTTCCTTTTTCAGAGCATAACAGACTTACCATTCCGGCGCAATCCTCCGGTGTTCCATAAAACCCTACCGGAATGGATTCTGTAACCGTTTTGGCATATACAGGATCCGACAGGGCTTCCACATTACGGTCTGTATAGATCACGCCTGGCGCTACATTATTCACGGTGATCCCATCCCCCGCAAGCTGCAGTGCCAGGGAATGGACCATATTCGTCTGCGCGGCTTTAGATGCGGAATAAACCAGCATATCCGGATGAGGCTTCGCCTCCTGTACAGATCCGATGGTCACAATGCGGCCCCATTTTTGTTTTTTCATATAGGGAACAGCCGCCTGGATCAGCATCATGGAAGCTACAAAATTGCAGTTTAACTGCTTTCTGCATTCCTCAAGGGTGATCTCGCTCCACGGCCTGCGGATCTGCAGAGAAGCGTTGAGCACCAGCACGTCCACCTCTCCCATTTCCTCTGCCAGACGACATACATGATCTGGCTCACAAAGATCCGCCTGCAAAATGCCTGCGACGCCCCCGTTCTTTTCAATGATCGCTTTGGTTTCTTCCGCTTTTTTCAGATTTCCGGCGCAGTGCACGATCACCTCATAACCGTCTTTCGCCAGCAAAACCGCTATCGCGCGTCCTATCCCTCTGGATGATCCCGTCACCAACGCTCTTTTTTTCTGCCCGCTCATTTTGTTCTCCCATCCTTCCTACAACGCTGTCTGCGTATCGTTTGGATCCCCGTTTCTCGCCAGGTCATATTCTTTTGACCAGTCAAGGTTACGGTACTTTTCTCCTCTTGGATCTGTCTTGATCCAATCAAGCAGCATATCCAGCATTTCCTCAGTCCAAGTGTTTCTGTCGATCTGGGCTGTGGTAAATCTGTTCTGTGCGATCATCTCAAATCCAAAATCATCCTTCACATGCGTCTTCGCTGCTCCTTCCACCACGTCCGCCACCAGATGGGCAGGGATGAAAAGCACTCCGCCCCCAGCGCCAAATACCACATCTCCGGGCAGGCAGACCGCATTGCCGAAATTCGTCACAGTATTAAAGCCTGTCATCACAAACTCCCGGATCGGAGTCGGATCGATACCCCGGTAATAAACCTGTACATCCGGCACCTGCTTCATCTGCTCCACATCACGGACGCCTCCCCAGATCACCGCACCGCCGTCTTTTGTTCTCGCATGGAGCGCCGTTGTCAGATTTCCTCCCAAAAAGGTTCCTTTATAAATCTTGTCATACATATCTGCGACTACTACATCTCGCTCCACAAGGCTGTCCATAACCCACTGATTATAGTTCCCCTTTCTGCCTTCTTCAGCGCCTTTTTGAAACATGATGGCATGCAGATCCGGTCTGGTAGGGCAGAAATTGCAGGTGACAGCCCTTCCCACAAGTTTCCTTCCATCATTGTGCAGCGCCTGCAGGGGATTCTTTCCGCCGCCGACAAACTGGTTTTCATAGCCCTGCACAAAAATGGGCTTCCATACTTCTTCCAATGTCATTTCCTTCAATGCATCCAGATATTTATCCGCCACTTTCGGCCTTCCGTCCGGCAGACGTTCCCCCTTCCAGTAAGGCGTCAAAGCAATAATTTCTTCTCTGTCATTAAAGTGCATCTCCTCAACCTCCTTCTATGACCAGATTCTGTCATTTGAAAATTCCCGGTTCCATTGCTCCGTGGACTCCCACATGCCGGGGATCGCGGGATTGATATGTTCTTTTATAACCTCTTCATTCAGATCATCAAACCCGAGTCCGGGCTTGTCAGGAACTCTGATGAAACCATTTTCAAAGACTGGATTCGGGATGCCGGTCACCATATCCGCCCACCATGGCACATCCACAGAATGGAATTCCACTGCCAGCACATTGTGCATGGACGCTGCGGTCTGCACTGCAGCCATGCACGCCACAGGGCTTTCCGCCATATGGACCGCAACGGCCACCCCGTTTTCATCCGCAATGTCCGCGATCTTCTTTAATTCCATTGCGCCGCCGCAGGTCAGGATATCCGGATGGATCACAGATACTCCGCCCGCCTTGATCAAATGTTCAAAAGGTTCCTTTAAATACATATCTTCTCCGGTACACACCGGAATCGTCGTACTGTTTTTCAGACGCACATACTGATCCGTATACATCCAGGGCACCATGTCTTCGATCCATGCGAGATTGTAAGGCTCCATTCTCCTGGCAAAGCGGATGCAGTCCTCCACGCATACGTGACCGAAATGATCGATCGCCAGAGGCACCTCATATCCTATGACTTCCCGGACCTCCTTCACATAGTTTTCCAGATAGTCAAGCCCTTTCTGCGTCAGATGGATCCCTGTGAACGGATGAGCTGTATTCACAATGGCATAGCTTTTTTGATGCTTTACCATATCCGACGTCACACTGCCGCCCTGCACGTTTAAGATATGGGGCGCATACTTTTTCATGTCTTCAATGAATCCCAGCGGCGCATTGATCGTCCCGGGCTCATCCAGGAGCAGGCCGATCCCCAGGTCCATTTTCAGGAATGTAAATCCCATTTCCATCCTCTTTTTCAACGCCATGCCCATGTCGCGTCCGGTATGCTTCCCATCCACATCGGTATCGCAGTAAACGCGGACTTCATCCCGGAATTTACCGCCCAGCATCTGGTAAAGCGGCACGCCATACGCTTTGCCCGCAAGATCCCACAGCGCGATCTCTATGCCGGATACACCGCCTCCCTGCCTGGAAGGACCTCCAAACTGTTTGATCTTGTGGAATATTTTATCCACATTACAGGGATTTTCCCCCAGGATGCGGCTTTTGAGCATGAGTGCGTAAGTCTTGCTGGAAGCGTCCCGCACCTCCCCATAACCGCAGATTCCCTGATTTGTCAGGATCTTTAACAGCGTGCAACGCTTGGGAGCGCCGTCAATATCCACAAACCGCATGTCAGTAATGCGAAGATCGGACGGCGCTGAACAGGTATTAAAGCTCATTTCTTTTCCTCCATTATCTTTTCAACCTCATTTTGTTGCTATCTGTTTATATCCTAGCGTTTTTTCTCTCCTTTTTCTTCAGCTATATTGCGGGATTTGCAAACTTTATTATGATATTTGATTTCAAAGTCCTTGACAACTCGTTTCGGAGATGGAAAAATTATGTCCTGTCCGGAACGAGAAAAGCAATCTGCGACGGGGAATCGGAAATTCTGACCGCCGGTTGCTGTCTATCTGCCATAGGCAATACTCCTTTCAGCCGGGAAGCACTCCTTGCTTTCCTCCTTTGATCACCTCTTTTCTATTTCAACCGAATTCCCTATTAGTTCCATGAGTTCACCACACATGAACAGCGGCAATCATAAAAAGTCACAAAATCATCACTAAATATCCAAAAATTTTCATAAAATATTCGAAATTGTTGCAAAAAAAGAATGTAAATGGTAATATAATGCCAATAAAATGAAATACAGTGCAGCTTGATTCATTCTTTCATCACGATTTGTGCCGTTGGCCAAACAGCGGCGGAATGGAGATTAATATGAAATTAAAAAGAGTTCTATGTGGATTTTTAAGTTTGGCAGTGATAAGTATTTCGTATTTGACATCGCCGTTGGAGATATCGGCTGCCAGAGAAAAGGCAGATGTGATCGGAAGTGTAAAGATGGAGGGGAATCCTGATTTTGATAGTGATTCTATTATGAACGATGAAACATCGCAGTGGAGATGGTTAGGGTATCCTGGAAGTCGGATGGTAATGAACTATGGGAGTCCGATGATAGCGAAATATGATGGAAAACTGAGTCTGGACATAGCTATGGCTGTAAAGGGATTTCGGACAATCAATTCGGTACATCAGATTTTAATGGGGCCCAGAACCGATCAGGCAAAGGAGTATATGGAGCTTGAAACGGCATGGTATCCATACAAACTTACCGCAGACGCTGTATATGAAGAAGGAAAGCTTCATATGGACGAATTTTTTGCGGATAAAGATACCTTTATTCGTATGATCGAAGTATCTGATGCAGCTGATGCCAAACTTCAGATGAAAGCACCAATCGACGGAATTACGAAAAACGGGAATAACCTTCTGATAGAACAGATGGAATATTGGTTTGTATGTAAAATTCTGAAGCTGAATGAGGATGGAGAAATTATAGGGCAGTACGAACCGCAGGTTTCAGAGGATGAATGGTCTGTCTGTTGAGATCACGTTCGACTCAGACAGCGCAAAATTAGCTTTTTCCTTGACGATGCTTCCAAAGAATGTGGAAGGCAATAGTGCGGATAGTGTTCAGGAATTAGCGGACAAAACGTTAGCAGAGGGAACAAACCTGAATACAGTTTTGGCGAATGTAAAACAGTTTTGGGACGAAACATTAGCAAAAGTTCCGGCTCCACAAAATTTCGGAGTGGAAGGAAACCAAAAAAATGGAGATATCACCAGCGAAGATCATAGAAGAGCTTTCTATGCCGCATGGACATTCCTCCTGCAGAATATTGTTGAGCCAACTCCCGAAAATGGATATGATTATTATCAGGTAACTCTGGGGATGGCTTCTGCGTGGAATTCCGGCGCCGCGTCGGCTCCGAACAGCTGTTCATGGGAATCCATGTTTGATATTCAGCAATTATCATATATAGAACCGGAAATCGCGTGGGATGCAATGAGAGGGTTTATTTATAATATTGATGAAAATGGCATTTTGGATGGGGAATGTCTTCCGTCACAAAAAGCGCATACAACTTGGGTTTGCTATTTAAACATGCTTAAAAACTATCCCGAAAAGGAAGATGAGTTAAAAGAGGAATTAACGAAGCTGTATCCTCATCTTCACGATTATCTGCTCTGGAGAGCGGAAAATCCAAGATGGATTCATGGAGTGAATGACTTCCCTAATGAAAAAGATATTTCCTTTGTGACTCAGTGGTACAGTGATGTTGATTACGCGATTAAGATTGCTGAGATAATCGGAAAAGAGGAAGATATAGACGTTTATATGCAGAAGAAGGCAGAATTGGCAGAAAATTCCCGAGTCTGGTTTTTTGATGAATATGATCCCGATCAGCCTGATTCTTTGGAAAACAGAATTAAAGCTTTCTGTTTTATTAATGAAGATGGAACACTGGAACACAGTTGGCCGGGATCTTCCCACGATGCGCAGAGCAGAGATGCATTAACATACGTATATGAAGCAATGGCGGTCGACTTTCCGAAAGACTTAACGGATAAACTGGTGCACAGTTATCTTGCGTATACTGCAGGAAAGGAAGATGAGCCGTTGCTGGGATTCGACTCTTATAAATACGGTGATGGCTGCTACACGGCGTATGGGCTTCAGGAGAGGGAAAAACAATATCCTGAGCTGGAAGGAAAATGGATAGAATATGTTGACGCGGTTCTTTGCAATGCTATTAAAAACACGGAATTCGGAGAGGTGATCCGTGTATATAAAGATACAACAACGATAGAAGGGGTTCAGCCTTCATCATTCAGTGCGTCAGCGATAATCGACTATACATACATGATGAATGGACTTCGTCTTGACATGGGAGTTCCGGTAGCGGTTGGAGATTCAGATATTACCAAAACAAAGGAAACGGATGTTACTGTAGAAACAAGAATCGGAGCAAAACCGGAACTTCCTAAAACTGTAACCATGGAAAAAGATGGAAAAGAGCTGGAAGCATTGGTATTGTGGCCGTACATTGAGGAAAATCAGTATGATGCGAAAGGTAAATTTCAGGTAACAGGACAAATTTGCGGTACGGATTTAGAAGTAACAGGTACTGTGAAAGTTCTTTCCGGAAATGAAAAAAACATGACATTGACAGTTGCAGCGGGAATCGCAGTAGGAATTGCCGCAGGAATTGCTGTTATTGGAGTAATTGTTATTTTAAAAAGAAAAGCAAGACCATCTGAATGATACCGTCTTTCCACTTTTCTCACCCACACCGCAAGGGGCTGCAGACCATATCACCGTCTGCAGCCCCTTCACAGCCCCATACAGGCCGCCATATCCTATTCTCCGATATTTTCCCATCAGTCAGCCTTAATTCCATAAATAAGCCATTTCGCACTTCTAAAATTGACCTATGATTTCCACAGAAAAATACCCCGGCAGATCCTCTCTGCCGGGGTTTCAGGAGCAGGGCTACAAGGATTCGAACCTTGAAATGACGGAGTCAGAGTCCGTTGCCTTACCGTTTGGCGATAGCCCTATTTTATTTGCTGCGGTTGTTTGCCGCCTGCAAGAATAAATTATATACGATGATCAGGAATTTGGCAAGCACTTTTTTTAATTATTTTCAGATTTTCTGACCATATTTTCAGACAGCCCGGCAGCGGACATGTGTCCCTTTGTTCGCGATACAAGCGCCAAAAACACATGATCCGCTGCCCTCCGCCTTCTGCATCACGCCTCAAAGTCCTGAGGCGTAATGCAATATCACATTTTGGGGCAATTATACCTCAAACATCAGGTCGCCATAGGTCGGGAACGGCCAGTCTTCCTTATCGACGAGCATCTCCAGCTCATCGGCAGGCTTTCTCAGGGCAGCCATGGCAGGCATCACGGAATCCTTGTAGAAGAACGCCTGTGCCTTCACATCTTCCATGGCAGAAGCTTCCGCGTCGATCTTCTGCAGGTTGACAAGCGCTTCCTTCATTTCGGTGAGCCTGGTGTTGACCTGGTTCAACAGTTCTGCCTGAACGGAAGGCTCCACGCCGGCAGCCTTTACATCCAGAACGGTCTTCGCCAGCTTGTTCGTATAACCCACAACAGCGGGAACGATCTGCTTGGAAGCCATATCGATCATGGTCAGGGCTTCGATGTTGATGCTCTTTGCGTAAGTCTCATAAATAACTTCTTCTCTGGATTCCAATTCCGCCTTCGTGAAGATATGGAACCTTTCAAACAGCTTCACAGCTTTGTCCGTGGTAAGCGCGCTTGCGGATTCCACCATGGACTTGATGTTGGGAAGGCCTCTGCGCTCAGCCTCCTCCACCCATTCTTCGGAATAACCGTTGCCGTTGAAAATAATGCGGTGATGGTCCGTCAGATACTGTTTGATCAGATCATGAACAGCCACATCAAAATCATCCGCCTTTTCCAGCACATCAGCAGCCTCACAGAAGGCTTCCGCTACGATGGCATTCAGTACGGTATTGGGGCTTGCGATGGAATCGGAGGAACCCACCATACGGAACTCGAATTTGTTTCCAGTGAATGCAAAAGGTGAAGTCCTGTTACGGTCTGTCGCATCCTTAGGCAGATCAGGCAGCGTGGACACGCCGGTCATAAGCTTGCCGCCCAGCAGGCAGGAACGCGCTTCTCCGGTTTCGATCAGCTGCTTGACAACATCCTCGAGCTGCTCGCCAAGGAATACGGAAATGATGGCCGGAGGCGCCTCATTGGCTCCCAGTCTGTGGTCATTTCCCACGTCGGCAGCGCTCTGACGGAGCAGGTCTGCATGGATATCAACTGCCTTCAGGATGCATGCAAGCACCAGAAGGAACTGAATATTTTCGTTGGGCGTCTCACCGGGATCCAGAAGATTCATTCCATCATCCGTGGTGATGGACCAGTTGTTATGTTTTCCGGAACCGTTTACGCCAGCGAAAGGCTTCTCGTTCAGCAGGCATCTCAGTCCGTGCCGCTCCGCCACCTTCTTCATAGTCTCCATGACAAGCTGGTTGTGGTCTACGGCAATATTTGCCGTCTCATAGATCGGAGCCAGCTCATGCTGCGCAGGAGCCACTTCATTGTGCTGGGTCTTTGCGGTCACGCCCAGCTTCCACAGCTCTATGTTCAGATCTTTCATGAAAGCGCCGATGCGCTCTCTGATAACGCCGAAATAATGATCCTCCAGCTCCTGTCCCTTAGGTGCGGGCGCGCCGAACAGGGTACGGCCGGAAAAGATCAGGTCAGGTCTTTTCAGGTACTTCTGTCTGTCGATCAGGAAATATTCCTGTTCCGGTCCTACGGAAGCCGTTACCTTGGTGGCCTTCGTATTGCCGAACAGCCTGACGATACGGAGCGCCTGCTCGCTGAGCGCTTCCATGGAACGAAGCAGGGGGGTCTTTTTATCCAGCGCCTCTCCCGTATAGGAGCAGAACGCCGTAGGGATGCAGAGGATCACGCCCGTAGCATCTTCCTTCAGGAATGCCGGGGATGTGATATCCCATGCCGTATAACCTCTCGCTTCAAAGGTAGCGCGCAGTCCGCCGGACGGGAAAGAAGACGCATCCGGCTCGCCCTTGATCAGTTCTTTTCCGGAAAACTCCATCAGCATTTTTCCGCTTTCATCCGGATGGCTGACAAAGGAATCATGCTTCTCAGCCGTAATTCCGGTCAGCGGCTGGAACCAGTGGGTATAGTGGGTAGCGCCATGCTCCACAGCCCAGTCCTTCATTGCCTTGGCAACGACGTCTGCGGTAGCCAGGGACAGCTCTCCGCCCTGATCCATTACTTTCTTAACTTCTTTAAAGACATTCTTAGGCAGCCGTTCCCTCATCTTGCCCAGACTGAACACGTTTTCGCCGAATATCTCTTCGACATTCAAGACTTCGCTCATAAACTCCTCCATTCCGCCGCCGTAGGGACGGCTGTTTCCGTTTCATCCATGACCGCGTATTTCCCATCTTCAGAAGGTTCATCCTCAAAACCTGTCTGAAAATAAAAAATGTCCCAAAAAACCCTTTTTTGGAACATCTTTGTTCATGGTACCAATATTCAGAAATCCGCTTTCACTTCAATTACAATAACTCAATTTCCTAAAAAAATCAAGCGAAAAATGAATTTTGGTCACTTCCACAAAAAGCTGTGCTGATTTTTGTTCACTCCGGGTCAATTTACCATAACAAACAGCCTGGAATCCTATTTTCTCATCCGCAGGAGATCAAACTTCTCCGCCTTCCGGGACAACTGTACCTGCAGCTTCTGCTTCGCATGAGGCGCGCTTTCCATGTCCTGCCCGTTCTCGTCCAGGATGCGCTCCACGCGGGCGGCTACATCGCGTCCGTCCGGCTTCATGATCTCGATCTCGTCCCCGACACAGAACTTGTTGCGCTGCTCGATGCGGATCATGCCGTTCTCCTTTGTCTCTTCCACGATCCCCAGATAAACCGCCTCACTGATATAGGTGCTGTTGTCATAGATCTGAGATTCTTCGGTGGGCCTGCCGAAATAAAATCCGGTATTAAACTTTCTGTAAGTACACTTTCCGATCTCATGCCGGTACCAGTCCATATTCCGGCGGTAGTTTTCTTCTCCTGACAGGTAATCATCGATCGCCTTCCGGTAGGTTCTTGCCACCGTCGCAACGTAAAGCGCCGTTTTCATCCGGCCTTCCACTTTGAAGCTGTCGATCCCGGCCGCGATCAGCTCCGGGATATGCCCGATCATGCACAAGTCGCCTGAATTGAAAATATAGGTCCCTCTCTCATTTTCATAGACCGGGAAATATTCCCCCGGCCTGCTTTCCTCCATCACCGCGTATTTCCAGCGGCAGGGATGGGTGCACGCGCCCTGATTGGCGTCCCTTCCCGTAAAATAATTGCTCAGAAGGCACCTGCCGGAATAAGAGATGCACATGGCCCCATGTACAAAGCTTTCGATCTCCATTTCCTCCGGAATGTTGGCCCGGATCTCGGCAAGCTCCGAAAGGGTCAGCTCCCTTGCGGACACCACCCGTTTTGCTCCCAGATCCCACCAGAAACGATAGGTCATATAATTGGTATTATTAGCCTGGGTGGAAATATGGATTTCCACGTCCGGCCAGACCTCCTTCGCGAGCATGAACATGCCAGGGTCCGAAATGATCAGAGCGTCCGGTCCGATCCCTCGCAGCTCCCCAAAATAGGCTTTCGCCCCTTCCAGATCCCGGTTGTGCGCAAAAATATTGGCGGTCACATACACTTTTACACCCCGCTCATGCGCGAAGCGGATACCCTCCGCCATATCTTCCGCGGAAAAATTCTTCGCCTTCGCCCTGAGGCCGAAGGCCTCTCCGCCGATATATACTGCGTCCGCCCCGAAGGTCACCGCCGTTTTCAGCACCTCCAGGCTTCCCGCCGGGATCAAGAGCTCAGGGGCCTTTTTCCTGTCATTCATATCTTTCCCTTTCCGGTTCTGTGCTTTCAAGCCCGTTCCGGCTTCGTATTTTCGTGCTGACCGCCACACCGTCCCCTACCGGGAGGATGGAAGTTACCAGGCAGGGATGATGCTTGATCTCATACAGATATTCCCGCATCCTGGCATGGATCGTCCGCTTACGTCTCGTCACCGCATAACGGGACTCCAGGATGTCCCCGTCCTGAAGCACGTTGTCGGAGACCAGCAGCCCGCCTTCCTTCAGAAGCCGCAGCACCTCTGGAAGCAGGATGGGATACTGTCCCTTTGCGGCATCCATGAAAATAAGATCATAAGGACCTTCCAGACGCGTCAGTACCTTTGCCGCATCTCCATCCAGCAGTGTGATAACATCTTCCTTCCCGAAACGCCGGAAATTCTTTCTGGCTTCGGGAATCCTCTTTTCATATTTTTCTATCGTTGTGATATGACAGCCTTCGGGGGCATATTCGCTCATGCAGAGCGCAGAAAAACCAATCGCCGTCCCGATCTCCAGAATCTCGCGCGGCCGTCCGATCGCGATCAGCGTTCTCAGCAGGCTCTGCGTTTCCGGCCGGATCACCGGCACATTGGTTTCTCTCGCTTCCTTTTCCAGTTCATTCAGATAAACCGGATTGCCCTCGTCCAGAGAATTGATAAAGGCTGTCAGGCGTTCCTCCATGATCATGCTCTTTCTCCGCCATGACTAATCGTCTTCTGCCGAAGCGCCTGACAAGATTTCGATCATTTCCTCAGGTGTCTCGGAGGTGTTGAGCGTATAGGTGCCGGGCTGCAGCCCGCTTTTGAAGCCTTCCAGCTTTTCCTGTATCACAAAAAGCTGTGCGTCACGGATCAGGCCGGCCTCTTCCAGCTTGTCCGCCACGTCCCGCACGCTGTCGGATCCCTCGATCGTAACGACAACGTCCTCCCCGGGCGCGTCTGACATCGCAGGCTCCCCGAACAGCCGCTCCCCATAGGTATACGCCATGTTTCCAAACCGATAGACCACCATGACGATAAGGACCATCACCACGATCTTGACTACGGTGTACACCGCGGTCCCGGCCGCCTCTTTTTTCTTCCCTGAGCGTCGTCTGTTTCTGCTACTCAAAATCCACCGCCTCTGCCAATCTTATGTCAATATCCTGCATCATACGACAAAATGCCAGTTCCGCATCCAGAAATTCCTCCACAAGCGGGTCCTCTCTGAATTTCTCATATTCTCTCTCAAAAGCTTCCATCTTGTCAAGTAAATCTTCCGTATATGCGGAATTCTGCAGTTCAAAATTCCGGGCGCGGTATTCGTCGATCTTCTCCCGCATGCCTCCGGCATTATCCACACGCTCGCTCTGCCTCCGGTACTCCCTGTAAATTTCGGAATCGCGTATTGCCTGGGCGAGCTGTTCCAGAGCTTCCTCTACTTTCACTTTCTTCACTCCGTTTCCCAAATAGTGCCGCGGAAGGATTCATGAAATCCGCTTCAAAAAGGCGTCCCCACCTGTCCTTCCGAACTGCCGGGCATCGTCATACATCCATGATGATAGGCAGGATCATGGGACGCCTCTTGGTCTTTTTCCAGATATAATCGCCCAGCGCATCCTTGACCGCGGACTTGATCTTGCCCCAGTCGGTGCATCCCCTGCCAATGCAGCGGTCCAGTACATCCTGCATCAGTTTCTGTGCTTCTTCCATCAGTTCATCCGATTCCTTCACGTACACGAAGCCGCGGGATACCAGATCCGGTCCGCCCACAAGCTGGCCGCTGGCGGAATCCAGCGCCAGGGCGACGATCATAATGCCGTCCTCCGCCAGATGCTGACGGTCTCTGAGCACCACATTTCCCACGTCTCCGACGCCAAGACCGTCCACCAGGATCGCGCCCACGGGAACCTTTCCCGTCACCTGCGCCTTTTCGCCATCCAGCTCCAGCACATCTCCGGAGTTCAGCATGAAAATATTCTCCTTGGGGATGCCGAGATCCATGGCGAGCTTCTGCTGTGCCTTCCTATGCTTGAATTCTCCGTGGATCGGCACCGAATATTTAGGATGGACCAGCGTATAGATCAGCTTGATCTCCTCCTGGCAGGCATGTCCGGATACGTGTACATCCTGGAAGATCACCTCCGCTCCCTTGATGAGCAGTTCGTTGATCACCTTCGTCACCGCCTTTTCATTTCCCGGGATCGGATTGGAGGAGAAAATGATCACGTCATTGGGCGTGATGGAAATTTTTCTGTGTACGTTCGCCGCCATGCGGCTGAGTGCGGCCATGCTCTCTCCCTGGCTTCCCGTCGTAATGATGACGGTGCGCTCATCCGGATAATTTTTGAGCTGTTCGATGTTGATCAGCGTGTTTTCCGGAATGTTCAGGCAGCCCAGGTTCATGGCGGTATCGATGATATTCACCATGCTGCGGCCTTCCACCACAACTTTTCTGTTGTACCTGTACGCCGAATTGATGATCTGCTGCACCCTGTCCACATTGGAAGCAAAGGTTGCGATGATGATCCTTTTGTTTGGATGTTCATGAAAGATCGTATCGAAGATCCGGCTCAGCGTCCTCTCTGATGGGGTGAATCCGGGGCGCTCCGCGTTTGTGGATTCGCACAGCAGCGCGAGCACGCCTTTCTTTCCGATCTCCGCGAAGCGCTGCAGGTCGATAGCATCCCCGAATACCGGCGTATAATCCACCTTGAAATCGCCCGTATGGATCACGGTTCCGGCAGGGGAATAGATCGCCAGAGCCGCAGCGTCCACGATGCTGTGGTTCGTCTTGATAAATTCAATGCGGAACTGGCCCAGATTGATGGACTGTCCGAATTTGATCACCTTTCTCTTCGTCGTTTTGAGCAGATTGTGTTCCTTCAGCTTATTTTCGATAATGCCCATGGTCAGCCTGGTCCCGTAAACGGGAACGTTGATCTGTTTCAGGATGTAGGGCAGCGCGCCGATGTGATCCTCATGTCCATGCGTGATCACAAAACCTTTCACCTTCTCAATGTTATCCTTCAGATAAGTGACATCCGGTATCACCATGTCAACACCCAGCATATCGTCATCCGGGAAGGAAAGGCCGCAGTCCACCACAACAATACTGTCTTCGTATTCAAAGGCAGTAATGTTCATGCCAATCTGCTCCAGGCCTCCCAAAGGGATGATCTTCAGCCTGGAGCCGCCATTATTCACTTGTTTTGTTTTCTTCAATCAAAATTACCTCCGTATTTTCCACGGAAGAAACAGGGGCTGCTCCCGGTTCCTCAGCCCGGACACTTGATGGCGGCGGTCAATCCTTTCGTCCCCACACCGCCCCGGCGCATACGCATACACGCCACCCATCCCTGGACCGGTCCTGTCCCAGTGGCACAGCCATGTTTTCTTCCGTATATTTTTATAAAAAGCAGACGATATTTTTCAGAATGGCCTGCTTGTTATCCTATTCATAAACGTGATCTGTCAGCGGGCCTTATCTTTCCAGGTCCACATCCTCCAGCATTTCCGAGAAGATCACCGCAACGGCGTCCAGCTCCTGTTCGTCGTCCACGGTCTCATACAGCGCTTCCCCGTCCTCTGGGGAGGAAATATCCTTTAAGATCAGCGCTTCTCCTTCTTCCTCATCCAGGCTCTCCGTCACCAGGATATAATCCCGGCCGCCCAGCCTCGTCTGTTCCAGCACATAAAACTCAACGGCTTCCCCGCCGTCAGGGCAAAATGCAATTTTTTCCAACTCTGATCCCTGCTTTCTTATGCCTGTGTATTTTTCTGATAATCCAGATATCCCTGCAAAATAAGAACCGCTGCGATGCGGTCCACATGTTCCTTTCTGTCCTCGCGGCGGATCCCTGCCTCGATCATCGCCTTGTCGGCAGCCACCGTGGTCAGGCGTTCATCCCAGAAGGTTACGGGAAGCGCCGTCCTTCTTTCCAGCTTCTCCGCAAATTCCTTTGTCGCCGCCACACGTGCTCCTTCAGAATCGTTCATGTTCTTAGGCAGGCCCAGAACGATCTGCTCCACTCCGTACTCCCCGATCAGCTCCTCGATTCTTGCCAGCGTGCGCCGCAGCTTGTTTTCTTCTTTTCTCCTGATGATCTCAATTCCCTGGGCAGTCACCAACAAAGGGTCACTGATGGCCACTCCCACCGTCTTTGACCCGAAATCCAGTCCCATGATACGCATTTTATCAAGCCTTTCCGTAATACGCCCGCCATGTATGGCCGCGCGTCAGTTCCAGTGATTGTTCTTGATGTATTCCTTCAGCATCTCTTCCACGATCTCATCGCGCTCCGCACGCATGATCATGCCGCGCGCATTCTTGTGGCTTGTGATATAGGTGGGATCGCCGGACATGATATAGCCCACGATCTGGTCAACCGGATTATAGCCCTTCTCTGTCAGCGCTTCGTAAACCGCGGCAAGGATCACTTTGACCCCGTTCTCCGGCTCCTTCTCCACTTTAAAATACTGTGTATTGCCAAAATCCTGGTTCTGCATTTCCTACTCCATTCTGTCCTGCCAATTCGGTTTCAGGATACATACTCTATCCTATCTTACCCTACTTTGTCAAAAATTTCAAACCCTATTTGTCCCATGTAGCTTTATCCTGAGTATTTCATCCGTCAAAAAACCCGTCACACGGCCCGTGATCAGTTCATTTCTCCCTGCCTGTCCAGCCGGGACCGCCGCTTTCACATAAGTCTGCGTATGCCCCGTCCGCCAGTTTTCCCCCAGAAGCTCAGCACAGTCCTCTGTCAGCACCGTGATCTCTTTTCCTATGTACTGCTCCCGGTATTCTCTGCTCATCCGCCGTTCCAGGGTGAGCAGCCTTGCGCTCCTTTCATTTTTCACCTGCTCAGGCACCTGATCTTCCATGCCGGCAGCCACCGTACCCTTTCTGACAGAATACTTGAACACATGCATCTCAAAAAAGTGCACCTTTTCCAGGAACGCGGCCGTTATTTCAAATTCCTCATCTGTTTCCCCCGGAAAGCCCACGATCACATCCGTCGTGATCGCCGGATGATCAAACGCCTTCCGCAGAAGCTTTACCTTTTCATAGTATTCCTCTGCCGTATAATGCCTATTCATCCTTTTCAGCGTCGCGTCGCAGCCGCTCTGCAGGGAAAGATGAAAATGAGGGCACACCTTAGGAAGCGCCGCCAGCCCTCCCACGAAGCTTTCTGTGATGATCCGGGGCTCAAGGGAGCCAAGACGGATCCTTGCAATCCCGGGCACTTCCGCGATCTCGCGGACCAGGTTCAGAAGATACTGCCGCTCCTGCGCCGTCTGTCTGAGATCGCTCCCGCTTTCCAGATAATCCCCATCTGTCTTCTGGATGAAATCTATCCCGTAGGAGCTGATATGGATTCCCGTAAGGACCACCTCGCGGCAGCCGCCGGCGGCCAACTGCTTCACCTCCCGCAGCACATCCTCCGGTTTCCGGCTTCGCACCCTGCCACGGGCATAGGGAATGATACAGTAAGAGCAGAACTGATTGCATCCATCCTGGATCTTGATGTAGGCGCGCGTATGCTCCGCCGTCTGCCTCGCTTCCGCGCTGTCCTCCGGCATCATTTCTTCGTATTCCTGTTCTTTATTTATATCTACTACACTTTTGTAGTGAAATGTTTTTTCTTCAACCAGCCCGGCATTTCCGGAAGTGCCCTCTTTTCCGGACGCTTCCCGTTCCCGGAGAAACGCTTCCAGGATTTCCGGAAGCTCCTTTTTTCGGTTGTTTCCCACCGCCAGGTCGATGCTCCCGTCCAGCAGCGCCTCTTCCTTCCCGGTCTGCACATAACATCCCACCGCCACAACGACCGCATCCGGGTTTCTCCGCTTCGCCCGATGCAGCATCTGACGGCTCTTTCTGTCCGCGATATTGGTGACCGTACATGTATTTACGATATAAACGTCTGCAATGTCATCGAATGGTACAATCCGGTATCCTTTTTCTTGTAACTTTTGTCCGATTACCTCTAATTCGTATGCATTCACTTTACAGCCCAAATTATGTAATGCTACACTTTTCATAGTATTCCCCGCTAATTTTGTCATGTTTGATGCTTGACTTTTACCCCCTCTCCCTTTAATATGTAAGCAGAAGGTATGAGGCAGCCCGGCAGCAATAACGCGCTCAGGCTGTCAGTCAATTAAGGAGGTAAAACAAAATGAAAACCGTTAAGATTTCATTAAATTCCATTGATAAGGTAAAATCTTTCGTAAATGATATTACGAAGTTTGATTATGACTTCGATCTGGTATCCGGAAGATACGTTATCGATGCAAAGTCCATCATGGGCATCTTCAGTCTTGATCTGTCCAAACCGATCGACCTGAACATCCATGCAGAAGATAATGTGGATGAGGTTCTGGAAGTTCTTAAACCCTACATGGTTTAATCTTCCCTCTCATTACATAACACATCGAATACTGAAACGGAAGAAAAGGGCAAGACCAGCAACTCGGGGGGCTTGTCTTTTCTTTGTTTTAGCGATGAGCCGTGCGTTATAAAAGGAATGAAGTCCGCCTGAAAAATGAGGCCGAAGTCCCGCTTTTCAGGCGGGCTTTATTTTTTTTATAACATGGGGTGAATGCCCCACAGCTCGAGGGCGACAGTCCTCGAGCGGCACGGCGGCGTTCCATCAGGCCTCCACCACGATCAGCTCCTTCGTATCCAGCGCCGTCTGCACCAGCTCTCCGATCTTTTCATCCAGATTATGCTCATGCTTTCTGATCACATTCAGATTCGGCTTGGTCACCGGATGCTTTGCCACGAAAATGGTACAGCAGTCCTCGTAAGGCAGGATCGAAGTCTCATAGGTATCGATCCGTTCCGCGATATTGATGATCTCCTGCTTGTCCATTCCGATCAGCGGACGATACACCGGCATATGGCAGACCTCATTGGTGGCGGCGAGGGATTGCATAGTCTGGGACGCCACCTGGCCGATGCTTTCCCCGGTGATCAGTCCGAGGCATTCCGTATCGGCGGCAATCTGTTCCGCGATCCGCATCATATACCGGCGCATGATGATCGTCAGCTCCTCGTGCGGACATTTTTCATAAATGTAGAGCTGGATATCGGTGAAATTGATCACATGCAGCCATATCGGCCCGCTGTACTTTGCCACCTTTCTGGCCAGATCCACCACCTTCTGTTTTGCGCGGTCACTAGTATACGGAGGCGCGTGAAAATATACTGCATCGATCTTCACGCCGCGCTTGGCGATCATCCAGCCCGCGACCGGGGAATCGATCCCGCCTGACAGAAGCAGCATGCCCTTTCCATTGGTTCCCACCGGCATGCCGCCAGGACCGGAAATCTCGATGGAGTAAACATAGATTTTTTCCCGGATCTCGATATTCAGCATCACGTCCGGATGATGCACGTCCACCTTCATTTCCGGATAGGCGTCCAGAAGCACGCCGCCAATCTCACTGTTTACAGCCATGGACTCCATCGGGTAGTCCTTTCTCGCCCTCCTCGTATTCACCTTGAAGGTCAGGTTCTTGTCCGGATATGCTTCGCCCATATAGGAAATCACTGCCTCGCAGAGCTGGTCAAAGCCTTCGTCCTTCAGCTCGATCATGGGGCAGATCTGAGCGATGCCAAATACCGTTTTCAGCCCTTCTACGGTCTCTTCATAATCATATGTTTCGGACAAGACCTCCACATACACCCTTCCTCTGGTGCGGCGGACAAAAAACTCACCCTCACAGCGCTTCAGCGCGTTCCGGATCTGACGGACCAGTGCATCTTCAAAAATGCCGCGGTTTTTTCCCTTCACACCGATTTCCGCATACTTAATCAAAAAAGATCTGAATTCCATACTATTCCTCATTCTGAAGCGCATGATACGCTTTTTCTAAAAGGGAAGCCATCTCTGCCTTTCGGACAGAAAAACGCTTTCCGGCGCCTTCCGCCCGAAAGGCAGGAAGCTCTATCGTCTCGTAAATCTGCGCAGCATTGGCACCAGCTCATACAGCGCGCACAACACATGATCGATCTCTTCCTGCGTGGTGAACACGGACATGCTGAAACGGAGCGTAGAGCCCAAAAGCTCCTTTTCCAGACCGATGGCACGCAGCGTGGCGCTTCCCGCTGTCTCCGGACGGTTGGAAGAGCAGGCGCTTCCTGCCGACACATAGATTTCCCTCTCTTCCAGCGCGTGTAAGAGCACTTCGCTCCTCACCCCGCGGAAGGATACGCTGATCACATGGGGCGCGCTGTCCCTTCCCGTCAGCCCGTTGACCTGTACATCTGGGATCTCCAGGACACCGTCAATGAACCGCTGCTTCAGCGCATAAAGCCTCTCGGTATCCCCGTCGAGACCGGCATAGATTTCCTCGGCAGCCTTTGCGAGACCGGCAATGCCCGGCACGTTTTCCGTTCCGGAACGCAGCCCTCTCTGCTGCCCGCCTCCGAAAATGATGGGATGAATCTTCACCCGTCCGCCCACATACAGAAGACCTGTACCCTTGGGCCCGTGGATCTTGTGTCCGCTCACGGACAGCAGATCGATCCCCATTTTTCTCGGGAAAATGCGGAATTTTCCAAAACCCTGCACTGCATCCACATGAAACAGGGTGCCGGGATTCTTTCTGCGGATCAGTGCCCCAGCTTCCGCGATGGGCTGAAGAGAACCGATTTCATTGTTGGTGTGCATGATGGATACGAGGATCGTATCCGGACGCAGAGCACATTCCAGATCCGAAAGCCTGATCCTTCCCCACTCATCCACAGGAAGATACGTTACCTCGAAGCCCTGTTCCTCCAGATACTGCATGGTCTGAAGGATGGCCGGATGCTCGATCTGCGTCGTGATCAGATGTCTTCCGGCGCGGCAGTTTGCAAATGCGCAGCCGATCAGAGCAAGATTATCCGACTCCGTGCCGCCCGAGGTAAAGAAAAGCTCTTTTCCGTTCACCTTCAGGATCCTGGAAAAGACATCCTTTGCATAACGAAGGTATTGCTCAGCCTGCACTCCCTTCCGGTGCATACTGGATGGATTGCCGTAGTCCAGGCACATCACGCGCGTCATGAGGTCTGCAACACTGTCAAAGCATCTCGTCGTGGCTGAATTATCCAGATAGCATTCCATGGTTTTCCCAACTTTCTGTTTCGAATATTTTGTAAAAAGGACCTGATTCCTGTCGGAATCCGCCTGCTTTATTATATGGCAGGATTTCCTCCTCCGTTACCGCAGGCTCTCCAGCCTTCCGTCAGTCTTCCAGCCGGTACATCAGCCATGCCAGCACGGTGAAGCCTGCCGTTTCCGTCCGCAGGATACGCCTTCCCAGTGTGATGGGTGTAAATCCCGCTTCCTTTGCGAGTTCCACCTCGGAATCCTCAAAACCGCCTTCCGGTCCAATGAACACGGCAATGCTCTGTCCGGCCTTCACCCCGTCCACAAGCTTTCGGGTCTTTTCCATTCCTTCCGCCAGTTCATAGGGAAAAAGCTTCACATCCATATCCGCAGCAAAAGAAACCGCTTCCTTCATGCTCATTACAGGGCCGACGGCCGGAACGATCCGACGCCTGCTCTGCTTCGCCGCCGCTTCCGAGATCTGCTGCCAGCGCGCTAGTTTATTTTTTTCTCTTTTCGCGTCCAGCCTTACCACGCAGCGTTTTGCCGCCACGGGAATGACCGCATAGGCCCCCAGCTCTACTGCCTTCTGGATCACCAGTTCCATTTTATCCGCCTTGGGAAGGCACTGAAACAGATAGATCCTGGAGGGCAGCTCCAGTCCGTCCTCCTTAATGAAGCGGAGGGTACAGAGGATCTCATCTTCACCGATGCTTTCGATCCCGCAGCGGTATTCCTTTCCATCTACGCCGTTGCTGACAGAGATCTCCTCTCCCGGCTTCATGCGCAGCACATTTCTGATATGGTTCACATCGCTTCCCGTGATGCGGATCGTCTTACCCTGTATCTGCTCCGGTTCCACAAAAAACTGATACATACCGCCTCCTAAAACCTGAATACAGCCTCAAGACTGCCGTCTTCCCGTTCAGGCAACAGGTTTCCTCGCCGTGATACCGACCCATTCTCTCTGATAGCTCACATCCAGAAGCTCAAGGCCGGCCGCCCGCACCGCTTTCTTTACCACATCTTCCTTGTCATCAATGATGCCGGAAAGGATATAGATAGCTCCCGGCTTCATCTGGGCGATCACCACAGGCGTCAGATCGACCAGCACGTCCGCCAGGATGTTGGCCGCAACGATATCATAGCAGCCGTAGCCAACCTCATCCTGCACCTCTTTTTCTGTGATCAGGTTGCCGATCAGCAGTGTAAACTTTTCCGGATCAATGTGGTTTGCCCGCAGGTTATCCTGCACCGCGTCCACCGCGCAGGGGTCCAGATCCGTGCCAACCACCTTTTTCGCGCCGAACATCAGGGCAAGGATCCCCAGGATCCCGCTTCCGGTCCCCACATCCAGCATGACTGTATCCGGCGTCACATATTTTTTCAACTGACGGATGCAAAGCTGCGTGGTCTCATGCATGCCGGTTCCAAAAGCGGTTCCGGGATCGATATGCAGGATCATCCTGTCCTGATCCTTCTCGTCCACATTTTCCCAGGAAGGGATCACCAGCAGATCGTCGATGTAAAACTGGTGAAAATACTGCTTCCAGTTATTGATCCAGTCCACATCCTCCGTCTCGTCCACGGTGATGCTTCCCTCCCCAATGTCGGAGTAGGCGCGCAGATCCTCCAGCACTTCCTTCACGGATCCCAGGACGGCTTCCTGTGTCGTCTCCTCACCGTTCACAAGGAGCTTTCCGCCATCCGTCTCTTCCACGAAAAAGCTGAGCCAGGCGATCCCGTCATCCTCCGGGCCCTCCGGCAGGATGTCCACGAACATCTGCTCCTTTTCTGCAGCGGAAAGGGGTACTTTGTCTTCGATCTGCGCGCCCTCCAGCCCGATGTCATAAAGGGCGCTGATGATGATATCCTCCGCGTCCGTCACCGTCTTGATCCTGAATTTCTTCCATTTCATGGCTGCCGTCAGCTCCTTTGCCTTTTTATGCTCTGTGATCTGTTTCTCTTCCTTCCGGGATTGCTGTTCTCTGATCTTTTTTCTCCATTTCAAAGCGCCAGGACTCCGGTGCGCTCATATCCGGTTTTTTATTGTAGCATAAGGGAACGGATATCACAAGGCTTTACGCGGTTTCGCTTCAGACTCTTTCAGCTCTCTCTGTCTTTTCAGGCAGAATCTCCGGTGATATTTCAGTCTTGCGTATTCGCTGATACGGTTCATATACACCGCGTCTCCTGCTCCGCCGATGACGCCCGCGACGGGAATTCCCTGAAGGAACTTCATATACAGAAGCTCGTCGGAGAGGATACCTGCAGTACGGCGGATCATTTCCTCCATCCCTTCCTCCTGAGAAAAGCATCCGTGTTCCATGAAAAAATTGAGTTCATCATTGACGCGTTCAAGCCTTTCCCCATGGGTCATTGCTCCCTGGATCAGGAGCAGAATGAAACGCTTCTCCTCTTTGGCATCATAAGAAAATCCATAATGAAGAGCCGTCTCATAAATGCTTCGAAGCATCATTCCCGTCAGCAGCGGAATATCTGGAATGCCGATGCCCAGAAACCCCATCCCCACGCCGGCTGCAGCAGAAACCAGCGTATTTCCCGCTCCGCTTCCTGCCGCCTGTCTTGAAAAACTCTTCAGGGACTTCCGATCGCCTCTCACATCCACCGCATACTGCCGGATGCTGCTTCTTTTTTCCAGCTCTTCTTTGCGGTAGGTTTTTTCTATCAGTCCGGTTCCCTTTTCAAAAATGAGGGAAAAGGCTTTCGCAAAAGCCGCCTCCAGAGTTTCCTGCAGTTTATCGGGGATCTTTTCCCGTAAAACCCGATTCAGCGGCAGCTCCTTCCGCTCGCTGTTCTTTTGCAGGAATTTCTCTTCCTGTTTCTTCACTTTCTCCAGCTCGGCCTGCACCGGATCCTTTTTGGAAAACAGCCTCATATAACCTCCCCAAACGCTTCCCTCCGATCTTTCCCACGAAAAAAGGCCGGAACCTCTCAGCTCAACTGTACCGGTTCCGGCCGCTAACATCGGCTATTTCCAGAAGCCTCTCTTTTTTCTGCCTTCTTTTTCCTTCTCTTTTCCTTCCGGAGCGGCTCCCGTCATTCTCTTCGCCGCGTTGAGGCTGTCTCCGGTGACTTCATCAAATTTTCTCAGAAGTTCCTTTGCCTCTCCGGAAAGCCGGTCAGGCACCTGGACAACCAGGGTCACATAATGGTCTCCGCGCACATCCTTATTGCGCAGATTGGGAACTCCCTTCCCCTTCAGGCGTACCTTGGTATCCGTCTGGGTTCCGGGCTTCACGTCATAGACAACCTTTCCGTCCACGGTATCGATCAGGATCTCTCCGCCCAGCGCAGCGACCGGGAAGGAAACGGGAACCGTGGAAAAGATGTTGTAGTCCTGACGCTGGAAAATGGGATGACGGCCAACAATCACCTCCACCAGCACATCACCTCTGGGTCCGCCGTTTACGCCGGGTTCTCCCTGTCCTGCAAGACGTTTGCACTGACCGTTATCGATTCCGGCAGGGATATCCACCTCAAAACGCTTACGCATCGGCACATAGCCGCTGCCATGGCAGTCCGGACATTTCTCTTTGATCACCTTACCGGTTCCGTTACAGTCCGGACAGGTCTGCACGTTACGGACAGTTCCGAAGAAAGACTGCTGGGTAAAGACCACCTGGCCTTTGCCGCCGCACTTAGGGCAGGTAACAGGCTGGGTTCCGGGCTTTGCTCCGGTTCCGTGACAGGTCTTACATTCATCTTTTACATTC
Source organism: Candidatus Eisenbergiella merdipullorum (assembly GCA_019118445.1). GTDB lineage: Bacteria > Bacillota > Clostridia > Lachnospirales > Lachnospiraceae > Eisenbergiella > Eisenbergiella merdipullorum. Next base: position 2,210 of record DWYY01000194.1, on the reverse strand, counting down.
AGTTCTATGGTCTTGGTGGTGCCGAACACCGCTTCTTCAAAAGTAATATGGACGCTTGTGCGCAGATTTGCGCCTTTCATCGGAGCGTTGCCCGCACGCCCCCCTCTCCGGGAGCCGCCGAAGAAATCTCCGAATATGTCGCCAAAAATATCCCCGAAATCAGCGCTGTTAAAATCAAACCCTCCAAAACCGCCGCCTGCGCCGCCATCAAAAGCGGCATGACCGAACTGATCGTACTGACGTCTCTTCTCAGGATCGCTGAGAACGGCATAAGCCTCGGAAGCCTCCTTGAACTTTTGTTCTGCTTCCTTATCGCCGGGATTGGTATCAGGATGATATTTTTTGGCGAGGACTCTGTATGCTTTTTTCAATGTGGCCTCATCGGCATTTCTGTCAACGCCAAGGACCTCATAATAATCTCTCTTCTGTTCCGCCATCTCAATCCTCCAAAAACTTAGGACACAACATCAAGGGACACGGCAGTGCCCCCTGATGTTAATAATTCTGTCTTTTTTCTATCAGGTTGATCCGCATAATGCGGCATCCCCTATTTTATACCTCTCTGAAGTCTCCGTCAATCACATCATCTTCGGGAGCGGAACTGCCTGCACCCGCATTTCCGCCTGCATTGTTCATGTCAGGGCCTGCGCCCGCCTGGCCGCCGCCAGCCTGCTGCTGTGCCTGCTCATAAACCTTGGAGAACAGGCTCTGCGCGCTCTGCATCAGCTTCTCCTGTGCAGCCTTCATCTCAGATACCTGAGAATCCGTCATTTCCTGATCCTTCGTCTGCTCCAGCAGGCTCTTCAAAGCGTTCAGATCCGCCTGAACAGTCGCTTTCTCGGATTCAGGGATCTTATCTCCCACATCCTCCAGGGCCTTCTCGGTCTGGAACACAAAGGAATCCGCTTCATTCCTGGTATCGATCGCTTCTTTTCTCTTCTTATCCTGAGCTTCATACTCAGCCGCTTCCTTCACAGCCTTGTTGATCTCATCCTCAGACATATTGGAACCGGCGGTAATGGTAATATGCTGTTCCTTGCCTGTTCCCAGATCCTTTGCAGATACATTCACGATACCGTTTGCATCGATATCAAAGGTAACCTCGATCTGCGGAACGCCACGGCGTGCCGGCGGGATACCATCCAGTCTGAACTGGCCGAGGGACTTATTGTCCTTTGCGAACTGTCTTTCGCCCTGCAGCACGTTGATGTCAACTGCCGTCTGGTTATCCGCTGCCGTTGAGAAGATCTGGCTCTTCTTGGTAGGGATCGTTGTATTTCTCTCGATCAGCCTGGTCGCGATACCGCCCATCGTCTCGATGGAAAGGGACAGAGGCGTAACATCCAGAAGCAGGATATCGCCTGCGCCTGCATCACCTGCCAGCTTACCGCCCTGGATAGAAGCGCCGATCGCAACGCACTCATCCGGGTTCAGGGTCTTGCTGGGTTCATGGCCGGTCAGCATCTTAACCTTTTCCTGTACGGCCGGAACACGTGTGGAGCCGCCGACCAGCAGCACCTTACCGAGCTCGGCTGCCGTAATGCCCGCATCCTTCAGGGCGTTCTGAACCGGGATGGCCGTCTTTTCAACCAGGTCATGGGTCAGCTCGTCGAATTTCGCTCTTGTCAGATCCATATCAAAATGCTTAGGGCCTTCTGCCGTTGCAGTGATGAAAGGCAGGTTGATGTTGGTAGTCGTCGCGCTGGACAACTCCTTCTTCGCCTTCTCTGCAGCCTCTTTCAGTCTCTGCATGGCCATCTTGTCGCCGGACAGGTCAATGCCTTCCTGTTTCTTGAACTCGCTCACCATCCACTCGATGATCTTGTTATCAAAGTCATCGCCGCCAAGATGCGTATCGCCGTTGGTTGCAAGGACCTCGATGACGCCGTCGCCGATCTCAATGATAGATACATCAAAGGTACCGCCGCCAAGGTCGTATACCATGATCTTCTGTTCTTTTTCATTATCAAGGCCGTAAGCCAGTGCAGCGGCTGTAGGCTCGTTGATGATACGCTTTACATCCAGGCCGGCGATCTTGCCTGCATCCTTGGTAGCCTGACGCTGTGCGTCATTGAAGTAAGCAGGAACGGTGATGACCGCCTCCGTCACCTTTTCACCAAGATAGTTTTCCGCATCTGCTTTCAGCTTCTGCAGGATCATTGCGGAAATCTCCTGCGGAGAATATTTCTTTCCGTCAATTTCCACTTTAT